>NZ_JBVINN010000031.1:0-106580 GCF_055579305.1 Kitasatospora sp. NPDC032757 | reverse complement strand
CCACACCCCCCACCCCCTCACCCCCAGCCACCACCCCCCCCCCCCCCCCCCCCCCCCCCCCCCCCCCTCCCCCCCCCCCCCCCCCCCCCAGGGCCTCACTGCTTTCGGAGCGGCGTCGGAGCGGCTCGGAGCGGCTTTCGGGTCAGCCCAGTTCGAGGCTGCGCAGGACCAGCCCGGTGGCCGGCTTCGGGCCGAAGGAGGTGGACTTGCGCGGCATGGTGACGCCCTGCTCGGCGAGCCGGCGGACCACGCTCTCGCGCACCGGGTGCAGCAGGACCGCGGTGCCGCCGCTGCGGGCGGCTTCACGCTCGGCGGCCACGGCGGTGTGCAGGTAGCCGATGTCGTCCGGGCCGTCGGGGACGCGCCAGGTGTGGTCGAGCAGGGTGGCGTGCAGGACGGTCGCGTCCAGGTGGCGCCACTCCTCCGGCCGGTCCTGCGGCACGGTGGCGTCGAGCAGGTCCTCGTCGGGTTCGCCGACCAGCCAGAACACGCCCTCGCCGCCGGTCAGCAGGAAACTGCTGCCGCCGTTCCGCTTCTGCTCGGCGAGGGACCGCAGCGCCGTGTCCAGCGGGCCGGGCACCTCCTTGACCTGCCAGCGGTCGCCGAGCTTCTCCAGCGCCTCGGTGACCGGCAGCCGGTACAGCACCCGGTGGATCGCCCGGACCTTCAGCGGGTAGCGGGCGGTGTCGACCAGCAGCACCAGGCCGCGGTCCCACGGGCTGCGCGGCAGGTGCCGGTGCTCGCGCTGGAGCCGCAGGTACATCTCCCAGCGGTGGTGGCCGTCGGCGATCAGCGCCCGGCAGGTGGCCAGGTCGCGGCCGATCTCGGCGATCTCGGCGGGGTCGGTGACGGCCCAGAGACGGTGGTGGGTGCCGTCGGTGGTGGTCGTGGTGAGCAGCGGCTCGCCCTGGACGGCGCGTTCGACCACGCCGGCCGCGCCGCCGTTGCCCCGGTAGGTGAGCAGCAGCGGTTCGAGGTTGGCGCGGGTGGTGCGCATCAGGCCGACCCGGTCGGCGACCGGCCGGGGCATCACGTCCTCGTGCGGGAGGACGACGCCGGCCTCGCTTCCGCTGACGGCGAGGGCACCGATCAGGCCGCGCTGGAGCAGCTCCGGGGAGTCGCCGCCGGCGGGCACGCGCTGCTCGTAGACGTACAGCGCGGGCTCCGGGTCGGCGGCCAGGACGCCTTCGCGCTGCCAGTCGCGCAGCAGCCGGGCGGCGTGCCGGTACCGGGTGTCGCGGTCGGGGCGGTCGCCGGCGTCGTCCGGTTCGGGGCGCGGCAGGATCAGCCGGACCACGTTGTGCGGGTCGGCCGTCTCCAGGTCGAGCCGGCGGCCGGGGTCGACGACGTCGTACGGGGGCGAGGTCACCGCGGCCAGGGTGCCGACCCGGTCGGGGACGTATCGGAGGCCACGGAAGGGGGACAGGGACAGACCTGCGGTGGCGACGTGACCGGGATCGCCGGGGCCGCCCTGCGGAGACTCCGCTCCGCTTTCTGCACTGGGGGTGCTCATTCTGGGCATCGTAACCGGGTACGCGTTGTTCAGAGATCGGAACACCCGTGCTGGTCGGTGGGGCGGGTGTCGTGACCGAGGGCGAGGTACGGCGTGAGCGAGCGCAGCGGCGGGCAGGAGCGGGTGGACGGCGGCAGCGGGGGCGCGGACGGCTCCCCGGGCGGATTCGCGGGCGATGAGGGCTCCGACGGGGGCGGGGTCCCGGCGCAGGGACAGGCGGGGGAGCCCGTGGGGGACGTGTACGAGTGGTTCCGCCGGGGCGGGAAACTGCTGGCGCAGGGGCACCCGGCCGCTGCCGAGCAGCTGCTGGCGCGGGCGGCCGCGGCGGAGCCGCACTCGCGCAGCATCCGGGAGACGTTGGCGAGAGCGCAGTTCGACGCGGGTTCGTACGCGGCGGCGCTGGAGAACTTCCGGGCGGTCGCCCTGGCCGATCCGTCGGACGACTACGCTCAGTTCGGGTGGGGCGTCGCGGCCGCGCGGCTGGGCGACTTCGAGACGTCCGCCGAGCACCTGGCGTTGGCCGTGGCGATGCGACCGGAGGCCGACCACTACCGGGCCGCGCTGCGGCAGACCCGGGCGACCCTGGCGGCGCGCGCGGGCGCGTTCGGACCGCTGCTGCCCGGGGCACCGGGGTACCTGGAGCCCCCGCGGGCCGGTGACGGCTCGCAGGCCGTGCCCGGCCCGGACGACTCGGGCGGCTCGGGCGGCTCGGGCAACCCGGAGGGCTCGGGCGGCCCGGACGCCACGGGCGGGCGGCGCGGCACGCATGGCACGGATGACGGCGATCGACGCAGTGAATGAGGTAGAGCAGGCATGACCGAGACGGCCACCACCGCGCGACGGACCTCCCCCGGCGGGAGCGGGCTCCCGCTGACCGAGGCGTACGACACGGCACTGCTGGACCTCGACGGGGTGGTGTACGCCGGGCCGCACGCGATCGAGCACGCGGTGGCGTCGCTGGCCTCCGCGCGGACGGCCGGGATGCGGCTGGCGTACGTGACCAACAACGCCTCCCGCCCGCCCCGGGTGATGGCCGCGCACCTGACCGAGCTGGGCGTGCCCGCCGAGCCCGCGGACGTGATCAACTCGGCGCAGGCGGCCGCCCGGGTCGTCTCCGAGAAGGTCCCGGCCGGGTCGAAGGTGCTGGTCGTGGGTGGTCCGGGCCTGGAGGAGGCGCTGGCCGAGCGTGGCCTGGTGGCCGTCCGGACGCTGGCCGAGGAGCCGCTCGCGGTGGTCCAGGGCTTCGACCCCTCGGTGGGGTGGCAGCACTTGGCCGAGGCGTCGTTCGCGATCCAGAGCGGGCTGCCGTGGGTGGCGTCCAACCTGGACCTGACGGTGCCGCAGGCGCGCGGCATCGCGCCGGGCAACGGCACGCTGGTCGCGGCGGTGCGGGCGGCGACGGGCGTGGAGCCGGAGGTGGCGGGCAAGCCGCTGCCGCCGATGCACCGGGAGACGGTGCTGCGGACGGGGGCGCGGCGGCCGCTGGTGGTCGGGGACCGCCTGGACACCGACATCGAGGGCGCGTTCAACGGCGGGGTGGACAGCCTGCTGGTCTTCACCGGGGTGACGACGGCCGCGCAGCTGCTGGAGGCCCCGGTGGAGCACCGGCCGACGTACCTGTCGGCGGACCTGCGCGGGCTGCTGGCCCCGCACCCGGAGGTGGCCGGGCAGTCGGGCGGCGGCTTCGGCTGCGGCGGCTGGGTCGCGGCGGTGCAGGACGGCGAGCTGCGGTTCGCGGCCACCGGTGAGGACCGCTGGGACGGGCTGCGGGCGCTGTGCGCGGCGGCCTGGACGGCGCTGGACGCCGACGGCGGGCCGGCGGACGGCCGGAAGGCGCTGGCCGAGCTGGGCTTCTGAGGGCCGTCCGGCAGATGCCGGGCCCCTGAGGCCGCGCCTGGGGCCCGGGAGCCGGGTCAGAGCAGGGTGCGCAGCCGCAGCAGGTCGCGGAAGCCCGCCTCCAGCTTGACCCGGCCGCCGGCCCAGGCGGACGCGAAGTTGAGCCGGCCGTCGACCATGGCGACCAGGTCGTCGCTGCTCATGGTGAGCCGGATCTCGGCCTTCTCCGTCGGGGCGCCGGGGGCCTCGGTGACGTCCTCGATGCGGCCGTCGCGCAGCCGGCCGGTGAAGGTCAGGTCGAGGTCGGTGATCCGGCAGGTGAGCGAGCGGTCGAGGGCGGCGGCCTTGCGGACGTCTCCGGTGGACTTCGCCATGTTCCGGCTGAGCTGTTCCAGTGCCGCGCGGCACTCCTCGGCGTTGGCCATGGCGGCTGGTCCACTCCCTGTACGGCGGCGACTGCGGTGACTGCGGGGTCACGGTACCGCAGGAGGGTTTTGGCGGTAGCGTCGTCTGTGGGGTGCCCGGAACGGTCCGGGCACCGACGGCGACGAAGCAATGCGCGCAGGCGCTAAGGAGGCACCCGGATGCTGCCGAAGACGGTGCGGGGAGCGGTGGAGGTCGCCGCCGGGCTGGTGGAGGAGGTCGGCAAGCGGGTCGTCGGGACGGCGGCCGGGTTGCTGGAGAAGGGCGGGCTCGACGTCGCCGAGCTCGAGCGCCGGCTGGGTGGGCAGTTCCCGCCGTCGGCCGAGTCGCTGCAGACGCTGGCCGAGGAGGCGTTGACCGCCGGGCGGGCCGGGGTGGACCTGGCCGTCGGGGTGGCGCGCGGCGAGGTGGAGAAGGCCTTCGAGCGGGTCGGTGACCAGGTGACCAAGGTCGGCGTGGTCCTCGCCTACCTGGAGAGCAAGCTGCGCGAGGTCGAGGAGGAGGGCGTCGCGCCCGCGCCGAAGCCGGGGGCCGGGGCGGAGGAGCCCGGGCCGGCGCCGCGGGCCGACGGGCTGTTCGGGCAGGGCTGGGAGCGTGAGGACGAGCCGGCGGCGCCCGCGGCCCGGGCGGTCGGTGAGCCGATAGTGGCCGAGCGGGTGGAGGTCGACGCGCCGGTCGAGGTCGATCCGCCGGTGCCGCCGGTGCGTGCGGGGCGGGCGGTGCAGGAACCGGTGGCGGAGAGGCCGCCGAGGAAGGCCCCGGCGAAGCGTGCGGGCGCCCCCGAGCCCGCGTCCAGGGCCACGTCCAAGGCCGTGTCCAAGACGCCCTCGAAGCCCGCCCCGAAGCCCGCGGCGAAGAAGGCGGCCACCAAGAAGGCGGCCACCAAGAAGGCGGCCGCGAAGAAGGCGGCCACCAAGAAGGCGGCCGCCGACAAGACGACGGTCCGGAAGCCGGCCACCAAGGCCGCGGCCACGGAGAACGCGGCCACCAAGGACGCGGCGGCCAGGAAGGCCGTCACCAAGAAGGCGGCGGTGAAGAAGACCGCCGCTGTCAGGAAGACCGGCGGCGCGAAGAAGCCCGAGCAGCCCGATGCCTGACCTCGACCCGGCCGTCCCGGCTCCCGCCCCCGCCGCGGGCACGCCCGGCGCCGTGGGTGAACCGCTCCCGCTGGGTGTCGAGCTCACCCCGACCGGCCACCCGGCCGTGGACGCCGGGCTGGCCCGGCTGGAGGTGCTGGACGGGGTACCGACCGACGCGCACGTCGCGGTGTACGAAGATGTTCACCAGCGGCTGACCGACACGCTGGCCGCGCTCGACCGGGAATGACCCGCCGGGGATGACCCGCAGAACCACCTGTAGGAGCTGAAACACCAGTGGCAGTGGCACGACGCCGTCTCGACGCGGAGCTGGTCCGCCGCAAGCTGGCCCGGTCGCGCGAGCACGCGTCCGAGCTGATCGCGGCCGGCCGGGTGACCATCGGCGGCACCACCGCGACCAAGCCGGCCACCCAGGTGGAGACCTCGGCGGCGGTCGTGGTGGCCAAGGACGAGAACGACCCGGACTACGTCTCGCGCGGCGGCCACAAGCTGGCCGGCGCCTTCGCCGCCTTTGTGCCGCAGGGCCTGGTGGTCGAGGGCCGCCGGGCGCTGGACGCGGGCGCGTCCACGGGCGGCTTCACCGACGTGCTGCTGCGCGCCGGGGCGGCAAACGTGCTGGCGGTGGACGTCGGCTACGGGCAGCTGGCCTGGTCGCTGCAGAGCGACGACCGGGTGACGGTGATGGACCGCACCAACGTGCGCGAGCTGACCGTGGACCTGATCGGCGGCACGCCGGTCGACCTGGTGGTCGGCGACCTCTCGTTCATCTCGCTCGGCCTGGTCCTGCCCGCGCTGGCCGGCTGCGCCGCCGAGGACGCCGACCTGGTGCTGATGGTCAAGCCGCAGTTCGAGATCGGCAAGGAGCGGCTCGGCAGCGGCGGGGTGGTGCGCAGCCCGCAGCTGCGTGCCGAGATGGTGCGCCAGGTCGCCGGGCAGGCCTGGGAGCTCGGGCTGGGTGTGCGGGCCGTCACGGCGAGCCCGCTGCCGGGGCCGTCCGGGAACGTCGAGTACTTCCTCTGGCTGCGCCGGGACGCCGAGCAGTTGGACCCGGCGGAGGCGGACCGGGCCGTCGCGGAGGGCCCCCGATAGGGTGCTCTGCGGACGTCCGGTCCGTCATGCTGGGTGACGCGGCCGAACCGGGCCAAGGGCGACCCGGCAGCCGTAGGGAGAGGGCAGCGGGCATGAATGATGAACGTACGGTCTTCCTGATCGCGCACACCGGCCGGGAGGCGGCGCTGCGCAGTGTCGAGGGGCTGGTGCACGGCCTGCTGAAGGCGGGGATCAGAATCCGGCTGCTGGCGGCCGAGGCGGTGGACCTGGATCTGCCGGACGGGGTCGAGCGGGTGGCCGGGGGGCCGGGTGCGGCGGACGGTTGTGAGCTGATCCTGGTCGCGGGCGGGGACGGGACGCTGCTGCGCGGTGCGGAACTGGCGCGCGAGCACGGGCTGCCGATGCTGGGCATCAACCTCGGCCGGGTGGGCTTCCTCGCCGAGGCCGAGCGGGACGATCTCGCGGTGGTGGTCGAGCGGGTGGTCGACGCCGACTACGAGGTCGAGGAGCGGATGACCCTCGACGTGATCGTCCGGACCAACGGCGATGTGGTGCACCACGACTGGGCGTTGAACGAGGCGTCGATCGAGAAGGCGTCCCGGGAGCGGATGCTGGAGGTGGTGACCGAGGTGGACGGCCGCCCGGTCTCCAACTTCGGTTGTGACGGGGTGGTCTGTGCGACGCCGACCGGCTCGACGGCATACGCGTTTTCCGGCGGCGGGCCGGTGGTCTGGCCGGAGGTGGAGGCGCTGCTGATGGTGCCGATCAGCGCGCACGCGCTGTTCGCCCGGCCGCTGGTGACCTCGCCGGACTCGGTGCTGGCGGTGGAGGTGCAGCCGAAGACCCCGCACGGGGTGCTCTGGTGCGACGGCCGCCGTTCGGTCGAACTGCCCGCCGGGGCACGGGTGGAGGTCCGCCGGGGCCAGACGCCGGTGCGCCTGGCGCGGCTGCACCGGGCGCCGTTCACCGACCGTCTGGTGGCCAAGTTCGCGCTGCCGGTGACGGGTTGGCGCGGACGGGCGGAGACGCACTGAATCCACCGCAGGTCACGGTGAACTGATCCTTCGTCAGACCGCCAGTGGCTGGCTGTCGTCGGCGGCCTCGCTCCACCGGCCGCCGGCGGCCGCCCGGGTGGCGAGCGCGGCGAGGCGTTCGACGGCGGCCGGCACGGCCGGGGCCGGCAGGGTGAGCGGAATCCGGATGTGGTGCTCGAACGCGCCGTCCGAGCCGAAGCGGTTGCCCGCGGCGATCCGGACGCCACCGTGCTCGCCCGCCAGGGCCAGCGCCGCGCCGGAGACGCCGCCGGTGGAGACCCAGAGCACGAGCCCGCCGGGCGGGGCGGCGTAGCGCCACTCGGGCAGGTGGGCGGGAAGTGCGCGGGCGAAGGCGTCGGCGGTGGCCCGCATCCGGTCCCGCTGATGGGCGCGGACGGCGGCCAGCGGCTCGCCCAGCAGCTCGGCGGCGATCAGCTGGTCCAGCACCGGGGCGCCGACGTCGCTGTAGACGCGCTCGGAGGCCAGCCGGCGGACCAGGGCGGGGGCGGCCCGGACCCAGCCGATCCGCAGGCCGCCCCAGAGCAGCTTGCCGGCCGAGCCGACCGTGACCACCTGGGCCGAGCGGTCCAGTGCGGCCATCGGGCGGGGGAGTGCGGCGTCGTCCGGGACGCCCCAGCCGAGTTCGGCGGTGGTCTCGTCGACCAGCACCACGGTGCCGGCGGCGCGGGCGGCGGCCAGCAGTTCGCGGCGCTGCTCCTCGGAGACGAGGGCGCCGGTCGGGTTGTGGAAGTCCGGGATCACGTAGGCGACCTTGGGCGCGGCGCCGTGCAGCACCCGCCGCCACTCGGGGAGGTCCCATTCGGGCTGCCGGGCCGCACCGCCGGGCCAGGCGTACGGGACGGGGACGAGGCGGGCGTCACCGCGCCGCAGTGCTTGCAGCGTGTGTGCGTAGCTGGGCGCCTCGACGGCGACCCGGTCGCCGCGGCCGATCAGCGCCCGCTGGACGAGGTGCAGGCCGCCCATCGCGCCGATGGTGATCAGGATCTGGTCGGGGGTGGTGGGCAGTCCGCGTTCGGTGAAGCGGCGGGCCACCGCCTCGCGCAGCACCGGGACGCCGGTGGGGAAGTGGCCGTGCCCGGCGGCGTACGCGGGCAGCTGCTCGACGGCCCGGGCGGCGGCCGCGCCGAGGAAGGGCTGCGGGGCGGGCAGCGCGGCGACGCCGAGGTCCAGGGTGTGGCCCTGCTCGTCCGGCGGCACCGGCTGCAGTGCGTCGCCGGGCGGCGGCGCACCCTCGGGCAGGGCGGTCCAGCTGCCGGATCCGCGCCGGCTGCGCAGGTAGCCGTCGGTGCGCAGGGCCTCGTACGCGGTGGCCACGGTGGTGCGGCTGAGCCGCAGGGCGAGGGCCAGTTCGCGTTCGGCGGGCAGCCGGGCGCCGACCGGCAGCCGGCCTTCGGAGACCAGCAGCCGGATCTGCCCGGCCAGGGTGCGGTAGGCGGGCCGGCGGGAGGCCGGCTCGGGCAGCCGGGCGGTGGAGAGCAGCCGGGCGAGCGCGGCGGCGGTGACGGTGGTGTGCCAGTCGGCCATGCTGATCAGTCCACTTGCTTGGAATTGGCCCTGGAGCGGTCTTCATTGGCCTGCCCATCATGGCAGGGCGGCCATGGAGTCCGCCACCGCCGGCGGCGAGGCCCCGGGGTGCAGCACCACCCGCAGGAGACCCGATGGCCACCACCACCACGCCCGCGCCCGTCCCCGCTCCCGTCACCGCCGGGACCTCCCTCGCCGTCCGCCTGCTCGGTGACACCCACGCGCTGGGCCGCCGGCTCCCGCAGCTCGCCGTCGGGCTCTGGCTGTACGGGACGAGCATGGGGCTGATGCTGCGCTCCGGGCTCGGTCTCGACCCCTGGGACGTCTTCCACCAGGGCCTCCAGCGCACCGCGGGCCTCTCGGTGGGCACCTGGGTCACCATCTGCGGCGCCCTCGTCCTGCTGCTCTGGATCCCGCTGCGCCAGCGCCCCGGCCTCGGCACCGTCGCCAACGTGCTGGTGCTCGGCGCGGCGATGGACGTCACCCTGAGGGTGGTCGGCACACCCGGCCCGCTGCCGGCCCGGATCGCCCTGATGACCGCCGCGATCCTGCTGAACGGCCTGGCCACCGGCCTCTACATCGGCGCCCGCTTCGGCCCCGGCCCGCGCGACGGCCTGATGACCGGCCTGCACCGGCGTACCGGCCGCTCGCTGCGGCTGATCCGGACCGGGATCGAACTGGCCGTGCTGGCCGCCGGTGTCCTGCTCGGCGGCACCGCCGGCGTCGGCACCGTCGCGTACGCGCTGGCCATCGGCCCGCTCGCACAGTTCTTCCTGCGCTGGTGCACCGTCCCCACCAGTGCGCAAACTTCCCGGAAGGGATGAACTTGCGGGCGCAGAGTTGCCGCTCGTCGCGCGGCGGGGGTGGAACCTCGTAAGGTCGTCACCGTGTTGGACGAGATGCGGATACGGGATCTTGGGGTCATCGACGACGCGGTGGTCGAACTGGCCCCCGGCTTCACCGCCGTGACCGGTGAGACCGGCGCCGGCAAAACGATGGTGGTGACCAGCCTCGGGCTGCTGCTCGGCGGCCGCGCCGACCCGGGCCTGGTGCGCAACGGCGCCGGGCGCGCGGTCGTCGAGGGCCGCCTCGAGCTGCCCGCCGGCTCCCCGGTGGCCGCCCGCGCGGTCGAGGCCGGCGCCGAACTGGACGACGGTGCGCTGCTGATCAGCCGGACCGTCTCCGCCGAGGGCCGCTCCCGGGCGTACGTCGGCGGCCGGGCCGTGCCGGTCGGGCTGCTGGCCGAACTCGGCGAGGACCTGATCGCCGTCCACGGCCAGACCGACCAGCAGCGGCTGCTCCGCCCGGCCCGCCAGCGCGGCGCCCTGGACCGTTACGCGGGCGAGGCGGTGGCCGAGCCGCTGGCCCGGTACCGCGAGGTCTACCGCCGGCTGCGCGAGGTCTCCGCCACCCTGGAGGAGCTGACCACCCGGGCCCGCGAGCGCGCCCAGGAGGCGGACCTGCTCCGCTTCGGCCTGGACGAGGTCGCCGCCGCCGAGCCGGTGGCCGGCGAGGACGCCGAACTGAGCGCCGAGGCCGAGCGGCTCGGCCACGCCGACGCGCTCTCCTCCGCCGCCACCCTCGCCCACGCCGCCCTGGCCGGCGACCCGGCCGACCCGGAGGCGCTGGACGCCGGCACCCTGCTCGCCCAGTCCCGCCGCGCCCTGGACGCCGTCCGCCACCACGACGAGCGGCTCGCCACCCTCGCCGACCGGCTGAACGAGGTCGGCTACCTGCTCGCCGACGTGGCCGGCGACCTGGCCGGCTACGCCGACGACCTGGACGCCGACCCCGTCCGGCTGGCCGCCGTCGAGGACCGCCGGGCCGTCCTGGCCCAGCTGCTGCGCAAGTACGGCGGCCCGGAGAACTCCCTGGCCGAGGTGCTGGCCTGGGCCGAGACCGGCTCCGCCCGGCTCCTCGAGCTCGACGGCGACGACGAGCGGATCGACGAGCTGGGCGCCCGGGAGACCGCGCTGCGCGCCGAGCTGGCCGAGCTGGCGGCCGAGGTCTCGGCCGCCCGGCACGCCGCCGCCGGCCGCTTCGCCGAGGCCGTCTCCGCCGAGCTGGCCGAACTCGCCATGCCGCACGCCCGGGTCACCTTCTCGATCAGCCAGGTCGACGACCTGTCCGGGATCGAGATCGAGGGCCGCACCGTCGCCTACGGACAGCACGGCGTGGACGAGGTCGAGGTACTGCTCGCCCCGCACCCCGGCGCCCAGCCCCGGCCGATCGCCAAGGGCGCGTCCGGCGGTGAGCTGTCCCGGGTGATGCTCGCCGTCGAGGTGGTCTTCGCCGGCGCCGACCCCGTCCCCACCTACCTGTTCGACGAGGTGGACGCCGGCGTCGGCGGCAAGGCCGCGGTCGAGATCGGCCGCCGCCTCGCCAAACTGGCCGAATCCGCCCAGGTCGTGGTGGTCACCCACCTCCCGCAGGTCGCCGCCTTCGCCGACCGGCACCTGGTGGTCGAGAAGACCAACGACGGCACTGTGACCCGCAGTGGTGTCAAGGTGCTGAACGACGAGGAGCGGGTGCGCGAACTCTCCCGGATGCTGGCCGGACTCGAGGATTCCGAGCTCGGCCGCGCCCACGCGGAGGAGCTGCTGGCCGCCGCCAGGGCGCCGCGCCACGGGTAGCCGGCGCCGGCGGCCCCCTGCGGACCGACGGCGACGCGCCCTGGTGGCGCCGACTGTCCAAGAGGGCCGCCGACCTGGCATGGTGGCGGCTGGACACTGGCTTTCCAGTCCCGAGCGTCGCTGGCGGGAAATCCTCGCACCGCGGCGCGCGAACCTGATCGAGTCGGATGCGAGACGACGTGGACCATTCCGCCGCCCGGGCCGCCGCGGCCGCCCCAGAACCGGGTCAGCTGCACGTGGTGCTCGTCCTGGCCGCCAGTACCGGCGGCATCGGTGCGCACGTGCGCTCCCTGGCACAGGGCCTGGTCGCGCACGGAGTGGCCGTGACGGTGTGCGCGCCCGCCGGCACGGACGCGCTCTTCGGCTTCTCCCGCACCGGCGCCAGATTCCACCTGGTCGACATCACCCCCACCGCGGGAGCCCGCAGCGACGCCACCGCGATCGGCGAGCTGCGCCGGGCCTTCACCGGCGCCGACGTGGTGCACGCCCACGGCCTGCGCGCCGCGCTCCTCTCCGACCTGGCGCTGCGCACCGCCGGCCGCTTCCCGGGCCTGCGCCCGGAGACCCCGTTGGTGGTCACCTCGCACCACGCGCTGCTGGCCACCGGCATGGAGCGGCGGCTCCAGCGGCTGATGGAGCGCCGGGTGGCGCGCGCCGCCGACCTGGTGCTCGGCGCCTCCTCCGACCTGGTGGCCCGGGCCCGCGAGCTGGGCGCCACCGACGCCCGCCTCGGGCCGGTCGCCGCCCCGCCGATGCCGGAGGGCCGGCTGGAGCGGGCCGAGGCCCGGGCGGCGCTGCTCGGCGACGGCCCGGACCGCCCGCTGCTGCTGGCGGTCGGCAGGCTCGTCCCGCAGAAGGCCTTCGGGCTGCTGCTGGACGCCTGCCGGGAGCTGGCCGCGCTGGACCCGGAGCCGCTGCTGCTACTCGCGGGGGACGGCCCGGAGGCCGCCCCGCTGCGCGAGCGGGTGGCCGCCGAGAAGCTCCCCGTCCGCCTGCTCGGCTACCGCACCGACGTACCGGACCTGCTGGCCGCCGCCGACGTGGTGGTCGTCTCCAGCCGCTGGGAGGCCCGTTCCCTGGTGGTCCAGGAGGCGATGCGGGCCGGCGTGCCGGTGGTCGCCACCGCCGTCGGCGGCGTCCCCGAACTGGCCGGGGACGCGGCTGTGCTCGTCCCGCCCGGCGACGCGGCCGCGATCGGCCGCGCCGTGCGCGAGCTGCTCGCCGACCCGGCCCGCCGCGAACGGCTGGTGGCGGCCGGCCGGCAGCAGGCGCAGACCTGGCCGGACGAGGCCGCCACCGTCGCCCAGGTGCTCAGCACCTACGACGAGCTGGTCCAGCGCACCGGCTAGGTCCCGTCCGCCGGGATCGACCGGACAGGACCCGCCCGCTCAGACGGTGGCCTGCTCGGCCCGGTCGGCGGCCAGGCCGTCCGGCTGGGCGGAGAGGTAGGCGCCGCCGCAGGCCGTGAGCCGCAGCGCGGTGTCGATCAGCGGGACGTGGCTGAAGGCCTGCGGGAAGTTGCCGACCTGGCGCTTCTCCCGCGGGTCCCACTCCTCGGCGAGCAGCCCGACGTCGTTGCGCAGGGCCAGCAGCTTGTCGAAGAGCTCGCGCGCCTCCTGAACCCGGCCGATCATGGCGAGGTCGTCGGCCAGCCAGAACGAGCAGGCCAGGAAGGCGCCCTCGTGGCCGGAGAGGCCGTCGACGTTGTTGCCGCTCTCGTCGTGCGTCGGGTAGCGCAGCACGAAGCCGTCCTCGGTGGAGAGCTCGCGCTGGATGGCCTCGATGGTGCCGATCACCCGCTTGTCGTCCGGCGGGAGGAAGCCCACCTGCGGGATCAGCAGCAGCGAGGCGTCCAGCTCCTTGCCGCCGTAGTACTGCGTGAAGGTGTTGCGCTCCGGGTCGTAGCCCTTCTCGCAGACGTCCCGGTGGATGGTCTCGCGCAGCTCGCGCCAACGCTCCAGGTGGCCGTCGGAGGGCGCGTCCTCGGGGGTCTGCTCCAGCAGCTTGATGGTGCGGTCGACGGCGACCCAGGCCATCACCTTGGAGTGGACGAAGTGCCGGCGCGGGCCGCGGACCTCCCAGATGCCCTCGTCCGGCTCCTGCCAGTGGTCCTCCAGGTACTCGATCAGGCGCAGCTGGAGGTGGTGGGCGTGGTCGTTGCGGACCAGGCCGGTCATGTGGGCCAGGTGCAGGGCCTCGACCACCTCGCCGTAGACGTCCAGCTGGAGCTGGCCCGCCGCGCCGTTGCCGACCCGGACGGGCTGGGAGCCCTCGTAGCCGGGCAGCCAGTCGAGCGAGGACTCGGTGAGCTCGCGCTCGCCGGCGATGCCGTACATGATCTGCAGGTTCTCCGGGTCCCCGGCGACAGCGCGCAGCAGCCACTCGCGCCAGGCCTTGGCCTCGTCGCGGTAGCCGGTGCGCAGCAGCGAGGAGAGCGTGATCGCGGCGTCGCGCAGCCAGGTGTAGCGGTAGTCCCAGTTGCGCTCGCCGCCGATGTCCTCGGGCAGCGAGGTGGTGGGGGCGGCGACGATGCCGCCGGTGGGGGCGTAGGTGAGGCCCTTGAGGGTGATCAGCGAGCGGATCACGGCCTCGCGGTAGGGGCCCTGGTAGGTGCACTGGCCGGCCCAGTCGTGCCAGAAGCCGGCCGTGGCGTCGAGCATCTCCTCGGCGTCCGGGGCGGTCGGCGCGTCCAGGTGGGAGGCCTGCCAGGTGAGCGCGAAGGCGATCCGCTCGCCGGCCGTGACGGTGAAGTCGGCGTAGGTGGTGAGGTTGCGCCCGTACGTCTCGGCCTCGCCGTCCAGCCAGACGGAGTCGGGGCCGGCCACGGCGACGGTGCGGTGGCCGCCGTCGGCCTGCTCGACCCGGTGCACCCAGGGGACGATCCGGCCGTAGCTGAACCGCATCCGCACCGCCGAGCGCATCCGGACGGTGCCGGACAGGCCCTCGACGATCCGGATCACCTGGGGGACGGAGTCCCGGCCGGCCAGCGGGCGCGGGGGCATGAAGTCGATCACCCGGACGCTGCCGCCCCGGCAGTCCCACTCCTGCTCCAGGATCAGCGAGTCGCCCCGGTAGCGGCGCCGGTCGGCGGGGACGGCCGGCGCGGCCGCGGTGGGCGGCGGGACGCGGAGGTCGCCGGTGTCGGTGAAGCGCGCGCGCGGTGCGGCCGGGGCCGGGGCGGCCGCCGGGGCGGGCAGCTCGGTGTCGACCACTTCGGCCGGGCCGATCCGCCAGAAGCCGTGTTCATCGGTGCCGAGCAGGCCGGCGAAGACCGCCGGCGAGTCGAAGCGGGGCAGGCACAGCCAGTCGACCGCCCCGTCCCTGCTGACCAGGGCGGCGGTCTGCATGTCCCCGATGAGTGCGTAGTCCTCGATACGGCCGGCCACGTGGATCTCCAGTTCGCAATGTGGTCACGACGCATCGGCGATCCGGGGAGAGCCAGCGGGTCTGCGGGGCCGGGGCCGCCCCCGGGACGTCCGGCCTGCCGATGGGTGCCGGCGGGCCTTGCTGGAGTGTCCGCGCGAGGCTCGGTCGAGACCCCGGAGTGGGTGGGGAGGGGCTCGAATACGGGGAGGTCCGGTCGCGCATCGGGGACCGAGAGGTTTCTGACCCTCCCACGCCCTCCGCGTGCTCGTGCTGTCGGCGATGCGTCCGTGCAGCTTACGACGGACGAAAGGGGCGAAGCACGCGGGCGCAGCCCCGTGTGGCGCCACAATTCGGCGGAAATGCCGTGCATCGCGGGGGTGGCGGGCAGGATGGCCCGGAAGGATCACCACCGGGTGGCCCGTCGGGAGGGCTGGTCATGGCCCGGACGAGTGCCGCCGGGTGGCCCGCCCGGGCCGGTCGTGAAACCGGTGTGACCCATGCGCCGTATGGTGCGCCTGTTGTGCGCCTGGTGGTGCGCCGGGCGTGCGGTCCGAGGACACCGGGAGTGCCCGGAACGCGTCCCGGCCGGGTCACTGTTACCCTGGTATCCCGTGGACCGGTGGGATCAAACGCCCCGGACCAGCCGAACCGACGACCCCGCGAGCGACGTGCACCGCACCCCGCTCCGGTCGGTTCAGGCGAGCCGCGAGCCTCCCGCCCACGTCACCTTCGACACGCGACCCACGGGAGCCCCCTCTTGGCACAGCCCCATTCCGGCAAGGCATCGAACGGCCGCGCCGTGACGACCAAGCACCTCTTCGTCACCGGGGGTGTCGCCTCGTCGCTCGGCAAGGGCCTCACCGCCTCCAGCCTGGGCGCCCTGCTCAAGGCCCGCGGCCTGCGTGTGACGATGCAGAAGCTCGACCCGTACCTCAACGTGGACCCGGGCACCATGAACCCGTTCCAGCACGGTGAGGTCTTCGTCACCGACGACGGCGCCGAGACCGACCTCGACATCGGTCACTACGAGCGGTTCCTCGACACCAACCTGCACGGCTCGGCGAACGTCACCACCGGCCAGGTGTACTCGACCGTCATCGCCAAGGAGCGCCGCGGCGAGTACCTGGGCGACACCGTCCAGGTGATCCCGCACATCACCAACGAGATCAAGTCCCGGATCCGCCGGATGGCGACCGAGGACGTCGACGTGGTGATCACCGAGGTCGGCGGCACCGTCGGCGACATCGAGTCGCTGCCCTTCCTGGAGGCCGTCCGCCAGGTCCGCCACGAGGTCGGCCGGGACAACGTCTTCTTCGTGCACGTCTCCCTGCTGCCCTACATCGGCCCCTCGGGCGAGCTGAAGACCAAGCCCACCCAGCACTCGGTGGCCGCGCTGCGCAACATCGGCATCCAGCCGGACGCCATCGTGCTGCGCGCCGACCGCGAGGTCCCGCAGGCCATCAAGCGCAAGATCTCGCTGATGTGCGACGTGGACGAGGAGGCCGTGGTCGCGGCCATCGACGCCAAGTCGATCTACGACATCCCCAAGGTGCTGCACGGCGAGGGCCTGGACGCCTACGTCGTCCGCCGCCTGGACCTGCCGTTCCGCGACGTCGACTGGACCACCTGGGACGACCTGCTGCGCCGCGTCCACGAGCCGCAGCACATCGTCAAGGTCGCGCTGGTGGGCAAGTACATCGACCTGCCGGACGCCTACCTGTCGGTGACCGAGGCGCTGCGTGCCGGCGGTTTCGCCAACAACGCCCGGGTCGAGATCAAGTGGGTCACCTCGGACGACTGCACCACGCCCGAGGGCGCACAGGAGCACCTCGGCGACGTGGACGCGATCTGCATCCCCGGTGGCTTCGGCGACCGCGGGGTGGACGGCAAGGTCGCCGCGATCACCTACGCCCGCGAGAACAGGATCCCGCTGCTCGGCCTCTGCCTGGGTCTGCAGTGCGTGGTCATCGAGGCCGCCCGCAACCTGGCCGGCCTGCCCGAGGCCAACTCGACCGAGTTCGACGCGGCCGCCAAGTACCCGGTCGTCTCCACCATGGCCGAGCAGCTGGCGATCGTCGACGGCAAGGGCGACCTGGGCGGCACCATGCGCCTGGGCCTCTACCCGGCCAAGCTCGCCGAGGGCTCGATCGTCCGCGAGGTCTACGGCGGCGAGCAGTACGTCGAGGAGCGCCACCGCCACCGCTACGAGGTCAACAACGCGTACCGCGCCGACCTGGAGAAGACCGGCCTGCAGTTCTCCGGCCTCTCCCCGAAGGGTGACCTGGTCGAGTACGTCGAGTACCCGCGCGAGGTGCACCCCTACCTGGTGGCCACCCAGGCCCACCCGGAGCTGAAGTCCCGCCCGACCCGTCCGCACCCGCTCTTCGCGGGCCTGGTGAAGGCGGCCATCGAGATCAAGACGGCGGACGCCTCGGAGTAGGCCGTCACCGTTCACCGACGGCGGCCCCGCGATTCCCGCGGGGCCGCCGTTCGGCGTTAGATTGTGTCGTACTGACGAAAAGGGGAGACCGATGGACGACCAGGGCATCTTCGACGTGGCGGAGGAGTGGGAGGTCCGGGAGAGCGATACGCCGTTCCAGGGCAAGGTCACCGGCGTGCGCACCGAGGAGGTCCGGATGCCCGACGGCAGCTGGGCCCGCCGCGACTACCAGACCCACCCCGGCTCGGTCTCCGTCCTCGCGCTGGACGACCAGCAGCGGGTGCTCATCCTGCGCCAGTACCGCCACCCCGTCCGCCAGCGGCTCTGGGAGCTGCCGGCCGGCCTGCTCGACGTGCCCGGCGAGAACCCGCTGCACGCCGCCCAGCGCGAGCTGTACGAGGAGGCGCACTGCAAGGCCGGGGCCTGGCGGGTGCTGGTCGACTTCTACACCTCGCCCGGCGGCACCGACGAGGCGCTGCGGCTCTTCCTCGCCACCGACCTCGCCGAGGCCGAGGGCGAGCGCTACGAGGCGCACGGCGAGGAGCTCGAGATCGAGACCGCCCGGGTGCCCGTCGCGGAGCTGGTCCGCCTGATCCACGCCGGCGAACTGCACAACCCCACCCTGATCACCGGCACCCTCGCCGTGCACGCGGCGCTCACCGGCCCCGGCGGCCTGGACGCGCTGCGGCCCGCGGACTCGCCCTGGCCGGCCCGGCCCTTCGAGGCCTGACTCCGGGAGCCGCGCCCCGCGGTTGATCCGCGGGGGTGATTTACCGGTTCGTACGACCGGATGTCACCTCGGCCGAGCCGGACGGCCGAACTACGCTTCGCAGACAGGGCGCCCCTGCCGGGCCGCCTCCGCTGAGCACTGGGTGACGTCGGGAGTGGCACGGGTGGCGAGAAAGACGGCGACCATGGAAGCGGGCTCCGGCGCACCCCCCGCGGGCGTTCCCGGGTTGGACCGGCTGCCCGCCGGGCCCGCCCTGCTCGTCGGCAGGCGCGCCGAGCTGGCCGCGCTGCGGGCCGCCGCCGCGCGGCCCGCCGAGGGTCGCAGTCCCGTCCTGGTGCTGGCCGGCCGCCCCGGCTCCGGCCGGACCACACTGGCGGCCCGGTTCGCCGTCACCGTCGCCGCCGACTACCCCGACGGCGTGCTCTTCGCCCGCCTCTCCGCCCCCGACGGCGGCCGCGTGCCGCCCGCCCGGGCCGCCCGGCGGCTGCTGGAGCAGCTCGGTGCCGACGGTGCCGGCGTGCCGCTGCCCGGCGCCGTCGAGGACGGGAGGGACGAGCCCGCCTGCGTCGCGCTGCGCGAGGCGCTGGCCGGCCGGAAGGTCCTCATGGTGCTGGACGACGTCCGGGACGCCGGGCAGGTCTGGCCGCTGCTCGCGGACGAGCCGGGCTGCCTCGTCCTGGCCACCACCGCCGGGCCGCTCACCGGGATCGAGGACATCGACCCGGTCATCCTCGGCGGGCTCGACCGGCAGGCCTCGGGCGAACTGCTCGGCGACCTGGTGGGCGGCACCAGGATCAGCTGCGACCCGGTCGGCGGGGCCGACCTCGCGGAGGCCTGCGCCTCCCGGCCCGCGGCGCTGCGGCTGATGGCCGGGTGGCTGCGGGGCAACCCCGAGCTGGCCGTCACGGACGCGGCGCGGGAGCTGGCCCGGGCGGTGCGGGAGGCGGACGGGACGGTGGCAGGCCAGGCGGCGGGGACTGCGGCGGCCAAGGCGGCGGGAAAGGCGGCGCAGGGGGCGGGGAAGGAGGGGAGGCCGGACGGGACGGGTGTTCCGGCGAAGGACGTTGCGGCCGGCGGGCAGGACGCCCCGGTCAAGGACTCCCCGGTCAAGGACTCCCCGGCCATGGACGTCCGGGCGGGGAAGAACGGGAAGCGCCCGTCGGCCGAGGAGCGGGCCGGACGGGGGAAGCGGCCGGCTGCCGGGGGCGGGAGGCCCGCGGACGCCGAGGCCGGGAAGCCGGCCGACAAGCCCGCCGACAGGCCGCTCGGCAAGTCACTCGACAAGCCGCTCGACAAGCCCGTCGTGCCGCCGACCGACCCGGCGGCCTGGGTGAAGCCCGGGCCCGAGCCCGCCGAACCCGTCCCCGTCCCGGACAACGACCCGCTGATCGGCGCGTTCACCCTCCTCTACGGGACGCTGCCGGCCGCCCAGGCCCGGATGCTGCGGTCGCTCACCCTCGCGCCCGCCCAGACGGCGGACCTGCGCACCGCCTCCGCCCTGGTCGGCTGCCCGGCGCCGGAGGCCGCCACGATGCTGGCCGCACTCGCCGAGCGGGAGCTGCTCGGCGAGGAGGCGCCCGCCGCCGACGGCACCCCCCGCTACCGGGTACCCGGCCGGCTCTACCCCCGGCTGGTCCGGCTGCGCGAGCGCGAGGACCGGCCCGCCGCGGTCGAGCTGGCCAGGGCGCGGCTGCTGGAGCGGCTGGTCCGGCTCACCGAGGCGGCCCGCGCCCTGCTCGACCCGGCCGGCGGCCCCGCGCCGGACCCGCTGCCCGGCCCGCTGAGACTGCGCTCGGCCGCGCAGGCCCGGCAGTGGCTGCTCGGCGAGCGCGACGTCCTGCTCGGCGCCGTCGCCGACGCGATCGGCCAGGGAGACCTGGACGGCTCGGCCGGCCGGCTGGTCACCGCCCTGCTCCGGTCGCTGCCGCTGACCGGCGCCGCCGCCCCGGCCGATCTCTACCAGCTGCACGAGCTGGTGCTGACGGTGGCCGAGCGGCACGGGAAGCCCCGCCGCGCCGCCGCCGCGCTGCTCAACCTGGGGGACCTCCAGGCCGCCGCCGGCAGCTGGGAGCAGGCCGCCGGCCACTACCGCGCCGCCCTGGACCACGCCCGCTCCGCCGACGACGAGCCGCTCTGTGCCCGCGCGCTGGAGAGCGCGGCCGGCTGTCACCGGGCGCTCGGTGACGCGGTGCGTGCTGCCGACTGGTACGGCCGGGCGCTCGGCCTGCGGCAGTCCATGGGCGACCAGGCCGCCGAGGCCCGGCTGCTCGCCCGGGTGGCGGAGGCGCACACCGCGCAGCGCCGCTTCGAGGAGGCCGAGCGGGAGTACCGGGCGTCCCTGTCGGTGCTGCGCCGGCTGGGCGACGAACGCGGGCAGCAGACGGTCGGCGCCTCCCTGGCGGACCTGCGGGAACGCCTCGACGCCGGGTGGTAGTGCGCGGTTCGGGAGTATCGTCAGAGATGCCCGGTTGAGACGCCATTGGTAGGAAGATCACTGGGGAAGCCTACGAACCTGCCAATGTGTCCGGCAGATTTATTCACTTTGGAAGGCTGACACGCCGCCTGGGCTTCATTACACTCGAACTCAGTCGCGCAGCGATCCGTGCCCCGGTGTCTTCCGGAGGTCTCCCCACGTGCGCGTCGCCCGCCGGTCTTCTCCGGTAGGGACCCCCATGGCAAGAGGACGTGTTTAGCCGTGAAGGTCGGCATCCCCCGCGAGGTCAAGAACCACGAGTACCGCGTGGCCATCACGCCCGCCGGCGTGCATGAGCTGGTCCGCAACGGACACGAGGTCTACATCGAGGACAACGCCGGTGTCGGCTCCTCGATCCCCAACGAGGAGTACGTGGCCGCCGGCGCCACCATCCTCCCCACCGCCGACGAGGTGTGGGCCACCGCCGACCTGCTGCTGAAGGTCAAGGAGCCCATCGCTGAGGAGTACCACCGTCTGCGCAAGGGCCAGACCCTCTTCACGTACCTGCACCTGGCGGCCGACCGCGCCGGCACCGACGCGCTGGTCGCGTCCGGCACCACCGCGATCGCGTACGAGACCGTGCAGCTCGCCAACGGCGCCCTGCCGCTGCTCGCCCCGATGTCCGAGGTCGCGGGCCGGCTGGCCCCGCAGGTCGGCTCGTACCACCTGATGCGCCCGGCCGGCGGCCGCGGCGTGCTGCCCGGCGGCGTGCCCGGCACCCACCCGGCCAAGGCCGTCGTCATCGGCGGTGGCGTCTCCGGCTGGCACGCGGCCACCATCGCCATCGGCATGGGTTACGAGGTGACCCTGCTCGACCGCGACATCAACAAGCTGCGCGAGGCCGACAAGGTCTTCGGCACCAAGATCAAGGCCATCGCCTCCAACTCCCTGGAGCTGGAGAAGGCCGTCCTGGACGCCGACCTGGTGATCGGCGCCGTGCTGATCCCGGGCGCCAAGGCCCCGAAGCTCGTCACCAACGAGCTGGTCTCCCGCATGAAGCCGGGCTCCGTGCTCGTCGACATCGCCATCGACCAGGGCGGCTGCTTCGAGGACTCGCACCCGACCACGCACGCCGAGCCGACCTTCCAGGTCCACAACTCGGTCTTCTACTGCGTGGCCAACATGCCGGGCGCCGTCCCGAACACCTCCACCTACGCGCTGACCAACGCGACGCTGCCGTACGTCGTCGAGCTGGCCAACCGTGGCTGGAAGGACGCGCTGCGCCGCGACCCGGCCCTGGCCAAGGGTCTGAACGTGCACGAGGGCCAGATCACCTTCGGCGCCGTCGCCGAGGCCTTCGGCCTGGAGTCGGTCGCCCTGGAGAGCATCCTCGCCTGATCTCGTCCTTCCGGGTCGGTACGGGTCCGCGCCCTCACGGGCGCAGGCCCGTACCGACCGTGGCCGCTCCCCGCGGGGCGGCCCGCAGGCCCCCGACCCTCCCTCCTTCCCCGTCGGCGGACAGGAGGGGCCCCATCCTGGGGTCGGGGGCTTCGGCATGCCCGTGAACGGGCGGTGGCGTGGGTGGGTCGCTCTGTCGTCAATTTCTGTGGGTCGCGTCACCCGACGGCAGAAACGTTAGGGTCAAGGGCCCGCGCATCCCTTGACAGAGGGATGCCCGATAGTCGACACATCCTGCCCACTACCGTGGATTGTGTTGCTGCGAACGCCTTGAACGGCCTAGAGTCGCAAACCGTCGGCATGCTGCCACGCTGACGAATCGACATAGAGTCCTGGATGCCCAAGGAGGTAAGACGACTTGTGAATGAGTCGACATTTGCTCCCGGGGGTGGTCAGCCAGGACTGGCGGAGCACACCGCCGGCCAGCCGAGTGAGGAGTCCGGGGCCCGGCAGGCCACCGTGGGCTCGGCCGAGGTCGGCTCGGTCGCACTCCGTACCTTCGAAGCACGCCAGAACACAGCACAGGTGACCACGGTGACCGACTACGACGCCGATCTGCCGGCCCACGGCCTGGCCTACGGCGAGTTCGCCTACGGCGCCTACGACGACCCGGACGCCGAGTACGAGCCGGACCCGGAGTACGCCGCCACGCTGGCCCCCGACGCCGCGCGCCAGCGCCGCGAGCGGGTCGGCCCGACCGGCCGTCCGCTGCCGTACTTCCCGATCCCCGCGCCGGTGGCCGAGCACGGCCCCGCGCAGATCATCGCGATGTGCAACCAGAAGGGCGGCGTCGGCAAGACCACGTCGACCATCAACCTGGGCGCGGCGCTGGCCGAGTACGGCCGCCGCGTGCTGCTCGTCGACTTCGACCCGCAGGGCGCGCTCTCGGTGGGCCTCGGCGTCAACCCGATGGAGCTCGACGTCACCGTCTACAACCTGCTCATGGAGCGGGGCCTGACGGCCGATGAGGTGCTGCTGAAGACGGCCGTGCCGGGCATGGACCTGCTGCCGTCCAACATCGACCTCTCCGCCGCCGAGGTGCAGCTGGTCAGCGAGGTGGCCCGGGAGTCCGCGCTGGCGCGCGCCCTGAAGCCGCTGCTGCCCGACTACGACTACGTCATCATCGACTGCCAGCCCTCGCTGGGCCTGCTGACGGTCAATGCCCTGACGGCCGCTCACAGCGTCATCGTCCCGCTGGAGTGCGAGTTCTTCGCCCTGCGCGGCGTCGCGCTGCTCACCGAGACCATCGAGAAGGTCTGCGAGCGGCTCAACCCCGAGCTGCGCCTGGACGGCATCCTGGCCACCATGTACGACTCGCGCACCGTGCACAGCCGCGAGGTGCTGGCCCGGGTCGTCGAGGCGTTCGGCGACCACGTCTTCCACACCGTCATCGGGCGGACCGTGCGCTTCCCGGAGACCACCGTCGCCGGCGAGCCGATCACCACGTACGCGACCAACTCGGTCGGTGCCGCCGCCTACCGTCAGCTCGCCAGGGAGGTGCTCGACCGGTGCCGCCCCGCCGAGTGAGTCTCCCGGGTGCCGACGAGCTGTTCCGGACCACCGGGGGGATGGCGCTGTCGCCGTCCCTCGCGCCGCGTCCGGCCGCCGAGGCTCCCAGACCGGAGACCGCACGGACCGTCAACGGTGCCGGCGGCACCGGCGCCGGCACGGACGGTGCCGAGGACGCCGAGGGCGGCGCCGAGGAGCGCCGGCCGTCGACGGTCGGCGCGCCGGGCGTCTCGGGCGGTATGCCGGGCACGGCGCCGGGCGGTACGCCGGCCGGAGTGTCGGTACCCGGTCCGGCGCAGCCGGGCGGTGCCCAGGGAGCCGGCCAGGGAGCCGGTGCCGGGCAGGCGGGTGCGGCGGGTGCCGCGCAGGCCGGGACGACGGTGCAGGGCGGCCGGGCCGCCGCGCCGGGGCCGCGCCAGCACGCGGGTGCCGCCGAGGAGCAGGCGGGCGGCGCGGGGCGCCCCCGTCCGCGTGGCCGGGCACCGCGCCGCCCGAGCGGGCGGGAGCGGCACGACGAGAAGATCACCGTGTACGTGTCGGCCGAGGAACTGATGGACCTCGAACACACCCGCCTGGTGTTGCGCGGGGAGCACGGGCTCGCGGTGGACCGCGGCCGGATCGTCCGGGAGGCCATCGCGGTGGTGCTGGCCGACCTGGAGCAGCGCGGCGAGGCGAGCATCCTGGTGCGGCGGCTGCGCGGGCGCTGATGCGCGGGCGCTGAGCCGGCGCCTACGGGTGCAGAGCGGGTGCCGGGCGGCGCTTACGGGTGGGCGCGGGTGCTGTGGTGCTGTGGCGGGTGGCTTTGTTCCTGCGGGTGCTGTGCGGCCGCTTGAGGGCTCTTTGCGGGCGGGTTGAGCCGCCTGCAGGGGTCGGGCCGCCCTGGGGGCGCCTGTCGGGCGCTGGGCCCTGCGCGCCGGGTGCGGTGTGTTCTCTGCTCTCTGCTGCGGTGGGCGGTGGCGCCCTGCGGCTGCGCCCCGCGGTCGGACCCGGGTGTGTGCCGAGGTTGCGGGCGGCGTGTCGGTGGCCCCGGCGTGGGGCGGGCGGCGCGGCCGGGTGAAGATGGACCGTCATGCCGAGCAGCCCCGAACCCTCCGTCGCCGCCGCCGGGACCGTCGGGCCCGCCGATGAGTCGCGGGGCGGCTTCCGGGTGCGGCTGGACAACTTCGAAGGCCCCTTCGACCTGCTGCTGAGCCTGATCGCCAAGCACCGGATGGACGTCACCGAGGTGGCACTGGCGACGGTCACCGACGAGTTCATGTCCTACATCCGGGCCATGGGCCCGGATTGGGACCTGGACGCCGCGACCGAGTTCCTGGTCGTCGCCGCGACCCTGCTCGATCTCAAGGCCGCGCGGCTGCTGCCCGCCGCCGAGGTCGAGGACGAGGAGGACCTCGCCCTGCTGGAGGCGCGCGACCTGCTCTTCGCCCGGCTGCTGCAGTACCGGGCCTACAAGCGGGCGGCCGCCGTGTTCGGCGAGCGCTGGGCCGCCGAGCTGCTCCGGCGGCCGCGGACCGCCGGGCTGGAGCCCGAGCACGCGCAGCTGCTGCCCGAGGTCGTGATCGGCATCGGCGCGGAGCGGTTCGCGCAGCTGGCGGCGAGGGCCATGGCGCCGAAGCCCGAGCCGGTCGTCTACGTCGACCACATCCACACCCCGCCGGTCAGTGTCCGGGAACAGGCTGGGCTGGTGGTCGGGCTGCTCACCGAGCTGGGCGAGGCCTCGTTCCAGCGGCTGGTCGAGGACGCGCCGGACGACCTGGTCGTGGTCGCGCGGTTCCTGGCGCTGCTGGAGCTGTACCGGGAGCGGGTGCTCGCCTTCGAGCAGCCGGAGGCGCTGGGCGAGCTGCTGGTGCGGTGGGTGGCCGAGGCGGACCGGGGCGCGGTCGAGGTGACGGACGAGTTCGACCGGCCGGCGGGCGAGCAGCCGGGCGGGCCGGGGCTGGGCACGTCGGGCGGGCCGCGGGGGGTCGGTCTGGAGCGGGTCGGGCCGCAGAAGGAGGAGCGATGACGTCTGGGACGGATGCCGGAGGGCGGCCGGTGCGGCGTCCGCTCGGGGTGCCCGGGCGGCCGCGGGCCGAGGAGTGGCTGGAACCGGCGCCGGGGCTCGGTGACGCGCTGCCCGGCGAGGTGGTGTCCGGTGACGCGGTACCTGGTGACGTGGTACTCGACGAGGCAGGGCTCGACGAGGTAGGGCTCGACGAGGGCGGGCTGGACGAGGTGGTGGCCGGGGGGTCGGCGGCCGGTGGGCCGGTAGCCGGCGAGCAGGCTCGGGCCGAGGCGCTGGTCGTGCACCAGAAGTCGGCCCCGACGACTTCCGGTGCCGGCGAGGTTCTGTCCGAGGAGGAGCCCGGGCTCGGGCTGAAGGCGGAGCTGGAGGCGATTCTGATGATCGTCGACGAGCCGGCCGGCGAGGCCCACCTGGCGTCCGTGCTGGAGCGGCCCCGGGCCGACGTGGCCGAGGCGCTGCGTGAGCTGTCCGCCGAGTACACCGCCCAGGGCCGGGGCTTCGACCTGCGGCTGGTCGCCGGCGGGTGGCGGTTCTACAGCCGGACCGAGTGCGCGCCGGCCGTCGAGCGGTTCGTCCTGGACGGCCAGCAGGCCCGGCTCTCCCAGGCCGCGCTGGAGACGCTGGCGGTCGTCGCCTACCGTCAGCCGGTGTCCAGATCGCGGGTCTCGGCCGTCCGTGGTGTGAACTGTGACGGCGTGATGCGTACCCTGGTACAGCGAGGACTGGTGGAAGAGGCCGGATCCGAGCCCGAAACAGGTGCGATCCTGTATCGGACGACGAACTACTTCCTGGAACGGATGGGGCTCCGCGGCCTGGATGAGCTGCCGGAGCTCGCTCCCTTCCTGCCCGAGGTCGACGACGTGGAAGCGGAGTCCCTGGAGGGCACGATGATCGCGGAGGCGGTCGCCGCCGCTGCCGTGCAGGCCGCGGGCGGCAGTGGCGAGGCCGATCGGGCTGCGCCTGATCGGTAGGGGGCGGTGAGGTCGGCCGAAACGACCGCACAGCCCAGACGGAAAACGACGTACGGACACTTTGATGCGTAGCAGTGGCAACGGCAGGAACAGCAGCGGCGGCGGCAGCGGTCGTGGCGGACAGGGCGGGGGCCGGGGCGGCAGCGGCTCCTACGGGGGCGGAAGCGGCTCCGGCCGCGGTGGCTCGGGCTCGTACGGCGGTGGCTCCGGCTCCTCGCGCGGCGGCTCGGGTTCGTACGGCAGCGGGTCGGGCTCCTCGCGTGGCGGGTCGGGCTCCGGCTCCTATGGCGGCGGTTCGGGCTCGCGTGGCGGCTCGGGTTCGTACGGCGGCGGCTCGGGTTCGCGCGGCGGTTCCGGCTCCTACGGCGGCGGCTCGGGATCGCGCGGTGGCTCCGGTTCGTACGGCGGCGGTTCCGGCTCCGCGCGGGGCGGTTCGTACGGCGGCGGGTCGGGTTCGCGTGGCGGCTCCGGCTCCTACGACCGCCGGGACGACCGCCGGGACGACCGGCGTGACGACCGCCGCTACCCGGACCGCCCGCTGCGGCCCGAGGAGCGTCGCTACGACCGCCCCGAGTACGGCGGCGGCCCCAACGCCACCCCCGCCCGTGGCGGCTACACCGGCCGTCGTCCCGGCCCGGCCCCGCGTCCGCGCCGTGAGGGCCAGGGCGCCCCGGGCGACCCGCGCCGTCAGCCGCAGCGTTCGCGCGAGCTGCAGGCCAAGATCGAGGACGCGGTGCTGGCCCGGCACGACAAGCCGGCCGTGAAGCTTCCCAAGACCTTCGGCGAGCCCGAGGGCGAGCGCCTGCAGAAGGTGCTGGCGCGTGCCGGTATCGGCAGCCGTCGGGCCTGCGAGGAGCTGATCGAGCAGGGCCGCGTCGAGGTCAACGGCAAGCGGGTCACCGAGCAGGGCAAGCGGGTCGACCCGGAGAAGGACGAGATCAAGGTGGACGGCCTGACCGTCGCCACCCAGTCGTTCCTCTTCTTCGCGCTGAACAAGCCGGCCGGCGTGGTCTCCACCATGGAGGACCCGGACGGCCGCCAGTGCCTCGGCGACTACGTGACCAACCGGGAGACCCGGCTGTTCCACGTCGGCCGCCTGGACACCGAGACCGAGGGCATCATCCTGCTCACCAACCACGGCGAGCTGGCCCACCGTCTCACCCACCCGCGGTACGGCGTGACCAAGACCTACCTGGCCGCCATCCAGGGGCCGATCCCGCGCGACCTGGGCAAGCGGCTGGCGCAGGGCATCGAGCTGGAGGACGGGTTCGCCCGCGCCGACAGCTTCAAGGTGGTCTCCAACGTCGGCAAGAACTACCTGGTCGAGGTGACCCTGCACGAGGGTCGCAAGCACATCGTCCGTCGGATGCTGGCCGAGGCCGGGTTCCCGGTCGAGAAGCTGGTCCGCACCCACTTCGGTCCGATCGCGCTGGGCGACCAGAAGTCCGGCTGGCTGCGCCGTCTGACCAACCCCGAGGTCGGCCAGCTGATGCACGAGGTCGGTCTGTAGACCGGTCGGCATATTTAGGTGGACCGGTCTGCATATTCTGCGGGCCGTCCGCCGTGCCGCGCTGTTCGTCGGCGTCTGCGGTTCGCTGTCCGCCGGCCGCTGACCGCCGCGTCTGACGGCGGTACGGCTCCGTATGTCCGCCGTCCGGCGCCTGCCTCGTTTCTGTAGACCGGTCGGCATAGATCGGTAGACCGGTCTGCATATTCGGGCGCTTCGGGCGACGTCGCCGCGGCGCTGCTGTGCCTGTGGCGTCATGCCGTGTCCTGAGGGCCTCCCCGCCGAGTGGCGGGGAGGCCCTCACGCCGTTCGGCGGGTTCTGCTGTGAGCCGGGACGCATCGCCTGGTCATCGCCTTGTCAGCGTCATGATCCGTGGCCGAGGATTGCCACCTGACCACGACCCGCCGGGTGGCGGGACTGCGCCACTTCGGCGCGGACGAGGGGCGAGACGGGGGAGCGGCGTCGTGTCCGATGCACCACTCAGCGCACTGGGACTGGCCGTGCCGGACGGACAGGTCTACGCGGCGCTGGTGGCCAATCCGCAGTCCACGGCGGAGGACCTCGCGGCCGGCTGCGGGCTGACCCTCCAGCAGAGCATCCGCGCGCTGGACCGGCTGGCGCAGCACGGCATGGCGACCCGGGCACCGGTGGACCGGCACCGGTTCCTGCCGGTCGCCCCCGACGTCGCGATCGGCACGCTGATCGGCCACCGGGAGTCCGAACTGCGGCACGCCCGCGCCGAGATGCACCGCCTGATGGACGCCTTCCGGGAGGCCTCGCGCTACACCGACCCGGCGCATTCGGTCGAGGTCCTGACCGGCGGGGAGGCGATCGCCCAGCGGCTGGAGCACATCACCGAGACCAGCCAGTACCAGGTGCGCGGCTTCGACTGCCCCCCGTACATCCAGGACCCGGTGGCCAACATCCCGTTGCAGCGGCAGCGGATGAAGGAGGGGCTGCGGTTCCGGACCATCTACGACCGGGAGGCCGTCGCCTGGCCGGGCCGGTTGGAGAAGAACATCCTGGTCGGCGTCGCGGACGGTGAGGAGGCGCGGGTCCGGCCGGTGCTGCCGATGAAAATGATCATGTCGGACGACCGGATGGCGATCATCCCGATCAGCGTCGGCGACAGCGTGCTCGACGCCGCCTACGTGATCCACCCGTCCGCATTGCTCCAGGCGCTGGACACGCTCTTCGAGGCGGAGTGGGAGCGCGCCGTCCAGCTCCAGGCCGCGCTCGGCGCGGCCGAGGGGGCGCTGGAGCCGGAGGCCGACCACCGCAAGCTGCTGGGCCTGCTGGCGGCCGGCCTCACCGACGAGTCGATCGCCCGCTCCCTCGGCTGGAGTGCCCGGACCACCCAGCGCCGGCTGCAGAGCCTGATGCGCGAGCTGGGCGCCACCACCCGCTTCCAGGCCGGCATGGCGGCCCGGGAGCGGGGCTGGCTCTGAGGACGGCGAGTCCCGGGCGTCGGGTCCCCGGGGTCGGGTCCCGGGCGTCGGGTTCGGGGCGTCGGGTTCGGGTACGGGGCCGGTTCCGGGGTGGAGCCGGTTCGGGGTGGAGCCGGCTGAGGGCGGGGAGGTTCCGGGCGGGGTGCGCCGGTCAGCTCCAGGGGGTGAGGCTCGCCCAGCGGCCGTCCGGTCCGCGCTCGACCTTCTCCAGGCCGACCACGGCGGACCGGTTCAGCCGGCCGTAGATGTGCGGGAACAGCACGCCGGGCGTGGCACCGGGCGGCGGTGCGCCGTTCGGAGCCTCCCACTTGACCATCGGCTCCACCAGCGCCTCCTCGATCAGCAGCACCATCAGCGGCTCGCGGGCGTCGGCGAAGAAGGCGTTGGCCACCGCGAGCGCCGTCTGCTCGTCCGCCGAGCAGTGGATGAACCCGTCGGTGAGCAGCGAGGCGGTGGCGTACGGCCGGCCGGGGTCGGCCAGCCAGTCGTCCAGGGGGGCGAGGTGCAGGATCATGTTCCTGTTGTACCCGAGCTTCCGGTCGGACCAGGGTTTGTACCCGGGCTTGTGGCCGGGCCAGTTCCTGAGCGGCCGTCAGGACGGCGGGTCGTGGAAGCGGTCACAGGCCCGCCACCTTCGCGGACGCGGAGACCTCGTAGACCAGCGTGACGGTCCGGCGTGCACCCGGGCCGAGCGGCAGGTCCCAGCGGACGATGCCCTCGGCGTCGAAGGCGTCCGGGGCCGGGGAGCACTCCTCTTTGCGCAGCCGCACCTCGACCGCCGACACCTCGGAGACCGGGACCCGTTCGCGGACCGTGACCAGCTGCTCGTCCCGCTCCTCGGGGCCGGAGAACCGCGAGAGGTGCAGCCGCACCGTCCGGGTGGTCACCGAGCGCTGGGTGAGGCCGGCGGTGGCCTGGCGCTCCTCGGTCTCACGGACCACCCGGTATCCGTCCGAGCTGCCGAACGCCAGCTCGGCGTCTGCGCCCACGGCCGTGAAGGACAGCTCGCCGCGGCCGGTGAAGCCGCTGCCGCGGACCAGCTCGACCGGCCCGGCGAGCAGCGCGTGCCCGGCCGCGTTGCAGAACCGGACCACCTGGGTGACCAGCGGGGACAGCTCCGGAGCGCACGCGTACTCGCTGCTCGCCGGAGCCGTGAAGGAGCCCAGCGGGACCCGGTGCGCCCGGCCGTCCGACGGCACGGTGGCCGGTGCGGGGGCGCGCAGCACCCGGACCTCGCCCCCGTCGTCCACCCCCGGCACCGCCTCGGACGGGCCGAGCGTGCTGATCGCCTCCTCGCGCAGCTCGACCTCGACCGTGCGGCGCTCCTCGGCGCTGCGCTCGCGCAGCGTCAGCACGTCCTCGGTGAGCGAGGGCGGGGCGGTGGCCAGGGCCGAGCGGGCGGTGGAGAGGGTGAGGCGGGCGCCCGTCCAGTCCTCGCCGGTGCGCTGCCACACCACGGCCTCGGACTCCAGTCGCAGCGCGCCGTCGGCGAGGGTGGCGCGGTAGGAGGGCCGCCAGACCGCGCACGGCACCAGGTGGCTGACGGTCAGCCGGACGGGGCCGGCGTCGCCCGCCTCGACGGTCAGGTCCAGGTGGGCGACCAGTTCGGCCGGCTCCTCCTCGGCCTGGTCGAGCGCGTTGTGGGCCTGCGAGCGCTGCTCTTCCAGGTCGCGCAGCCGGGAGCGGACGGCCCGCAGCTCCTCGCCGTACCGCTCGCGCTCGGCGTCCACCCGGTCCAGCTCGCGCGCCCAGCGGGCCCGCTCGACCTCGCCGATGCCGGCGCCCTCGCCGACCTCGCGCAGCAGGTCGGCGGAGAGCTGGGCGAGCAGCGCGAGGCGGGCCTGGATGCGTTCGTGCAGCTGGTCCTCGCGGCGGGCCTGCTCGTCGAGCTCGTGGACGCGGTGGCGCAGCGCGGAGTCGTCCGGGCCGGGTGGCAGCGGGGCGCGCGGGGTCCAGGCGCGCACGATGCGGGCGTCCAGGACGCGGGTGGCGGGGTCGCCGGTCTCGGCGCGCAGGGTGCGGTCGACGGCGAGGGCGGTGATCGGGCCGAGACGCAGCCGCTGGACGCCGGCGGCGAGGTCGAGGGTGACCGTGCGCTCGACCTGGCTGCGGTCCTCCAGGCAGGTGACGGCGGTGACCGGGAGGGGGATGGTCTCGCTGCTCATCGTTCAGTTCCTCCGGTTTCCGCCGACGATGGCCTTTCCGGCCGGGATTCTGATCTGGTAGCCGCCGTCGAGCTCGGCCCGGCCGCCCGGTGGCAGTTCGACCCGCCAGAGCCGGGTGCTGGGCGGGCACTCCGGGGACGGCACGGCGGGTGCGTGCCAGTCGGCCCGCTCCTCGATCCGGATGTCGGCCTCGCGGCTGACCGGTACGCGCTCGCGGACCTCGACGGTGACGGCCCGGCCGAGCCGGTTCGCCAGCTCCACGTGCACGCGGTGGTCGAGCACGGTGCTGTTGTTCAGCATGCCCGCCGTGGACTCGCGCAGCTCGGTGCGGCGCGCGACCTCGATGCTCTCGGTGACGCCGGTGCCGAGCCGTTGCGTGCCGCCCGGCGCGAGGGTGGGCAGCGCCGCGGTGAGCAGGAACTCGCCGTCGACGGTGACCTCGACCGGGCCGGCCAGGACGGCCTGCGCGGTCCGGTTGGCGAGCACCAGCGTGCCGTACACCGTCTCGTCGACCGCCGGGACGGTGACGTACTCGGCGTGGACGGAGAGCGGGATCTCGCCGACGGTGACGGTGTGCCAGGTGCTGTCGGACGGGATGTCGGCGGGGGCGGCGGCGTCGAAGCGGTGGTCGAAGGAGCCAGCCGAGACGCGCGGCGGCACGGCGTGACGAGGGAGCGGCAGGGTGGTCACGGCCCGGGCGGCGGTGGCGGCCGGGGACGGGGCGCCGCCGGGACGGCCGGCGGCGGGCGGGCGGAGGGTGCCGCGGTGGTCGGCGGACGCCTCGGGTCCGGCCAGGACCAGGGCGGGGTAGTCGAGGAGCGCGGCGTCGGGGGCCGGGGGAGCGAACGGGGACTGCGCCCTGGCGCCCGCCTCGGCTTCGGCGCCCGCCTCGGCTTCGGCGCCCGCCACGGCCTCGGTGGTCCAGGCGGGGGCGGAGGCCCGTGTGGTGCGGGCCCGGCGTGCGAGGGGGGCCGGGGCCGACGCGGCCGCCGGCGGGGCGGGCATCGGGGCCGGCATCGGGCCGCCGGGCTGCGGAGGCGGGGGCGGCGCGCCGTACCCGGCGAAGCCGGGGGTCGGCAGACCCGCCGCCTCGACGGCGCGGCTGCCACCCGGGCGCGCGGGGCGGGGTGCTGCCTGGGCGACGGGCATCGCGGGACGCGGCGCGGCGCCTCCGGCGACGGCGAGCGGGCGCCGGGGCTCGGGGCGGGGGCCGGCCGCCTCGTAGCCCGCGAAGAGGTCCGAGAGGCCGGCCGGGGGTTCGCGCCAGCCCGAGGGCGGAGCGGGGGGCTGGCTGCGGCCGATCCGCAGCGAGCGCAGCCGGGGAAGGTCGGTGCGGCGGTCGAGGTCGGCGGTCGAGAGGGCGAGGCGGACGCCGGTCCAGTCCTCGCCGGTGCGCTGGGCGACGGAGGCGCGCAGGACCAGCTGCCCGGTGTCCGAGCCCTGCCGGTACGACAGGCGGTAGGCGGGTACCCAGCGGGCGGCGGGGACGCCGTACTCGAGTTCGATGTCGAGTTCGGTGGGGGTGGGGGTCCCTGCGTCGGGGGTGGGCGGGCCGCCGGGGGCGGTCTCGGCGTCGGGGGTGGGTGGGGTGAGGGTGAGCAGGACGGTCGCGGAGGTCTCCACGGGCTGGGCCGGCCCGGCGGTGGACGAGCGCTCCAGCCGGTCGGTGAGCAGCGCCGTCTCGTGTTCGGCGAGTTCGAGTTTCCGCGCCAGCTCCTCGGCCCGCAGGTGGAGCCGGGTGAGGCGGTCGTCGACGAACTCGGCCAGCTCCAGCCAGGCGTCGGCCGGGGTCCGGCGCAGTGGCTCGTCGCGTCGTCGCTGCGGCGGCACGGCGCGCAGCGCGGCGGTCTCGGCGATCGCGGTGAGGACCAGCCGGTGCCGCTCGCGGACCGCGTGCTCCTGCTCCCTGGCCTCATCCAACTGCCGCTTCAGTTCGGGCAGTTCGGTGGGGCTTCGGAGTTCGGCGACCGGTTCGAGCCGAGCCTCGGTGACGGCGGTGCCGGGCGGGCCGTCGATCACCCGGGCCCGCAGCGACCGCCCGTCGATCACCCGGGGCAGACCGGTCAGCCGGAGCCGCCCGTCCGGTGGCAGGGTCACCAGGGCCCGCCGGCGGCAGACTGCGCCGGAGGCGTAGACCACGACGGAGTCGAGCACCGACGGGTGGGCCGGTACCGCCGGTCCGTCGGAGTGCTCCCTGTCGCCCGCGCTGTGCTGATCGTTCACCCGGTCTACCCCTTCGTTCGTGCCGCTCGCGCCGACTCGCGCGCTGCCGCCCCCTGAGCGGTCAGTCTGCCTCGCTTCGGCGTGGGCGTCCTCGGATTTCGCCCGTGCGTCCGGGCCCGTGTCCGGGCCCGGTTCTCCGTCCGTGCCTGCGTCTGCGTCCGTGCCTACGTGTGTGCCTGCCCCTGTGTCTGCCCCTGGGCCCGTCCCCGGGTCGGCGTCCGCGCCGGGTGAGGTCCTGTGCGTGCGGTCTTGTGCGTGCGGTCCTGTGCGTGCGGTCCTGTGCGTGAAAGGGGACGGGGACGGGATCGGAACGGTTGCGGTCGGCCGGTGGGCGCTGCCGGGCCGTGGCCGCAAGGGCGGTGGGGATGCGAGAGGATGGGCGGGCACGTCCAGGCCAGCCCCGTGAGGAGAGCCAACCCGTCATGCGCACTGCCGTCGTCGTCGGTACCGGACTCATCGGCACGTCCGCCGCGCTCGCCCTGACCGGCCGCGGACTGACCGTCCATCTGGAGGACGCCGACCCGGACGCGGCCCGCACCGCGGCCTCGCTCGGCGCCGGCACCACCGAACCCGCCGACGGTCCGGTGGACCTGGCGATCATCGCCGTGCCGCCCGCGCTGGTCGGCAAGGTGCTCGCCGACTGCCAGCGGCGCGGCCTGGCCCGCTGGTACACGGACGTCGCCAGTGTGAAGGCCGGGCCGCGTGCCGAGGTCGCCGCGCTGGGCTGCGACACCGTCCACTACATCGGCAGCCACCCGATGGCCGGGCGCGAGCGCTCGGGCCCGCTGGCCGCCCGCGCCGACCTGTTCGAGGGCCGGCCCTGGGTGCTCACCCCCACCACCGACACCGACACCGAGACGCTCAACGCCGTCCTGGAGCTGGTCGCCCTCTGCGGCGCGATGCCGATCGTGATGGACGCCGCCGCGCACGACCGCGCTGTCGCGCTGGTCTCGCACGCCCCGCAGCTGGTCTCCTCGCTGGTCGCCGCCCGGCTGGAGAACGCCGACGAGACGGCCATAAGGCTCTCCGGCCAGGGCGTCCGTGACGTCACCCGGATCGCGGCCTCCAACCCCGGCATGTGGGTGGACATCCTCTCCGCCAACGCCGGCGCGGTCGCCGACATCCTGGAGGAGGTCGCCTCCGACCTCGGCGACACCGTCACCGCGCTGCGTGCGATGCAGGCCGCCGGGGAGGGCGAGCGCCAGGCCGGCGCGGCCGGGATCGAGGCCGTGATGCGCCGCGGCAACACCGGCCAGGCCCGCATCCCCGGCAAGCACGGCGCGCCGCCCACCCGGTACGAGACGGTGGCCGTCGTGCTCGGCGACCAGCCCGGCGAGCTGGGCCGCCTCTTCGGCGAGGTCGGCGCGGCGGGCGTCAACATCGAGGACGTCGACATCGAGCACTCGACCGGCCAGCAGGTCGGCTTCGTCCAGCTGTCGGTCGCCCCGTCGGCGGTGAAGCCGCTGACGGCGGCACTGCGGTCGAGCGGGTGGAGCGTCCGGGACTGAGCCGGGCCCGGGCGGTGCGCGGCGCCGGGGTGACCGGTGCCCGCCGGGGTCGCGGCTGATCCATGGCGGCGAGCGGGTGCGGTCGGTGCGGTCGGTGCGGACGGTTCGATGGGGTTCGGACGGTTCGGACGGTTCGGACGGTTCGGCGGGTGTGGCGGGTGCGGCCAGGGGCTTGCTCGGGGCTTGCCGGGGCGTCGGGCGGGCCCGGAGAACGGGCGGGGCTGGGTCCGGCGGCAGTCCATTAACCTTGAGGGAGACATTCCCCGGTTTTCGCGCTGCGCGGATTCACGCCGCGCAGGTGCCGGGCCCCAGGATCAGAGAGAGGTTCGCCCCGTGGACACTGCCGACCGAGCGCACGCCCCGGTCGTCGTCGCCATCGACGGACCCTCCGGCTCCGGCAAGTCGACCGTCTCCCGGGCGGTCGCCGCCCGGCTCGGGCTGAGCTTCCTGGACACCGGTGCGATGTACCGGGCGATGACCTGGTGGATGCTGGCCAACGACGTCGACGTCCACGACGCCGAGGCGGTGGCCATCGCGTGCGGCAAGCCGGTGATCGTCTCCGGCACCGACGCGGACGGTCCGACGATCACCGTCGACGGGCAGGACGTCTCCGGTCCGATTCGCGGCCCCGAGGTCACCGCGCAGGTCAGCGCCGTGGCCGCGGTGCCGGCGGTGCGGGCTCGGCTGGTGGAGCTGCAGCGCGGCTGCGCCGAGGTCGCCGAGCGCGGCATCGTCGCCGAGGGCCGGGACATGGGCAGCGTGGTGTTCCCGGAGGCCACCGTCAAGGTCTTCCTGACCGCCTCCGAGGCGGCCCGCGCCGAGCGCCGGGCGGCCGAGCTGCGCGCCAAGGGGGTCGACGAGGCCACCATCACCGCGATGGCCGCCGACCTGGCCCGCCGGGACGCTGCCGACTCCACGAGGAAGACCGCCCCGCTCACCCAGGCCGCGGACGCGGTGCTGGTGGACACCAGCGAGCTCACCCTGGAGCAGGTGATCGGCACGATCGCCGCGCTGGTGGAGGAACGGGCCGGGCTCTCGGCGGTCTGACCGTGGGGTCGGGCTGTGAGGTCGGGCCGTGGGATCCGGCTGTGAGTTCCGGCCAAGGGCACCGACCGACGGCTCCGGCCGTGGGGTTGGCCGTCGGTCCGGCCTGTGGGCCGGACCGCGGCATGATCAACTGACCGCCGCACCAAAGCGGGGCGCCACCGAGGCGCTTCGCTCGTAGTACTCGCGCTGCCCCGACCGGGGCAGGTACGCACGGCACGCCCCTGGGAAGGGCCGGGCCGGGAAATGGAAAACACGAACATGACCGCAGAGCACTCCGCCACCGGACACGGTGAGCTGGACGCCGCCGAGTACGCCGAGTTCATGGCGCTCGCCGCCGAGGAGGGTTTCGACCCCGAGGACGTGGACGGCCTCGGCGACGGCAGCCACGTGCCGCTGCCGGTGCTGGCCGTCGTCGGCCGCCCGAACGTCGGCAAGTCCACCCTGGTGAACCGCATCATCGGCCGCCGTGAGGCCGTCGTCGAGGACAAGCCGGGCGTCACCCGCGACCGCGTCAGCTACGAGGCCACCTGGAACGGCCGTCGCTTCAAGGTGGTCGACACCGGCGGCTGGGAGATCGACGTCCTCGGCATCGACGCCATGGTCGCCGCCCAGGCCGAGCTGGGCATCGAGACCGCCGACGCGGTGCTGTTCGTGGTCGACGCCACGGTCGGCGCGACGGACACCGACGAAGCCCTGATCAAGATCATCCGCCGGGCCGGCAAGCCGACCGTGCTCTGCGCCAACAAGGTCGACGGCCCGTCCACCGAGGCCGAGGCCGCCTACCTCTGGTCCCTCGGCCTCGGCGAGCCCTACCCCGTCTCGGCCCTTCACGGCCGTGGCTCCGGCGACCTGCTCGACGCCGTGATGGCCGCCCTGCCCGTGGCCCCGCCGCAGCTCTTCGGCGACCTCGCCCCCGGCGGCCCGCGCCGCGTCGCGCTGATCGGCCGGCCGAACGTCGGCAAGTCCAGCCTGCTGAACAAGGTCGCCGGCGAGGAGCGGGTGGTCGTCAACGAGCTGGCCGGCACCACCCGTGACCCGGTCGACGAGATGATCGAACTCGGCGGCAAGACCTGGAAGTTCGTGGACACCGCCGGTATCCGCCGCCGGGTCCACCTGACCGCCGGCGCCGACTTCTACGCCTCGCTGCGCACCTCCTCCGCGCTGGAGAAGGCCGAGGTCGCGGTCGTCCTGATCGACGCCAGCGAGACCCTCGCCGAGCAGGACACCCGGATCATCTCGATGGCCGTCGAGGCCGGCCGCGCCGTCGTCGTCGCCTACAACAAGTGGGACCAGCTGGACGAGGAGCGCCGCTACTACCTGGAGCGCGAGATCGAGCGCGACCTCGTCCAGGTGCAGTGGGCCCCCCGGGTCAACGTCTCGGCCCTCACCGGCCGGCACATGGAGAAGCTCGTCCCGGCGATCGAGACCGCGCTGGAGGGCTGGGAGACCCGCATCCCGACCGCCCGGCTGAACGCCTTCCTCGGCGAGCTGGTCGCGGCCCACCCGCACCCGATCCGCGGCGGCAAGCAGCCGCGCATCCTGTTCGGCACCCAGGCGGGCACCCGGCCGCCGCGCTTCGTGCTGTTCGCCTCGGGCTTCCTGGAGGCCGGCTACCGCCGCTTCGTCGAGCGCCGGCTGCGTGAGGAGTTCGGCTTCGTCGGGACGCCGATCTCGATCTCGGTGCGGGTGCGCGAGAAGCGCAAGAGGAAGTAACGAGAAGACGTGTAGGTCGTGGGGTGCGCCGGAGCAGCGGAAGCCGTGACGGCGCGCACATGACGCAGAGAGGGCCCTGCCACTTCGGTGGCGGGGCCCTCTCTGCGTCGGGGTGCGGGGGTCGGGGTACGGGGTCGGGCTGCGGGCTGTGAGTGGCGTTGCGACGTTCTGGCGTTGTGGTGTGGGTGCGGCGGGGCTCGGGGCTCGGGTCAGTGCCGGTCGCTGCTGCGGCCCGGGGGGAGCGAGAGCAGGTTGCGGTGGCGGCCGACGGTGGCCGGACCGCTGCCGGCGCCCATCGGGGCCGGGGTGGCTGCGGGCATCGGGTGCGGGACCGGCCCGAGGTAGCCGGCCGCCACCCAGCCCTGGCCGTTGGTGAACTGGGCGGCGGGCTGGGCGGGTTGGCCACCCTGGGCGGGGTGTCCGGGCTGCGCGGCCGGTCCGCCCGGGTGGCCGTGGGTGTCGTGCCGGCCGGCCGGGTCGGCATGGCCGGTTCCGTCGCTGGTGGCGTTGGAGGTGCCGGAGGCGTTGGAGGCGTTGGCCGGGGTGTGCTGGGCGCCGCCGTGCGGGGTGTGGGCGGCGGGGTGGCTGCTGTGGCTGCTGTGGCTGCTGTGGGTGGTGAGGCCCGGGCCGGTCTGCTGGTTCGGCATGAACTGGGGGATGTCGAGGGCCTGGCCCGCGTACGTCTGGAACGTCTGCTGCTGCGGCGGGTACGGCCGAGGGTCGGCGAGCATCGGATAGCCGTTGTCCCGGACGGCGAACCCGGTGAACCTCAGGTTCTCCTCGCCGGCGCGGTCACCGGGCAGTGCCCGGAACAGCCGCCGGTACTCGGAGTACAGCTCGTCGTAGATCGGCGTCGCCGAATGGGGGTGCTCCGCGTCGTACGACGGGCGCATGCCCGGGATCGCACGGGGGACGGTGGTGGACCGGCGGTGGGAGGCGGAGACGTCGTAGCTGTACACACAGGGGCCAACGAGTGAACCCGCCCGGGGATGCGGGGTGGGCCTGCCCGGCCGGAGGCCGGCCGCATCGATCGGGGTGTTGATCGTGGCGGCCGGCCGTCGGCGGGGGTTGGTGGCCGGGGGGCCGGTGGCCGGGGTCGGGAGGGCGCGCAGCGGTTCAGGTGCGGGTGCGGTGCAGGCGCGGTGAGGGTCCGGTGCGGCGGGCGCGGCTCAGGTGCCCGCGAGCGGGAGGGAGGCGGCGACGACCTGGCCGAGGGCGACGGCACGCTCCAGCGCCTGACGGAGCAGGTCCTCGCGCGGCTGCCTGCCGACCAAGCCGGCCGGGACCGCGTACATCGTCACCTCCGTCAGCTGGTTGGCGGCGAACCGCCAGGCGTCGGTGACCTGGAGCGGCTGGTGCGCCTGCCACCAGCCGGTGCTGCCGCCGGCTGCCGCCGGCTGGAGGATCGCGTGCAGCTTGCCCATCGCCACCAGCACCGACCAGCCGGCCAGCTGGTCCGGCGTCTTGTTGAGGTCGGTGACGGGCTGGAAGCCGGCGTCCTGAAGGAGGTCCAGGAACTCGTCGGTGCCTGAGGTGTTTCCCGGACGGCCGACCGGCCCGGTGGGCTCGACGACGAGCGAGGCGTGACCGGTGTCCCCGTGCAGGACTAGGCCGCAGGTGATGCCGAGGATGGCGGCCTGGCCGGGCGCGCTGGGCTGGGCGGGGGCGGGCTGGCCGGCGCCCGGGACTGCCGGGCCCGGTACGACCGGGGTCGGGGCGAGGGCCGGCGTGGCTGCGGGGGTGTCGCCCTGGGCCTGGCTGATGCTGCGCACCGCGCCGACCAGTTGCTCCTCGGCGACCGGCACCACCTGGGAGGGGATGCAGCGGGCGTGGGCGAAGGCGAGCACCGCTGTCTCCTCGCCGACGAACAGCACGGTGCTGGTGGGCTCCTGGAGGGAGTCGCCGGGGGTGCGGCAGGAGGTGCACTCGTAGCTGTCGGGTGCGTGGGCGCCGCCGAGCAGGCGGTCGGCCTCGTCGTCGCCGATCTCGGATCGGACCTCGTCGCTGACGTCGAGCATGCGCGGCACTGGGACTCCTCGGGTGTCGGGTTTGTCGCGGGCGGGGGCGGGGGTGGGGGCGGAGGCGGGGGCGGGGCGGTGCGAACGGGGCGGTGGGTGGGGCCGGGGCGGGTGGGCGTCGGGTCGGTCTGTCGGGTCGGTGTGTCGGCTCGGTTCTCCGAGCCGTCCTCAAGACCGTCCAGGACTGTTCGGGACTGTCCGAGTGGCCGATTCCGGCCGCCTTTACCAACGGACCCCTGTGGCAGGGGTCACGGGTGGGTGCCGAGGCTGACGGGAATTGCCCCTGAACCGATCGCAGTGCGTGTTCCGCTGCTCGCAATCTGTCGATGTCGATGGCAGGCCTGCCGGAATGAAACGGTGAGGTGGGTCACGGCTCGGCGATGTTTGATCTAGGAAATGACGGTTAAATCGGACATTTGGGGCAGGATTGCATGGTCGTTACCGTGGGTAACGCCTGGCTGAGCTGGGCAGACCGCCGGTTGTTTGGTTCCCCGGCCGCCGACTCGTAGCTTCATTGGCGGTGCAACGAGCACCACCCGGGTTCACCCCCGACGCACAGCCCGCCGGTTCACCCGGCGCCGGCAGTGCCCGCCGATGCGACCGCTCGAACAGGTCCCCGGTGCGTGGCGGGTGGCCAGGGCGGCGCGGCACGTCCGACACGTGCCCGGCCGCCCGACGGACGCGGCGAGCGAAATCGACCCCCTTCGAGGGCTTGGTTCCGCATGCCCGCCCGGGGCTGTCGAGAGGAACCCCATGACCTTCCGTAACGAGTCCGCCGCTGCCACCACCTCCACCGTCACCAAGCGCAACCGCGTTCGGATGGCTGTCGTGGCGGGCGCCGCTGTCGCGGCCCTGCCGGTGGCCGGCCTCGTCACGGCCACCTCGGCCTCCGCCGCCTCCGTCTCCACCTGGGACGCTGTCGCCCAGTGCGAGAGCGGCGGCAACTGGGCCATCAACACCGGCAACGGTTTCTACGGCGGTCTGCAGTTCACCTCCAGCACCTGGGCCGCCTTCGGCGGCACCGCCTTCGCCTCGCAGGCCAACCTGGCCACCAAGGCGCAGCAGATCTCCATCGCCGAGAAGGTCCTCGCCTCGCAGGGCCCGGGCGCCTGGCCCGTGTGCTCCGTCAAGGCCGGCCTGACGAAGGGCGGCGCCCCCGCCGCCGTCGACACCTCCGCCGCCGCGAAGCCGGCCGCCCCGGCTGCCACCGCCGCGCCGAAGGCCGCGCCGGCCCCCAAGGCCGCCGAGGCTCCGAAGACCGCCGCCCCGAAGGCCGCCGAGGCCCCGAAGGCTGCCGTCGCCGCGCCGAAGTCCTCGGACTCCGCCAAGTCGTGGAAGTCCGACAACGCCGCGAAGTCCGGCAAGGCCGCGACCTCGAACGACGCCCAGCCGGTCGCGGGTGGCAACTACACCGTCAAGTCCGGTGACACCCTGAGCACCATCGCGGCTGCCAAGGGCATCGACTGGCATACCCTGTACAACAACAACACCAAGGTCATCGGCGGCAACCCCGACCTGATCTTCCCGGGCCAGGCCCTGACTGTCTGATCCGATGGACCCCGGGCCGGCCGACTACTGGTCCGGTTGACCCCGGGGCCGACCGATTCGTTGGTGGCGTGCCACTTCGGACGTACTGTCCGCCCGGCCGCTTCTCCGCTGTGCGGGGGAGCGGCCGTCTGCGTGTCCGGCGTGTCGGGACGGTCCGGGGCGGTGCGCGCCTGGGGTCGGCCGCTGTGCCTTCTCAGCGTTCATAGGATCAGCCGCGAATCCTTCGTACCGATGGGCAGTCCGGCGCGGGTCTTCGCCGCGCTCGTCGCTGTCCTGCTACTGACCGTAGGCACGGTGTCCGGTGGGCAGGCCCAGGCTGCCTCGACCGTCGCGGACCTGGTCTGGGACGACCTCGCCGAGTGCGAGAGCGGCGGTGACTGGCAGGCGAACACCGGCAACGGCTGTTTCGGCGGGCTGCAGATCTGGCCTCCGACCCGGGCGGAGGTGGGCGGTCCGCGGTACGCCGACCGGCCCGACCTTGCGAGCCGGCGCCAGAAGACCACCGTCGCCGAGGAGATCCTCCGGATGCAGGGGTGGGATGCCTGGCCGGTCTGCGCTCGGGAGATCGGGATGATCGGCGAGGCGCGGCGGTGAGCGGTGGCGGGTCCCGCTTGTCGGAGGGGTGCGCGAGGATGGTGGGGTGATCCAGGGCGAGCTGTTCGGCGAGGGCTCCGGCGCCGGCACGTCACGTGAGCGGTCCGAGCCCGCGCCCGGCGCCGTGCTCGTCCCCGGCTGGCTGGACGCCGCCGCCCAGCTGCGCCTGGTGGCCGCTTGCCGGGAGTGGGCCCGCCCGCCGGCCGGTATGCACACCGTCCGGATGCCGACCGGCGGCCTGATGTCCGTGCAGATGGTCAGCCTGGGGTGGCATTGGTTTCCGTACGGCTACCGCCGGACCGCTGCCGACGGGACGCCGGTCAAGGCGTTCCCGCCGGAGCTCGGCCGATTGGCCCGCCGGGCCGTCGCGGACGCCTACGGCGGGGCGGCCGGCGAGATCGCGGGTGCGGCCGGCTACGAGCCGGACATCGCCATCGTCAACCACTACCCGCACGGCGCGAAGATGGGTCTGCACCAGGACCGCGACGAGCGGACCGACGCCCCCGTGGTGTCGCTGTCGCTCGGCGACACCTGCGTCTTCCGGCTCGGCAACACCGAGACCCGGACCCGCCCGTGGACCGACCTGGAGTTGCAGAGCGGCGACCTGCTGGTCTTCGGCGGCCCGTCCCGGTTCGCGTACCACGGCGTGGTGCGCACCCTGCCCGGCACGGCGGACCCGGCGCTCGGCCTGACCGGGCGGCTCAACATCACCGTCCGCCGGTCCGGTCTCTGAGCGCTTGCGGGAACGGTCCGCCGCCCGCCGTCGGCGTTCGAGAGAGTGGGACCTCGTTCGAGTGAATCGGCGAAAGGTGCCCCCGGTGTCGGGAATGCCCGGGCTCGCTGGAGAATTCGATGGGGCGGGAGAATTCGAGAACACGGGCGTCGGCGGCCGGGCGGAAGACCTCCGTCCGGACCGGCCGTCCGGAGAGGAAGTGCACGCATGGGTACCCCCGTCGACGAGCTTGTCGAACTGCTGGACCTTGAGCAGATCGAACTGAACATCTTCCGCGGGCGCAGCCCCGAGGAGGCGCTCCAGCGGACGTTCGGCGGCCAGGTCGCCGGACAGGCGCTGGTTGCGGCGGGGCGCACGGTGGACGGCGAGCGCCCCGTCCACTCACTGCACGCCTATTTCCTGCGCCCCGGCGTGCCCGGCGTGCCGATCGTCTACCAGGTGGACCGGATCCGGGACGGCCGCTCCTTCACCACCCGCCGGGTGCTGGCCATCCAGGGCGGCCGGTCGATCTTCGCCCTCACCGCCGACTTCCACCTCCCCGAGGAGGGCGGCATCGAGCACCAGTACCCGATGCCCGAGGTCGCCGCCCCCGAGGACCTGCCCAGCGCGCTGGAGGAGGTCGGCTCCCGCCTCGGCGAGCTGCCCCCGTTCATCAGCCGCCGGCAGCCGTTCGACATCCGGTACGTCGACCGGCTGCGCTGGAGCAAGGAGGAGCTGGCCGGTGTCGAGGCCCGCAGTGGCGTCTGGCTGCGGACCAACGGCGCCCTGCCCGACGACCCGCTGATCCACGTCTGCGCCCTCACCTACGCGAGCGACATGACGCTGCTGGACGCCGTCCGCGCCCCCGTGGAGCCCCTCTGGGGCAGACGCCACTTCGACATGGCCTCGCTCGACCACGCCATGTGGTTCCACCGGCCGTTCCGGACCGACGACTGGCTGCTCTACCAGCAGGAGTCCCCGATCGCGCACGCCGGCCGCGGCCTGGCCCGCGGGCAGATCTACGACCGCAGCGGGCAGCTGGTGGTCTCCGTGGTGCAGGAGGGGCTGTTCCGGCCGCTCAAGGGCTGATCCCCGGCCGGGATGATCTGCTGCCGTGATCGGTGTTGAGGTGGTGACGGACGCGTCGGAGCTGTCGGCGGACGCGTGGCGGTCGTGACGGTGTCGACGGACGCGTGAAGGCGTCGACGGACACGTCGAGGCGTCTTCGAAGGCGTCGAGGCGTCGGGCGTCGGGGCGTCGTCGGACGCGTCGAGGTCGATGGTGTTGTCGGACAGGGACGGCCTGCGGGTCGTGGACCGGAGCGGGAGGTACGCCGATGACGGCGACAGCCGCGGAGGAATGGAAGCACTGGAGCGACAACCGGGCGGCGGCGGTGAGCACGCCGCACGGCCAGCTGGCTCTCACCGGTACGCACTGGCTGGAGCCCGAGCCCACCGAGGTCCCCGGCCTGCCCGGCCTATGGTGGGCCGACGCCGAGGGAGCCCGGGTCCGGGCGGCGGCGGCCGACGGGATCACCGTCACCGGTGCGCCGGCCCCCGTCGACGGTGAGGCGTTGCTCCGACCGGACACCGACCCGGCCGCCGACACCGCCTCGCTGGGCGAGCTGCGCCTCGCCCCGATCGAGCGCGAGGGCGAGCTGGCCCTGCGGGTTTTCGACCCGGCCGCACCGCGCCGGGCCTCCTTCGCCGGCATCTCCGCGTACCCCTACTCGCCGGAGTGGGCCGTCCCGGCGGTCTACACCCCGTTCGAGGGCGGCGACGATCAGGTCGTCGTCGTCCCCAACGCGGACGGCAAGGACCGCCCGCTGGCCGTCACCGGCCGGATCGCCTTCACCGTCGCGGGCGAGCACCGGACCCTGACCGTCAGCCACGCGGGCAACCGCCTCACCGGCGTCATCGCCGACGCCACCAGCGGGACGGACACCTACCGCTTCCGCTTCATCACCCTGCCCGCCCCGGAGGCGGACGGTCACACGGTGTTCGACCTCAACCGCGCCTACCTGCCGCCGTGCGCCTTCTCGGATCACTTCATCTGCCCCTTCCCGCCGCCGGGCAACCGGCTGGACTTCGCGGTCGAGGCGGGGGAGAAGCAGGTGTTGACCCGGTAGGGGCGCTGGGGGGCGGGGGTGGCGTCGGGGGGTGGGGTCGGGCCCTCAGCCGGGGCTGCGGTGAGCGCTGTCGCGGCGGGCTGCTGCCGGAGCCGCCCCGGTGGTGGGCCGAGCGGTGGGCAGGGTGAGTATGGGGGACTGTGTCGACCAATCATCCTGCCAATTCGGCGGCCGGTCCCGCTTCGTCCGGTGCCGGGCCTGTTCCGTCCGGCGCCGAGCCTGCCCTGTCCGAACTCCCCGAGTCCGAGCCTGCTGTGTCCGAGCCTCCAGTGTCCGCTTCTGCCTCGTGCCCCGGTGCCGAGGCTCCCGCGTCCGGGCCGGAGGCCTCCGCCCCGCCGTGGTACCGCCGGGTCACTCGCGGGGCCTTCGCCGACCTCAGCCCGCTGCGCGACAACGCCGACTACCGGCGGGTCTGGTTCGGCCAGGCCGTCTCGTCGATCGGCCAGCAGATGACGGCCGTCGCCGTCTCCGTCCAGGTCTACGACCTGACCGGCTCCAGCTTCGCCACCGGCCTGGTCGGGCTGTTCTCCCTGTTCCCGCTGATCGCCTTCGGCCTCTACGGCGGCGCCATCGCCGACACCGTGGACCGCCGCCGCCTCGGACTGATCGGGTCCGCCGGGCTCGCGGCCGTGTCCGCCGTCCTGGCCGCCCAGGCACTCGCCGGACTCGGCCTGGTCGCCGTCCTCTACGCGGCCGTGGCAGTCCAGGCCGGCTTCTTCGCGCTCAGCTCGCCCGCCCGCTCGGCGATGATCCCGCGCCTCGTCCCGAGCCACCAGCTCCCCGCCGCCAACGCCCTGAACACCGTCAGCATGAACCTCGGCCTCACCGTCGGCCCCATGCTCGGCGGCGTCCTCATCGGCGGCTACGGAGCCCAGGCCGCCTACCTGGTCGACACCGTCGCCTTCGCCGCCACCCTCTACGCGATGTGGCGCCTGCCCGCCATGCGCCCCCTCGGCGAACGCAAGGGCCGCGCCTCCGTCCTCGACGGCCTGCGCTTCCTGCGCGAGCAGCCCAACCTGCGCACCAGCTTCCTCGCCGACCTGGCCGCGATGATCTTCGGCATGCCGCGCGCCCTCTTCCCGGCCATCGCCGTCACCTTCTACGGCGGCGACGCCCGCACCGTCGGCCTCCTGGTCTCCGCCCCCGCCGTCGGCGCCCTGATCGGCGCCCTCTTCTCCGGCTGGGTCAGCCGGGTCAACCGCCAGGGCGTGGCCGTCCTCGCCTCCGTCGCCGCCTGGGGCCTCGCCATCGCCGCCTTCGGCCTGGTCCGCAACCTCTGGCTCGGCCTCCTCTTCCTCGCCGTCGCCGGCTGCGCCGACACCGTCAGCATGATCTTCCGCAACACGATGATGCAGGTCGCCGCCCCCGACGAGATGCGCGGCCGCCTCCAGGGCATCTTCGTCGTCGTCGTCGCCGGCGGCCCCCGCCTCGGCGATTTCGAGTCCGGCGCGGTCGCCTCCCTCACCAGCCCCGCCGCCTCCGTCATCAGCGGCGGCCTCGCCTGCGTCGCCGCCATCGTCCTCCTCGCCGCCCGCCGCCCGGCCTTCCTCCGCTACGACGCCCGCCAGCCCACCCCCTGACCCCGCGCCCCACCAAACCTGGCAGCGAGCACCCCCCGACGTGCTGTATTGTTTTCCACGTCGCCGGGACACCGGGGACAAGGTCGAGAAGCCCACAGCAGAGCCCCCCAGGCTCCGCCAGGGCACCGAGACCACGGGACGTGGCGCAGCTTGGTAGCGCACTTGACTGGGGGTCAAGGGGTCGCAGGTTCAAATCCTGTCGTCCCGACTGGGGTTCGCCCCATTGTCGCAGGTCAGAGGCCGTTTTCTCGTTTACGAGGAGGCGGCCTTCGGCATGCGCTGGGCCTGCCTCTCACATTCGCCTCACGGTTTTCACGGTTCGACGCCGAAGAGTCGGGGCTGATCGGCGTCGCGAGTTGGTGACTTTTGGCGCCCTCTGCCGGTATGTCCGATTTCGATCACCGGTACGGCTCGATCGTTGCTCGCCGTGATCGCAGATTCTGGCCAGAGGGTTCGCACTTGACGCATCTGGCATCGATCAAGTGCACGGAAGGGTTTCAGGCGCTGCCCGGTCGCCGGGTGAGTTGGGTGCTGGTAGGGCGGCCGCAGTTGCCTTCGGAGAAGGCGCGGCGCAAACGCGGGCGGGAATGGCGCTCCTGGTACAGCGTCAGGTGCCTGCAGTGGTGAGGCTCGAAATGCGCGATCGCCATGTCGAGTGCGTGCTCGGCGCGGGGAGGGGTACGGGCCCGTAGGGTTCCAAAAGTCCCGCACAAGGGCCGACCTGTAATTTCGTCAGTTGCTTCTATCTTCGCCAGGCTCTGCGTGACACTGGGGAGAGTCCGCCGGTTACCTCGTGGCGCTGGATTCGGTGTTCGGGGAACGGTATGGCGTCGAGGGTTGTCGGCAGGGCTCGCTCGGCCCCGGCGGGGTGGGGCCGTCCGGTGCTGTGGTGGCGGGCGTACTCGGCGAGCACGCGTGGCAGGTGCTGTTCATGGTGGATCGGTAGCCGGTCGGTGCGCCCGGCTCGTCCGATGCCTATGTACCTCTCCGCGCGGCGTTCATCCGTGGCGTCCGCGGTGACTCCTCGGGGTTGCGATGTCGTCCGTGCTGGGGACCGCGTCGAAAGCCTGCCGAGTCGGTCAGGAGGTTGCGGGCGAGTTGGGTGGCCCGGGCCGCGGCGGGGTGGGCGGTGACGTCCGGGCGAGGGCAGCGAGCACTGCGCGGTCCGGCCAGGAAGAGCGCCGCTGAACGCGAGGCCAGCGGCGCAGCGCGCAACCTCGCGGCGCAGCACGAGGAGCTCGACCTCCTTGTCCTCTTCGTCCTCTTCCGAGTGCGACAGCGGCAGAAGCCGGCCGCCGGCCGGAGGAAGATCAGCTCGAGCACGGCCACGCCGTACCGGCCGAGGTTGCGATGGTCGCCTGGGTTCGCAGTGTGCCCGGTCAAAAACTGTGCGTGGCTTGTGGCACTTTGCAGGTGGACGGCGCGACAGTGGGGACGTACGGTTTCGTTCCTGGTGACGGAGGGATCTTTCAAGGAGTCGGGGAGCTGTGCACGAATCCATCGCTCCGGACGAGCTTGACTTGTCATTGCTGGAGGCACTCCAGCGTGCGCCGCGTGCGCCGTGGTCCCTCATCTCTCAGGTGCTGGATGTCGCGCCGATCACTCTGGCTCGCCGCTGGGACCGCTTGCGTGGGGCCGGGCTTGCCTGGGTGAGCGCCACGCCTGGCCCGGCCTTTCATGATGTCGGCGTGACGGCGTTCGTCTTGATGAGGTGTCGTCCGCGACTTCGGGAGAAGTTGGCCATAAGGCTGCAGAACGATCCCTCGGTTGCAACCCTGGAAATCACGGGCGGCGCCCCCGATCTCGTCATGACGGTGTTCTCTCCAAGCCTTCGCTCGCTTCACGAGCGCGTGCTGAGCCGGCTGGAGACGTATCCCGGAGTCAACTATGTCGAGGTGTCGATCGTGACCACGCTGTACGGGGAGGGCAGTCGATGGCGGCTCCGCGCTCTCGATGCCCGTCAAGTGAGCCTGCTCGCGTCGGGGACCTCGCGGGATGCGGGTGGCCCCGCCAAGATGCCGCAGCTGGATTCGGTGGACCGTGCTCTGCTGGACGCGCTGGTCGTTGACGGCCGGATGGCCTTCCAGGACCTGGGGGCGCGGGCAGACGTGACCCCCGCGACGGCGCGACGTCGGGTAGGCCGGCTCATCGAGAGCGGGCTGACGAGAGTCAGGTGCGATCTTGCCACGCCCGTGTTCGGCTGGCCCATCTCCGCGACGATCTGGGGAAAGGTTCCCGCGAACAGTCTTCAGGAGGTGTGTCGGAGCCTGGCTCGATCCCCTCAGGTTCGCGTCGTGGCCGCTACAACAGGACCCAACAACCTCATGGTCACCTGTTGGCTCCACTCATTGGGGGAGATCGAGGCGGTCGAAGCGAACCTGCTTGAGCGGTTTCCCTCTGTGGTCGTGTCGAACCGGGTCATCGATCTTCGGCCCGTCAAGCGCATGGGCAGGATTCTGGGAGACGACGGCCGGGCGACCGGTGTCGTCCCGCTCCGGCCCTGGACGGATTGAGTCTCCTTGGAGGCGCAGGACAACTGCGCGTCGACGGCACTCGATCGTCTGACTTGAACCGTGGCACCGGCAGTGGTCACGGGCAGAAGAATGCATTTCCGCTTGAGGTGATCCGGCGCGCCCCGGCCTGCCGGCCTGGATGCCGGTGTTCGGCCTGACCGTTTCCGAGAGCCCGCCGCCCGCTGGCCTCGGCCCTGGATCGACATGATCACCGGCGCGGTCCGTGATCACCCTGCCGGAGCCGTGGAAGCCGTCACCCACCCGACGCAGCCGGGCCCTGGCCGTGCTGACCTTGCGACCTTCGGGCCGAGTGGGCGGAACGGGGCGTGGGGCGATGGCCCGAGCAGGATCGAGGCCAGTGTCGATTTCCCACAGGTTGCGCCCTTGGATTGCAGAATTCAAACAAATTTCTTCCTCTGATGACCGTCGACCTCAGACTCTTCCCAAGCGCGATGACGCGCCGGCGCCGAGTGAGGTCCCTGAACGAGCACGTTCGAGCCTCCTTGGGCGCGCAGGACAAGGATTCGGAGGACCCCGATGGCTGGGCCGGTCGTTGTCGCTGGCCGACTCTGAGCGTGTGCGCGCCCCGGTCGCCCAGTTGGTCTGCGGTTTCACCTCCGGGGCTCGCTGGTTCCGGTGCGCTTTGCAGGCGCCGAGCACCTCGCCGGGGGCGACGTTCTGGATGGCTTAGCGGCTTCCCAGTGGCGTGCCGGACGTCGTCGTGGATGCGCTTGTCCCGCGCCGCGAAGGTGGCCGGGCGGCGTGGGCCGGGTCACCCTGAGCGACTCGGCATGTCCTTGCGGTCGACGCCTCGTGCCCGCCCGAAGGACGATCCGGGCCCGCATGGCCATTTCCGCGGGCGTGTCCGGCTGGTCGCCAATTCGCTTAGCACGACGGCCTGTTCCACAGGGAGCTCTACGCCGACCGGGCGACTCGCTCAAGATCAGGTAACGCTGACAGGATCACGAGACAGTAGGAGTGACAACATGGCGCGAACGCCAATCGGACAGGAACCGGCGGCATTCCGCGCGGCATCCGGCGCTGACCTCGATGGTGCGGCTGAACCATCTCCTCCCGCGAACACATCGGACTCTCCTGTGGCCGAGCCGAGATTGAGAGCCAACGACCGCTTCGCTCTGATCGGTTCGCGCTTCGGGCTCATCATCACCTGGTGTTTGATGATCCTGGTCTTCAGCGTGCTCCTGCCCGGAGTCTTCCTCTCGGGCTCGAACCTGGGGTACCTCCTCAGTTCGCAGGCCACCGTCCTCATCGTGGCGATCGCGGTGACCATTCCCATGGCCGCCGGGGAGTTCGACCTGTCGTCCAGCGGCGTGGTGGTGATCACCGTCGTCATGACGGGATACCTCAACGTCGTCCATCAGTGGCCGCTGCTGCCGACTGTGCTCGTGGCGCTGGCAATCGGACTGGCCGTGGGATGCGTCAACGCGTTCTTCGTGGTCCGTATCGGGATCAGTTCGCTCATCGTGACGCTGGCGATGACCTCGGTGCTCGTCGGCCTCGCCCTGGGGCTGAACAACATCACCGTCACCGGCATCTCTACGAACCTCGTCGACGCCGCCCGAAGCACCGTGGGCGGAATCCAGCTCGTCTTCTTCTACGCCCTGGCCGTGGTCGTGGTGTCCTGGTACGTCTTCCAGCACACGCCGCTCGGTCGCAGCCTGTACTTCACCGGCGCCGGGCGTGAGGTGGCTCGCCTCTCCGGGCTGCGTGTGGACGCGATTCGAGCCGGGTCCCTCATCGTGTCCAGCCTTCTCGGCGCGGTGGCCGCGGTTCTGCTGACCGGCGTGCTGGGGTCCGCGGACCCGAATGTCGGCACCAGCTACGCGCTGGCGCCGTTCGCAGCCGCGATGCTCGGGTCAACCAGCTTCGCGCCCGGCCGGTTCAACATCATCGGGACGTCGGTCGCGACGTACTTCCTGGCGACCGGGATCACCGGGCTCGAGCTCCTGGGGCTGGCCGGCTGGGTGACCCAGGTCTTCTACGGCGCGGCTCTGATTCTGGGAGTGGCCCTCTCGACGTACGCGGCTCGCCGCAACGGCCGAACGGCTCGCGCGTAGGCGTCGTGAGAGCAAGCCGTTTCCCCACCCGACAAGATAGGTGATTCACGTGATGAGACACAGACGCAGAGCCATCGCGCCCATCCTGCTCTCCGCTGCGCTCCTGGCCATGACGGGCTGTCAGCGGGCGAGTGACAGCACAAACGCCTCCTCCGGGGCCGCCGACCAGAGCAGCGTTGCCGGCAAAGCGCTGGCCGTGGACGTCGCCCCCGTGACCGACGCCCCCAAGATCCCGTCGGTCAAGAACGGGACCGCCCTCCGGGGCAAGAACATCAGATTCATCGCGAGCGGCCTCAGCTTTCCGTTCAGTCAGGACGTTCTTGCAGGCGTCAAGGAGGCTGCCGGGGTGGCGGGTGCCACCGTCACTGTTTCGGACAGCGAGGGCGACTCCCCGAAGGCTGCCGCCCTCGTGGACCAGGCGGTCGCCCAGCAGGTCGACGTCATCCTGCTGCAGGGAACGCCCCCGCGGAGCATTGCATCGAGCATCACCGAGGCCAAGCAGCACGGGATCCCCGTGATCGGCGTCGGCAGCGACGCGCCGGGCAGGGTCTCGCAGGAACTCGCCGACATCGGTCTGTTCGCCTACGCGTCGGCAACCAACGACGAGGGCACCCGACAGGCCGACTTCGTTGCGGCGGACTCTTCCTGCCGTGACGGGGTGCTCTACCTGGGGTCCTCGACTTTCGGGACGTGGAGTTCCGATGTGGTCGACCAGTTCACGCAGCGATTCGCCCAGCTGTGCCCCGGGGTCAAGGTCGCCGTGCAGGACGCGCCCTTGGAATCCTGGTCAACTCTCCTGCAACCGCAGGTCAACGCGTTTCTGCAGCGCAACCCCGAGACTCGCCATGTGGTGAGCATCGTCGACGACATGAACCTCGCGATCCGGCCGTCGATCAACAGTCTCGGCGGCCGGAACATCCGCCTGGTGGGCGCGAACGCCATCACCGGGGCACTGAGCGGGCTTCAGGACCCGGCAGACCCGGAGTCCGCGACCGTCGGTACCAACCTTTACCAGATGGGGTGGGCGGCGGTTGACCAGTCCCTCCGGGCGGCCGCCGGGGAAGAGGCGGTCGCGGACGAGCAGATCCCGACCCGGACCTTCACACGAGCCAATGTCCACACGATCGACCTGACGAGGAAGTCCGGCGACTGGTACGGCTCATTCGATTTCCGGAACTTCTACACCCAACTCTGGCACGGGTGATCAAGACCATGATCTCAACGAGCGGCGAACCCCTGCTCCAGGCCGAGCACCTCACCAAGTCCTACGGGGCCCGCACCGTCCTCAGGGACGCCTCCCTCAGCGTCGCACGCGGGGAGATCCACGCTCTCCTGGGCGAGAACGGCTGCGGCAAGTCCACACTGATCAAACTCCTCGCCGGCCAGATCGCCCCGGACGGGGACCACCCGGCGGACAAGGTTCCTCGCGTCAGCGTGGCCGGCCGGTCGGAGAACCTTCCGATCGACCCGAAGACGGCGGAACACCTGAAGCTTGGATTCGTCCACCAGGATCTCGGGCTTGTCCTCTCGTCCACCGTCATGGAGGCGCTCGGGCTGGGCCGCTACCGAACACGGTGGGGGAGAGTCGACTGGCGCGCCCAGCGGTCCTACACCGAGGAGACCCTCCAGCGGTACGGGCTCAAGCTGTCGCCCGACGCCGTGGTCGGCACCCTGTCCGCGGTGGAGCGGGCCATGCTGTCGATCATCAGGGGTATCGAGTCCATCAGCGGGGCGGACAGCGGTGTGCTCGTCCTGGACGAGCCCACCGCCTACCTCCCCGGCGACGCGGTGCACCAGGTGTTCGAGGTCCTCCGCAGGATCAAGGCATCCGGCAGCTCGGTCGTGATCGTGACGCACCGACTCGAGGAGGTGAAGGAGATCTGTGATCGAGCAACCATCCTGCGGTCGGGGGAGGTCGTGGCAACGATGGACGTCGCCTCGGCGACGACCGACGACCTCATCACCGCCATCCTCGGCGTAGAGCTCACGAACCTCTATCCGGCCGAACACACGAGCCTGTCCGAGCCCGTTCTACGGGTGACGAATCTCAGCGGGGCAGAGACGCGGGACGTGTCGTTCACGGCGTCCGGCGGGGAGATCCTCGGGCTGACCGGTCTCGTGGGCGACGGCTTCGAGGAGATCATCGGCCTGTGCTTCGGCGCGAGCCGCGGAGAAGGAAAGGTCGAAGTCAAGGGCCGGGAGGTCGACCAGCGCTGGCTCCGGCCGCGCCGGGCCATGACCATGGGCATGGCGTACATCCCCGCGGACCGGGCGACCTCCAGCGGACTCATGGCTGCCTCAGCGGCAGAGAACCTCACGATGGCCACCATGGGGCGCTACTGGCGGTCCGGTCGGATGGCCTACTCCGACGAGCGCGAGGACGCGATCGAGGCGATGCGCCGTGTCGGGCTGCGGCCGCTGGCCCCCGATCTGCCGCTCGGTTCGTTCAGCGGTGGCAACCAGCAGAAGCTGATCCTCGCCAAGTGGCTGCTCACCAGTCCTCATGTGCTCTTCCTCCACGAACCGACCAACGGTGTGGACGTCGGAGCCAAGAAGACCCTCTTCGAGCAGATCAACCGTGCCGCCCAGGACGGCTGCTGCGTCGTGATCGCCAGCAGTGAGTACGAGGATCTCGCCCACCTCTGTCATCGGGTCCTCGTTGTCAAGAACGGGACCCTCTCCGGAGAGCTCACCGGCGACCGTCTGTCCACCGAAGCCATCACCCATCACTGCCTTTCTTCCGCGGCGGCGCCGGCCACGTCGTCGAACCAGCACCAAGTCGAACCAGCACTAAGGAGCCTGCCATGACCGACTTCGAGGTCGGATCCCTCCGGGTACCCGCCGGAGAGGTGCACCACTCGCGCCTGGCCGCCACCACGTCCGCCTCCGGGCAGGTCGTCAGCGTGCCGGTGAGCATCGTGCACGGGGCGGAGCCGGGTCCGGTGCTCCTTGTCACCGGAGCCACCCACGGAACCGAGATCACGGGCACCCGGACACTTCTCAAGCTCATCGAGCGCCTCGACCCCGCGAGACTGCGCGGAACCCTGATCTCGGTTCCGGTGGCCAACCCCCTGGCGTTCGACCGGGCGACATACGCCTCTCCCGAGGACGACATCCACCTGGGAATGCCCTGCTACTGGCCCAGCGACCCGACCGGCTCACCGACCCTGCGGATCGGCGCGCAGATCCGTCACCTCCTCGATGCCGCCACGCACTACATCGACCTGCACAACAACGCGGAGCCGGCGGTGCCCATGTCGATGGAGTTCGCGGCGCAGTGCTCCTCGCCCGAGGTCCGTCGGGTCCAGCGCGCCATGGCGGAGGCTTTCGGCGTCACCCCCGTTCTGATGGCCGATCCGGAGGACAGCACCGCCGAGCGGGTCGGTTCGATCGACGGCCAGCCCGCCGCCGCGGCGTCGGCCCACGGCATTCCCGGACTCATGGTCGAGCTCCTGGACGAGCGCGGGCATTCCGGGTACGAGGTAGGCATCCGCGGCGTTATCAACGTCATGTCCAGCCTCGGAATGCTGGACGAACCGGCGGCATCCCAGCCGGTGGAACGGATTCAGGGGAGCTTCACCTACCACGGGGTCCTCACGTGCCGCGAGTCAGGTGTTCTCTTCCCGGTCACCGAACCGGGAACCGTGATGGAACAGGGCACCGTTGTCGCCCACATCGTGGGCATGGACGGGTCGGTACTGGAAGAGGTCCTGATGCCCGTCACAGGATTCGTGTGGGCCTTCCTGACCACGGCGCCCGGGGGCGGTTCCTTCGCCGTTCCCCAGGGACACGCCATCGGATTCGTCGCGGCGGCCGACGCATGAGCATCGACACTGAAACCCCCGGGAGGGTTCGGGCAGTCGGCAGCCGGGATCCCGAACTGCGCAGTGGGATCAAGGCGGTGGTGAAGGCCGCGATCGAGGATTTCCGCGATCAGGCGATCGGCCTCAGCCACCGCATCCACGGCACACCCGAACTCGGCTTCGCGGAGCACTACGCCAGCCGGGAAGTCGCGAACGAGCTGCGCTCAGCCGGATTCACAATCACAGAAGGGGCCTTCGGGCTCGACACTGCGATCTCCGCGGTGGCCGGCAACGGCTCGTTCAAGGCGGTCGTCGTCGCCGAGTACGACGCACTTCCGGAGCTCGGTCACGCCTGCGGGCACAACGTGATCGCGGCCTGCGCGGTCGCGGCGGCGGTGGGTCTGAAGCGCGTGGCCGAACAGCTCGACCTCGCGGTCGAAGTGCTGGGAACCCCGGCCGAGGAGACCGGCGGCGGCAAGATCCTCATGCTCGAACAGGGGGCCTTCGCCGGAGCCGACCTGGCCATGATGGTGCACCCGGCGCCCTTCGAGGACGCATCACCGAGCTTCCTTGCCAACACCGGGTTCTCCTTCGAGTTCTCGGGCAGGAGTTCCCACGCCGCCGCCTCGCCCTGGGAAGCGGCGAACGCCGCCGACGCATCGACCATCGCCCAGGTCGCCGTCGGTCTGCTGCGCCAGCAGCTTCGCAACGACATCCGGGTCCACGGTGTGGTCACGGATGCCGGTGCCGCCGCCAACGTGATCCCGGGAAACGCCAGCGGCGTCTACGGGATCAGGGCCCTCACCATGGCGGACCTGGAGGAGGTGATCCCACGTGTCGAGGCGTGCTTCACGGGGGCAGCCATGGCAGCCGGCTGCACCGTGAAGATGGAGTGGGAGCGGCACGCCTACCCGAATGTGGTGCAGTCGCCCTGGCTGGCCGCGATGTACCAGCGGAATGCGGAGGCCTTGGGCCGAAGCTTCCGGCAGGACGCCGAGGCCCGCGCGTTTCGCGCCTCCACCGACTTCGGCGCAGTCTCCCAGGTCGTGCCCAGCCTTCACCCGCACGTCAAGATCTGCGACTCGCCCGTCTCCAACCACCAGCCCGCCTTCACCGAGGCGGCGATCTCGGACCAGGCCGACCGCGCCCTCATCGACGGGGCGATCGCGATGGCCTGGACGGTCGTGGACGCCGCGCTGGCACGGACCGAATCGGGCGACAAGCCGCTGGACTCCGGCGACGACAGCGAGGCATAGCGGTTCGCCCACTGTGATTCCTGCATCGGGAATCCGGCGTGGTCAGGCGACGCTGAGGGAGGACACCGCCCGAGGACGCCAGTCGGGTTTCTCCACTCGTGCTGGTCAACGGCGTGAGCGAGCGCATCGGGGTTCCGTACCGGCTGGGACGGTCCTGGCCAGGCCGTCCCACCCGTGGCGCTCGAAATGCCAGGCACCCTGCGCTGCTGCACATGAACGGCGGCTGGCTCAACGAGCTGCCGGTTTGCCCGGCTACCTTCGTCCCGAGGCTCCGCCTCTCACGGGGCTCTCACGGAAATGGGTGTTACGAGGCGGCATCAGGCGTCATGCGGGGTGGCCGGGATAGGCCCTGCTGGGGGTCAAGGGGGCGCAGGTTCAAATCCTGTCGTCCCGACTGTGAAGTCGGTTGTGAGAGCCGGTACTTGGGAATCCAGGTATCGGCTCTTTCTGTTGCTGCGTCAGCTGGTGGTCGCATTGTGGTCGCCGGGCCACATCGGCCATGGCGTCGATGGTTATTCTGTTCGTGTCTGCTGGTACGCGGGCAGTTGCCGGTGTGGGCGGGGGCGTTGTCGCCAGGGGCGCTGGGCGCGGCAGACGAGGCGTCCGAGTATGGCGCGGTCGGCGTTGTCGAGGGTCCAGGCGACGGCGTCGACGGCCGCGCGGGCTGCGAGGCGGGTGAGCTCGGCGTAGATGTTCGTGCTGGTCGACAGGGTGCGGTGGCGCAGGGTCTTGGAGATGACGGGCCGGGGGACGCCAGCGGCCAGGGCGAAGCTGGTCATGAGGTGGCGCAGGTCGTGGAGGGTGATGCGAGGGACGCCGGCCTTGTCGCAGAGCAGGTGGAAGTGGTCGAGGACGTTCTTCGGGTGGAGGGGGCGGCCGTGGCGGTGGAAGACGTAGCCGCCGCTGTCGGTGATGTTGCCGAAGGCGCGTGTGCCGACGCGGTCGTCGAGGGCTGAGGCGACACGGTCGGACAGGGCGACCCACATCCTGCTGCCTTTGGTTTTCGGGGCGGTCAGCACCATTTGGTTGTTGTCGATCACGGAGAGCGTCGCGCGGACGAAGAAGACGCGGTTCGGGAGGCGGACGTCGTCCCAGCGCAGGGCGAGTGCTTCGCCTTTGCGGATGCCGGTGCCGATCAGAGCTCTGCGAGGTCGGCGTACAGGGGGTCGGTGACGTGGGTGACGCGCAGGAGCGGGCGGTCTGCTCTTCGGTCCACAGGCGCCGTGGGGCGGCGGCGGGACGGGCGAGGAGCGGGGGCTTGGCGGGGTTGCGGGCCAGGCGGCCGTCGTGGACGGCGCTGCTGAGGGCGTTGGAGAGGGTGGCCATGATCCGGTAGACGGTGACCCTGCCGCGGCCCTTGCGCAGTTGGGCGGTGACGAAGGCGCTCAGGTGCTGGCGGGTGAGGTCGATCAGGGGGATGGTGCCGAGGGCGAAGATGAGGTCCTGTTCGACGTAGGTGCGGTAGCGGGCCATGGTGGTGGGCTTGAGACGCAGGTCCTTCTCGTCGAGCCGGTCCCGCAGGTATTCGGCGGTGCGCTGCCTGGGGTCGGTGATGACGCACAGGGCGAGGCCCTCGTTGAAGCTCCGCAGCGCGATGCGGGCTTCGAGTTCGTCGGGGAAACCGGCGCGGCGGACGGTGCGGCGGTGCCCGCCGGGGGAGGGGGCGTCGACGGCGAACGCCCAGGTGCCGTGGTGCGCGTCGGCCGCGAGGCGGGGGCAGGTGGTGCCGAGCTGTCGGCGGTGGTCGTCGCGGCATCCGCAGCGCCGGTAGACGCGTCCTCGGTCCTTTCCGGGGTTCGGTGAGCAGCGCATGGTGATCGCCTCGAAGGGTCGAGCGCGCGGGGTTGTCCGCGTTTGCACAGGCCGGAAAGGTGGTCCCCGCAGTGATGCGGGGACCACCTTTTTTTGGGCGCAGGGGTCCTCTCATTCAGCGCGTTGCGCAGGGTGGAAACGGCCCGGTAGACGGTGACCCTGCCCCGCTCGGCCTCCAGCTGGGCGGTGACCCAGTCGTCGATGTGCTTCGGCCACAGATCGAGCAGCCGGTAGCGGCCGAAGGCGGGGATCAGACCGCGCTCGACGCACGCCGCGTAGCCGGGCATACGTGTTCGGCGCGAGGTGCGGCTTCCTCGCGGCCAGCGACTCGCGCAGGTAGCTCGCGACCGTCGTGCGGCGGTTCTCGTAGACCCCGCGCAGCTCACCGCCCAACACGGCAGCCATCTCCCTGGCTGCCTCGGCACGGCCCCGGCGACGGACCCGCCGCCGACCCTCCTCCCGCGCGAGATCGACCGCATACGTCCACGTGCCGTGCTTGATGTCCCCAGCCAGCCGCGGGCAACACGGCCCCAGCTGCTTCCTGTTCCCAGGCCCTTGACCTGGTCGCCGCGGCCTTCGGCCCCCGATGATGATCATGGCGCGCTCCGGAGATTTGCGCTGTAGATCCGCAGTAGAACCGCACCGCCCGGGATACCGGCGCGCACAGGGACCGCAGGATTGACCCGGGTAGGGCCCATGATGCCCATGCCGCCGGAAGCCCCGAGTTGTCCACCTGCACGTACCCGCCGTTCCGGCTCGGCCTGTTCCCCGTCGGGCGGCCGGCGGTGAGACCATGAAACAGCGGCTACCGTGCCGCTGACCATCGCACCTCAACGAGGGTTGATCATGGTCAAGGTCTTTTTGGTGCTGTTGTGCGTGGTCCTGCCGTTCCTGGCAGTGCTGATCAAGGACGGGCCGAGTATGAAGGCGCTCTGGGCCTTCCTCCTTCAGTTGTGCGGCCACGTGCCCGGAGTCATCTACGGCATCTACCAGGTGGTCAAGGACTGAGGCCCCGCCCCCGAACAACCATTCAACACGCCGGGGTGACACCCATGTCACGACACGACAACGAGCACCGGCACATAAGCGCAGCCGACGAGAGCAGGCCCGCCACCGGTGGCGCCGGTCCCGCCGAGAGCCCGACCGACCTGCCCAAGAGGTCATGGTGGGGCGTCCTGAAACGCACCACCAAGCAGTTCAAGGCCGACAGCCTCAGCGACGCGGCAGCCGCGCTCACCTACTACGGCCTGCTGGCGATCTTCCCCGCCCTGCTGGCCCTGGTGTCGATCCTGGGGCTGGTCGGCAGCTCCGCCACCAAGCCGCTGCTCGACCACATTCGTGACCTCGGCCCCGGGTCCGCCCGCCAGATCCTCACCACCGTGGTGCAGCAACTCCAAGCTGCCCAGGGCAGGGCAGGCATCGCGCTGGCCATCGGAATCATCCTCGCCCTGTGGTCCGCCTCCGGCTACACCGCGGCCTTCATGCGCGCCGCCAACAACGTCTACGGCATCGACGAAGGCCGCCCACTCTGGAAGACCCTGCCCACACGACTCGCCCTGACCATCGTCCTCGTCGTGCTCCTCGCCCTCACCGCTACCGGTGTCGTCTTCACCGGCACCCTGGCCACCAAGACAGGGAAGATCCTCGGAGTCAGCGAAAACGCCGTACAGGTCTGGGGCATCGCCAAATGGCCGATCCTCGTCATCATCGTCACTGCGATGGTCACCCTGCTCTACTGGGCCGCTCCCAACGCCAAACGACCCAAGCTGCGCTGGATCCTGCCCGGAAGCCTGGTCGCCGTGGCCCTGTGGATCATCGCATCCGGCGCGTTCGCCCTCTACGTCGCCAACTTCAGCAGCCTCAACAGCACCTACGGCAGCATCGGAGCCGTGATCCTCTTCCTCCTCTGGCTGTGGGTCTCCAACCTCGCGATCCTGCTGGGCCTCGAGTTCAACTTCGAGCTGGAACGCGGCCGCGCGATCGAAGCCGGTCACCTACCCGAGGAAGAGCCCCACCCCGAACCCCGCGACACCCGCAAACCACCGCCCGACACCCCACACGATCACGACAGACCCAGTCGCTGACTCCCGCTTCTCCTCGCCGCCGGAAGAGGAAGGGAGGGCGGGCCGGGCAGGAGAGCGAGGAAGGGCTGGATCGGGTCCGAGGCCGCCACGATCGGGGTGGTGAAGGAGGTCGGGTGATGGCGTCCGAGGCGCGACGGGCAACTGCGGCATCTGCATTCTCGTCCAACGAGACTGAGGAAGGCCGGGACGCGGGGGCGGCGGCAGCCGGGGCTGCATCCACGCGGCATGCCCGCACATGTGGGTGACCGCGGTTGCGGTCTTCCGCCGCACCGCGGCCGGGCAGGTGGCGGTTCAGCGCGTCGGGCGTCGGCCTGAGCGCCGGGACCAGCGGATGCCGGCGTAGGCCATGTCGGCGACGAAGAGAATGATCGCGATCACGAGGAGGAAAACCCATCCGTTGGCGACGGCGCCGATGATGCCCAGCACGATCGCGACGATAACCAGAGCCAGGATCAGGACCATGACGAGCCTCCTCGGCCGCGTATGGGCGCTCAGCGGCGGGCGAGCTGCCGCTCGCCGCCGGCACCCTTCTGGTAGGCCAGGCCGTAGTGCTGGAAGACGGCGTCCTCGTCCCCGGCGGGCAGGACGTCATCCATGCCGATGGCAGGGCAGTCCCTCACGAGCGCCTTGTCGTAGGCAACCTTGAGATAGCCCGGTCCGACGCTCGCGTCGTTCAAGGGGACGAAGACCAGCCGGTGCTGGGTGGGCATGCCGATCTGGACGGTCGCCATAGCCGGCTCGTCCGTGCTGGTGTCCACGTAGATCGCCTCCAGCGTCCCGATCTTGCTCCCCTCGGCATCGACGACGTCGTGGGTACGCCACTCGCGGATGTCCCCTACCTGGATCATCATGGCTCCCTTCGCGCGGCCTGGTCCCCGGGCGCGGGCCTACCCGGACCGGCAGGCTCACCTGGCCCGTGTCGTGTGGCCTTGCAAGTTTCAGCGTGCCTCGATCTGAGCGCCGAGGCCAACACAAGCACCCCTTGAGGGTCATCCGGGACACGGTAGACCTCACATGTCGGACCCTGCTGCAAGGGTGGATGGTCATGGACATCGACGAGTTCTGGAATGTGATCGGGGTAGCGCGGTCCGAAAGCAGCGGTCCGCATGGTAAGTCGTTCGCCGAGGCGTTGGTCGACCAGCTGGCGGGGCCCTCGCAGGAGGAGATCCTCGGCTGTCAGGAGCGATTCGACGAGGTGCACGGCGCCATGTACCGCTAGGGACTTGTGGGCTGCCGCCTATCTCATCGGGGGAGGCTGCTCGGATGACAGCTTCATGGACTTCCGGGCTGGCCTGGTTGCCCTCGGGACTGGTACGAGCTGGTAGCCGCTCGCCCGGACGCTCTGGCGGATTACCCCGCAGTGATCGAGGCCGCGGCCCGGGGTGACGACTACGTGATCTTCGCCGAGGACGTGAACTACGCGGCCAGCTACACGTTCGAGCGCCTGACGGGCGACGCCGATGCCTTCCACGGGACGTGGAAGCGCCATCGGGCAGGGCAGGATGTGGATGCGGAGCTGGAGTCCGACATGGGTGAGGACTTCGACTTCGACGACGCTGACGAGATGCACCGTCGCCTTCCCCGCCTTGCTGCCCTCTACCTCGGCGCAGCCGCCGGCTGAGATGAGTAAGTGCCTCGAAGGGCGTCGCCACCCGGATGGGGTCGCTATCCCGGTTGGTTGGCGACGTCCCTTGTGCCGCGGTCTGGCGGGCGACCGTGCGGGTGGTCACTGGGGTCCGCTTGGATGGTCGGCATGACCGTCAACGATGTCGCCCGTTCTCTGCCCGATCCCGATGTCTTGCGGGACCAATGCCGGGCTTTGGCGATGCTGGATGCGATCCTCAGTCCCGATTGGTCCTCGCGCTACTACTCCTTCGATGCGCGGTGGTCGCCGACGGAGGAGATGGCGTCGATGCGCAACGGTTCGGGGGACGAGTACTCGATCGTCTTCGCTCCGGCCGGTGTGTACGTTCGGGGCTTTGACCACGAGTCGCCGATGAGCCCCTACGTCGAGGACGGAGTGTGGCCGGGCGTGGTGGACTCTGTTCCCGAAGAGTTCCGGTCGTGTGTGGAGGAGCCTGCGTTCAGCGACGACGGCGTTCCGACGGTGACGGCCTGCCTGTGGCGCAGGACGACTGACGAGAGTTGGCAGACGGGGGAGATTGATTTTCCGGAGGGACACGTCGACCCCGACGGGGCCGACTGGTTGTTCGACCTCCTCGTCGACCGATCTCCGGAGGCGTACGTGAGCTTCGCCGTCGACTACTACGAGGTACCAGTCGACCTGGATACCGTCAGGCACGTCTGTGCACTGCGTCCACTCACCGATGACGTGGTCCGTGCCCTCAATGCCGAGCTGACTCTCGCGGACCTTGCTGAGGACATCGCCGGGATCGGCTACCCCGCGACGTAGGGAAATTGGTGGGACGAGTAATCCACCGCGGAGTGGCGCGCGCCGAGATGTCTGCCGTCCCGCGCGTGACTGGGAGCACCGCGGGGTGCACGTCGTGCCCGTCGGCTTCCGATATCCCAGAGTCGCTACGCGATGCCGGGCAAGAAGTTGCCCTGCTGCCGCGAAAGCGTGGTGTTCGTAGGGGTGAGTGAGTTCTGGAATGCGACCGTGAGGCAAGTCACTCTCGAAGCCCCGGTCATTGGGCGCCTCTCACGCGGCTCTCACGGACTGGGTGTCATGAAGTGTTATCAGGCTTCATGCGGCCTGGATGTGGCAGGCCCTGACCTGCGGTTTCTGGACTGAGCGGACTGTCCGTCACCACCTTTCGACCGCTGGGGGTCAAGGGGTCGCAGGTTCAAATCCTGTCGTCCCGACCAGCGTTTTCGCAGGTCGGAGGCCGTTTCCATCGAGAGATGGAAGCGGCCTTGATGCGTTTTCAGGGCCTTGTGAGTGCATTGTGAGGGCGGGATCTCGCCGAGTCGATCAAGGTGAGTGCTTGGTCGTGTCAACTCGCCTTTGAGGGCTGGCCCTTGACCGTGGTGGCTTGGTTGTGGTGTTGGCCGGTGTGAGCGGCGGGTGTGCGTGGGCGTGGCAGCTTCATGGAGTCGGCCGAGGTGAGGGCTTGGTCGATGGTGTCGACGGCGTCGCGGGCGGCCTGGGTGGTGAGGTGGCCGTAGATGTTCGCGGTGGTGGACAGGGTGGCGTGCCGCAGGGTCTTGGAGACGACGGTGAGGGGGACGCCAGCTGTGATGGAGATGGTGGCGGCGAGGTGGCGCAGGTCGTGGATGGCGGTGCGGGGACGTCGAATTGCCGGCAGAGGTCGTGGAAGTGGTTGAGGACGTACTGAGGGTGCAGGGGGCGTCCGTCGGGGCGGTGGAAGACGAAACCGCCGTGGTCTGCGCGTGAGGGCGAGGGGCCCTTGTCGACTGCGCGGTGGCGCAGGGCGGTGGCGACCCGTGGGGAGACGGCGACCCAGGTCTTGCTGCTACGGGTCTTGGGGTCGGTGAGGACGAGGCGGTTGTTGTCGACCGCGGACAGCGTGTACTGGATGTAGAGGACGCGTTTGGGCAGGTGTACGTCATCCCAGTGAAGTCCGAGGGCTTCGCCCTTGCGGATGCCGGTGCCGATGAGGACCTCGACGAGGTCGGCGAAGGCCGGGTCGGTGGCGCGGCAGTGGTGCAGGAAGCGGATCGCGTCCTGCACGGTCCAGATATGGCGTTCGGCCGCGGCGGGGCGGGGGATGACGGTGGGTCGGGCCGGGTTGTAGGCGAGGCGGCGCTGTCGGACGGCGTCGCCGAGGGCGCTGGACAGGGTGGCGAGGCAGCGGTGGACGGTCACCTTGCCTCGGCCGGCGTCGAGCTGGGCGTGGGTGAAGGCGGCGATGTGGGAGTGTCCGAGGTCGTCGAGCCTGACTGCGCCGAGGGCGGGGATCAGGTCGTTGGTGACGTAGTCGCGGTAGCGCGCGAAGGTGGTGGGCCTGAGGGCGGGCTTCTTGTCCTTGAGCCAGGCTGTGAGGTACTCGGCGACGGACTGGTTGGGGTCGGTGTTGAAGCCGGCGGTCTCGCCCTCGATCATCCGGCGGAGGGCGGTTCGGGCGGCTTCGGCGGTGGGGTAGCCGCCGCGGCGGACGTTGTTGCGTCCGGGGCCGGGGCCGGGGCCGGGGGAGGGGAGGTCGAGGGAGAAGGTCCAGGTGCCGTGATCGGGGTCGGTGGCGAGCTCGGGGCAGCTGGCTCCGAGCTGCTTTCCCTGGTGGTCGCGGCAGCCGCACCGGCGGTAGACGTGCCCGGCGTGGGCTGCGGAGCGCATGGTGATCACTTCCTGCGGGTCGTACGAACAGCCACGCTCATGGTCTCCCGGCGGGCGTCAGCAGCCGGTGAACCCCCGCACTCACTCCGTACTCACAAACGGGCTGAATGGTGCCCTGACCTGCGGCGATCCCTTGTCATGGCGACAAGGGATCGTGGACTCGCTGGCGCTGCTCGGTGTCGCAGGGCGTAGCGTCCCGATATGACCGCTGACCACGGGCTCGAGAGCAGCCGGATCATCGCGCCCTGCGGAGCCGGCTTCGCCCAGATTGCTCACCTGTCGTGAGCGAGGCCGGCCAATCCGGGGGATGCCAGCCTGCGCATACCGATACGTGGGCTTGACCTGCGGCGACGACTCTCCGAGCCCCGCAGGTGGCCGGTTGCGAGAGCGAGGAGGTCGCCCGGCGCTTCATCCAGGGCACCGTCGCCAAACAGGGCTTCGATGAAGGCGAGTTGACGATCCACTCCGAGCGGGCCGGCGCAACCTGTGCTGAGGACCCTGGACCGGCTCGGCCTCGGCTTCGACTCCTGACAGTTCGGGAATTTCGGGGTCACGCCGTCCGGCAGCCTATTATCGCTTCTTGGGCCTGCGGACCTGATCCCCGGCTCACCAGGTACGGAGAGGCGTCACCCGGCCTGCTGCCGATGCGTACCCGAGGAAACCCGTGAGCACCGAACAGTCCCTCCCCGTCCCGCAGGTCCTTCATGAGGCCGGCCGCCGACGGACCTTCGCCGTGATCAGCCATCCGGACGCGGGCAAGTCCACGCTCACCGAGGCGCTGGCGCTGCACGCGCGGGCGATCACTTCTGCCGGTGCGGTGCACGCCAAGGGTGACCGACGCGGCGTGACCAGCGACTGGATGGAGTTGGAACGCGAGCGCGGTATCTCGGTGACCTCGGCCGCATTGCAGTTCGGCTATCGCGACCACGTGATGAACCTGGTCGACACCCCCGGCCACGCCGACTTCTCCGAGGATACCTACCGGGTGCTGGCCGCCGTCGACTGCGCGATCATGCTGGTCGACGCGGCCAAGGGCCTGGAGGAGCAGACCCGCAAGCTTTTCGCGGTCTGCCGCCATCGCGGCGTCCCCGTGATCACCTTCATCAACAAGTGGGACCGGCGCGGCCGGGATGCACTCACCCTGCTCGAGGACATCGAGACGCACCTCGGGATCACCCCCGTCCCGGTCGTCTGGCCGGTCGGCAACGCCGGCAACCTGCGCGGCCTGGTCGAAGCGGGGAACACCGAGCAGATGCTGCGCTACACCAAGGTGCCGGCCGGCACGCACGCCGCCCTCGAGGAGCAGCTCACCTCCGAGAAGGCCGCCGAGCAGGAGGGCGAGGCCTGGACGACCGCGCTGGAGGAACTGGAGCTGGTGCTCTCCTCCGGCCCTGGCTACGACCAGGAGGCCTTCGAGGCCGGCAAGATCAGCCCGGTCTTCTTCGGCGCCGCGCTGACCAACATCGGTGTGAAGCCCCTGCTGGACGCCGTGGTCGACCTCGCTCCGGCTCCCGGGCCCCGCCCGCTGGCCAAGGGCGGCAGCCGCGAGGTCGGCGAGGAGTTCTCCGGTCTGGTGTTCAAGATCCAGGCGAACATGGACCCGGCCCATCGCGACCGGATCGCCTTCGTCCGAGTCTGCTCCGGTGTCTTCGAGCGCGGCATGCACGTCACCTGCGCGGCCAGCGGCCGCTCCTTCGCAACCAAGTACGCACACACCGTCTTCGGGGCCGAGCGCACCGTGGTCGACACCGCGTACCCCGGCGACGTGGTCGGCCTGATCAACGCGAGCGCGCTGCGGGTCGGCGACACCCTCTACACCGGCAAGAAGGCCGAATTTCCCCCGCTGCCCGCCTTCGCCCCCGAGTACTTCGCGGTGGCACGGCCCAAGGACATCAGCCGTTCAAAGCAGTTCCGCAAGGGCGTCGCCCAACTCGATGAGGAAGGCGTGATCCAGGTGCTGGTCTCCGACCGGCGTGGCGACCAGTCGCCGGTCATGGCTGCGGTCGGCCCGATGCAGTTCGACGTGATCCTGCACCGGATGGAGCACGAGTTCTCTTCCCCGATCACCCTCGACCAGCTCTCCTACCGCTTGGCCCGGATCACCGACGCCGACGGCGCCGCAGCCCTGGCCAAAGCCCGCCTGACCAACGGCGAGGTGCTCACCCGCCGCTCGGACGACGTTCTGCTGGCCTTGTTCGCCGACAAGTGGCACCTGAACGCCTTCCAGCGCACCCAACCCGACATCCTGCTGGAGCCGCTGATCGCCACGGCGGACTGATCACAGACCTCTCGGCGCGGCGGCGCGGCTCGGTACGGCGGACGGCGCCTGATGCGGCCCCTGCCGGGGGTCTTCCGGCGCGCGCCGCCCCTGTGGCTGCCGATGAGTTAGTCCGTGCAGGTCATGCGGCATGTCGGTACGCGTGGAGGGTGCCGCCGAGACGGTCGCGTCCGCGGACGTCCAGCCGGGCGATCCGCCCGGGATCGGCGATCGGGACGGGCCGTGGTGTCAGTGACGTGTCCTGGTGGAGTGCGTGATGTGGGCGGTGGGTGTTGTAGTGGTCCTCGAACTCCCGCAGTGCATGCAGGAGATGGCGCTGGTTCCAGATCAGCGTCCCGTCGAGGAGTTCGCGTCGGCATGTGAGTGCCCAGCGTTCCATTAACGGGGACAGTACGGGCAAAATGCCAGGATGATCACACGGCCCGCTCGCCGCTGACGAATTGAGGTCGACACCGCCGTCGACTGCTGACCGAACCAAAACGAAGGCCGGGCCCGACGCACACAGTGCGACGGGCCCGGCCTTGTTGCGTAGTAGCGGGGACAGGATTTGAACCTGCGACCTCTGGGTTATGAGCCCAGCGAGCTACCGAGCTGCTCCACCCCGCGTCGGTGACACGAACTCTACGGCACGGCCGACACAGAACGAAATCTCATTTCCGCCGCCGCCGAGAAAACGCCTGCAGCAGGTGGCTGCGGAGGCCCAGGAGACAAGTGACCTTACCGAGCTCGCACACGCTTTCCACGCTGGACGAGTATAGGAATCGCGGTCCCAGGTGGGGTGGAGTGGCAATCCGGTAAAGCCTCGCAGTTGTGTCGGCAACGGACGAAATGAGGTTCACCCGTTGCCGACAGTCGGTCGTCGTGCATGCGTGACCGCGGGTCAGCGCAGCCGGCCGCGCGGCTTCAGTGGGGTGGCGGGGAGCTCGGGGGCGGAGAGGCGGGTGCCGTCGTAGCCGTGGACGTCGCCGAAGCGGGCGGTGGTCATCCAGTCCTCGCGGGCCTGGGTGATCTCTTCGCCGGAGCGGCCGATGAAGTTCCACCACATGACGAGCTTCTCCGCGAACGGCTCGCCGCCGAGGAGCAGGACGGCGGCGTCGGTGCGGGCGAGGAGGGGGAGTTCGCGGCGGTCGGTGCCGAGGTAGAGCATGGAGCCGGGTTCGACGCGGACGCCGTCGACGTCGACGCTGCCGGACATGGCGAGGACGGCGTACTCGAAGCCGGGTTCGAGGGGGAGTTTGAGGTCGGCGCCCTCGGTGAGGGCGAGGTCGGCGCCGACGAGGGGGGTGTAGGCGGTGCCGGGGGAGGCGGCCGTGTCGAGGGTGCCGAGGATGACGGTGGCGCGCAGGCCGGGGGCGGTGACGACGGGCAGCTCGGTGTGGTGCTCGAAGGCGGGGGCGGTGTGGCGGTGGGCGTCCGGGAGGGCGACCCAGAGCTGGGCGCCCTCCAGGAAGCGGGCGTGCTCGCGCGGGGACTCCTCGGAGTGGGAGATCGCCCGGCCGGAGGTCATCAGGCCCAGCTCGTAGGGGCGGACGGTCTGCAGGCTGCCGAGGCTGTCGCGGTGCAGGACCTCGCCCTGGTGGAGCCAGCTCACGGTCTGCAGTCCCATGTGCGGGTGCGGCGGGACCTGCATGCCGGGCTCGTCGGCGATGTCGTCCGGGCCGTAGTGGTCGACGAAGCACCAGGCGCCGACCATCCGGCGGCCGAGGTTGGGCAGCAGTCGGCGTACGACGGTCGAGCCGCCGAGCGCGGTCTCCCGGGGTGCGAGGAGCTCGCGTACCGGGCTTTGCGGGGTCTGCCCGCCGCGGACGGTCGGTGCCGGTGCGGGATGGAGGTCACTCATGCCGGCCGCGCCCGTCGGCGGTCGGAGTGCCGTCGTGATTGCGGGCCGGACGGCTGTGGCGTTCGACCGAGACGATCGGGGTGGAACCGCTCACCGCCCGGGTGACGGGGGTGCGGTCGGCGATGTCCAGCAGGCGGGCTCGCTGGGTGTCGTCCAGATCGCCGACCAGGTCGATGCGTCGCGTGATGCGGGCGGTGCCGCCTGGTCCCTTCTCGTAGCCGAGGTGTACCCGGACGGTGTCCAGCGGCCACTGCTTGCGCTGGGCGTACATGCGCAGGGTGATGGCGGCGCAGGAGCCGAGCGCGGAGAGCAGCAGCCCGACGGGTGTGGTGGCGGAATCGCCGCCGCCCACGGACTCCGGTTCGTCGGCGGAGAGCTGGTGGCGCCCGCTGCGAATGTCGACGCGGTAGTCCTCGCCGGTGCCGGTGGCGACGACGGCCGCCGACCGGACGAAGCCGTCCTCCCCGACGTGGCCGTCCCCGGTGGCGTCGTGCCCGGAGCCGGTGCCGGCCCGTTCCTGCATTGGGGCGCTCACAGGCCGAACCGCTCGTGCTGCGCGGCCGGGACCAGGTCGGCGTACTCGGGGTGCTTGGCGATCCAGCCGCGGATGAAGGGGCAGTACGGCAGGACGGTGAGGCCCTGCTCCCGGGCGGTGTCCAGGGCGTGGCGGGCCAGGTGTCCGCCGAGGCCGAGCCCGCCGAAACGCGGGTCGATCTCGGTATGGATGAAGGCGATCTCCGTTTCGTGGCGGTTGTACTCGGCGAAGCCCGCGAGCTGGTCGTCCTCGAAGATCTCGAAGCGAGAGCGTTCCTGGCTGTCCGTCACGTGGATGCCCATGGCCGTCCTTCCTTTTCTCGTCGTCGTTCGGTGGCCCGGCCGGCGCTGTTGGCCCGCGGCGCACACCGAAATATAGTTGATGCTTAAACTATGGTCCAGATCAACTCGCCCCGCCCTCGCTGGTCGGCCCCGGCCACGGTAGGCAGGCGAGCGGGAGCGGACTTTGCCGTGCGTGCACCGAGCCTGTTCAGGCGCGCGCGAAATCGGCGCGATGCCGGGGGGCGTGGGCCAGTGCTGCAGGTGGGTTGCTGGTCAGGTCGCGTCGACGCGCCGCTCGTACGGCGAGACTTCACGCTCGGCGTGAGCAGAATGTGCGGCGCGGCGGGGGTGTGCGCAGACGTCGGAGGGCGAAGCCCTTCGACGGCGGTTCGCGCACAGGTCAGAACCGGGGCACGGATGGACCAACCGACTGTGGCCGGCGGACGTACGGTGACGACCGGAGTCGACCTCGCCTGCCCGTGCAGCCCGGTCCATGCCCCACTCGCCCCGGTATGGCGCGCCGCGGCATCCGCCTTCCCCGGCGGAGGCCTGGTGGATGTCGACGAGCAGCGGCCGACCCGCCGAGAGCGCTCCGGTGCGCCGTCGGTGGCACAACGGGCTCCGGGCTCATCGGGTGGTGCGCTCCGGGATCGGAGGAGAGAACGACATGACGGACGACCACGGCCTCCCGCGAAGGTTCACTCGCTCCGAGACCGCCCGTGCGGAGGCGTTCAGCGACGGCGTGCTGGCCATCGCCGTGACCATCCTGGTCCTCGGGCTCACGGATCCGCCCCACGAACCGGGTGGACTCGGGCGGGCCCTGCTCCGCCAGTGGCCGGTCTACCTCGGCTACCTGGCCTCCTTCAGCTATGTAGCGGTCATCTGGCTGAATCACCATCAGGCCTTCGTGCGGATCCGTGCCATGGATCGCGGGCTGCACGCGGCCAACCTCCTCCTGCTCTTCACCACGGCGGCGCTCGCCTTTCCCACCGCGGTGCTGGCGGGCGCACTGCAGAACAGCGTCTTCGACGCCGACGCTCGCGTGGCCGTCGCGCTGTACGCCGGGATCGCGGCAGGCATGTGCGGCAGCTGGATCGTGCTCTACGGCCATCTGAATCGCCGTCCGAAGCTGCTGCACCACGCCGTCGAACCCTCCTACGTCGCTCACGGCAGGCTCCGCTCGTGGGCCGGCGTGGTGGCATATCTCCTCGCCGGTGCGGTCGGTGCGCTGACCGCCCCGGTCGTCGCACTCGCCGTGTTCGTCGCGCTGCCGGTCTTCTACTTCCTGACCAGCGAGGGGTTGCGGCTGCCGGGTCGCGGCCGACGGGAAGGGAACCGCCGGAGGTAGGCGAGAGAACCGGCGAGTTGTCCGGCCGGTACCCGGGCTCCATGCTGGGCGAGACGATCCCGGCGGCCGTCAAGAGCAACGCGTAGCGGTCGTGCGCCCGGCCCGCCGGGCCTGGCCGGCACGACGGCCCGGTTGCACGCTTGAGGGGCCCCCACGGATGAGATGTACCGTGGGAGGCCCTCGCGTATGTAGTGGAAGGCCGACGGACTGCGGCGCGTGGTCACCGACGCGGGCGCCCAAGCGAATGGCCTGGGCGGTTGCCGCGGAAGTCCGCGACGCCCGCCCAGGTCGGTCGGCAGGGAGAGGGGGTCGGTGGGCGACGCTCAGCGTCCGCTCGCCAGGCCGTCCAGCTCGGTGTCCCAGTCGATCAGGTGCTCCTCCGTGCCCGGGGGAACCAGGGTGAAGCTCTCCCTCCGCAGCCAGCGGCGAAGCTGCCTGGCGGGTATGTCGACCAGGGCCGCGCCCTCGTGTCCGCTGAGCATGATGCGCAGCTGCTTGCGACCGTGGCAGAGACACGGCGGCCAGATCCGTACGTCCCCGTGGCCGGCCGGACTCTGGAGGCCCTCCCACAGGAGGTCGCGGGAGAGCCGCCAGGTCTCCGCGCTCGCCGTGGAGCCGAGGAAGTCGAGGGTGACCGCGAGAGGGTCGCTGCAGCGGTATCCGAAGCGCACGGGAATGTCGAGGAACTGGTCCTCGCCGAGCACAAGCCGGCCGTCCAGGGCGAGTTCGGTGGAGGTGGGCCCCGGAGAGGGCTGCTCGCCCGGGAGCGAGTGGTGTGCGGGCACGGTGTCTCCTGTGTGGGGTGCGTGGGTGGGGGTGCGTGGGTGGGCGCTTGTCCGGACCGCGTGAGTGACCGCGCGGGCTCCTGGGGTGCCGTACGGGCACACGGGCCGAGCCGCGATCTGCCGAAAGGGGCATCACCGGGTGGGCGGACCGGGGATCGACAGCTGCGCGCATCTCTTTCCCGGTCACGCGCGTCGACCCGGCAGACCCGAGGACCCTTGACGGAGGTTCAGACTAGGAGCCGAATCCGGCTCAGATGTCCTGACAATGCACCGGCACCTGATGGGAAGTGCACCATCCGCCTGACGCGGAGCAACCGGTCGGTTCGTGGACTGTCTCCGCGGCCTCCCGGCTCCGCGGCTTCCGACGTCACAGTGTCTCTCTGCGACCAGTCGCCCCGAAGTGTCCGTCTGTCAAACGAGCGGACTGTCGCAGCCTCGTGCGACGGTCGCCGGTCCGGCGTCCGTGCTGTCTCTGCGTCACCGCGCCGGTTCATCCCTGGGTAGTGCGCTGTGGTGCCAGTTCCTGAGCACAGAGGGAAGAGTCGGCCGGTCGGGACGGCCGTAGTTTCGGGGTGTGCCGAAGCCGCGAATGCGGTGGGCGCCCTACCGATTGCTCCGAAAGGATCCCTCATGTTCGACATCACCAAGGTTCAGGCTGCTCCGAGCTCGGACCTCCTCACGCCCGACAACGCGGTCATGCTCTTCGTGGACCACCAGCCGCAGATGTTCTTCGGCACCGGCAGCGGTGACCGTGCCTCGATCATCAACAGCACCGTGGGGCTCGCCAAGGCGGCTCGGGCTTTCGATGTTCCGGCCGTCCTGACCACGGTGGCCGCCGAGTCCTTCTCCGGGCCTCTTCTGCCTCAGCTTGCCGAGGTGTTCCCCGAGCGCGAGATCATCGACCGGACGACCATGAACGCCTGGGAGGACGAGGCCCTCGTGGCGGCGGTCAAGGCGACCGGGCGAAAGAAGATCATCCTGTCGGGCCTGTGGACCGAGGTCTGCCTGGTGCTGCCCGCGCTCTCCGCGCTGGAGCAGGGGTACGAGGTGTACGTCGTCTCCGACGCCTCCGGCGGCGTCAGCCCGGCCGCCCACGAGCACGCGCTGCAGCGGATGGTGGCCGCCGGCGCGGTGCCGGTGACCTGGGTGCAGGTGCTCCTGGAGCTGCAGCGTGACTGGGCGCGTCAGGAGACGTACGGCGCGGTCATGGAGATCGTCAAGGCCCACGCCGGCGCGTACGGCCTGGGCGTCGTGTACGCGCAGAGCGTCATCGGCGCGCACGCCGCCGGCTGACGCCCGTGGACACCGGCATTCTGATCCTGCGCCTGCTGGTGGGTCTGCTCGTCGCCGGCCACGGCGTGCAGAAGATCAGCTCACACCTGGGCGGCAGGGGCCTCGCGGGCGGCACGGAGGAGTTCCGCGTCGACGGCTTCCGCGGCGGAGCCCTCACCGCGCTGGCCGCGGGCGGCGGCCAGATCGGATCCGGCCTGCTGCTCGCCGTCGGCGCCCTGACCCCACTCGCCGCGACCGGGGCCATCGGGGTCATGACGGTCGCCCTCACCGTGAAGTGGCACCACGGCCTCTGGGTGCAGAACGACGGGTACGAGTACCCGCTCGTCCTCATCGGCACCTCCGCCGCTCTCGCCGCCACCGGCCCCGGCGCGTGGTCCCTCGACGCGGCCCTCGGCCTCACCCCGTACCCGCTGTGGTGGGCCGCCGTCGCCCTCGTGGCCGGCCTCGGCAGCGGGCTGCTCACCCGGCTCGTACTGCACCGCCAGGCCCCGGCGGCGCCGCGGACCGCCGCCCCCGGCGGCCGCTGAGCGCGAGCCGCGCAGACCGGGTCCGGCCGCCCTGCGACCCCCGCGCGGGCGGCCGGACCCTCCCACCTTCCACACCAGGAGTACCGATGGAAACCGCGACCACCGCATCCACCACCGCACCCTCGCGCGGCGGCGGTCAGCCGCTGCTGCACCAGAAGGGCGGCGAGACCCAGACGTTCGGCACGCTGAAGCAGCTGCCGATCGGCCTCGGCCACGACACCCGCATGTACGCCTGCCAGCGGCTGAACCGCGTACTCGCCGACACGCAGATCCTGTACTCCCTCTACAAGAAGCACCACTGGCTCATGCGCGGGGCGACCTTCTACCCGCTCCACCTCATGCTGGACAAGCACGCGGAGGCCCAACTGGCCATCGTGGACGCACTGGCCGAGCGGATCCAGAGCCTCGGCGGTGTCGCGGTCGGAGACCCGCGCCACGTCGCGGAACTGACGGCCATTCCCCGGCCGCCGAACGGCGTGGAGAAGGTCCCCGCCATGCTGTCGAGGCTCCTCGACGCGCACGAGCGGATCCTGATCGACGCGAGGGACGCCGCCGCCCGGATCTCGGCCGAGGGCGACGAGGGCAGTACCGACCTGCTCGTCTCCGAGGTCATCCGCACCGGCGAGGCGCAGGTGTGGTTCCTGGCCGAGCACCTCGTGGACACCCCTCTGGTGCGCGGCTGATGGAGGACACGTACGACGTCGTCGTGGTCGGCGGCGGACCGGGCGGCGAGGTCGCCGCCGACCGGATCGTCCAGTCCGGGCTGACCGCCGTCGTCGTCGAAGCCGAGGCCGTCGGTGGCGAGTGCTCCTACCGCGCGTGCGTACCGAGCAAGGCCCTGCTGCGTCCCGGCGCGGCGCGGGAGGCCGCGCGGTCGGTCGACGGTGCCCGGCAGGCGGTCACGGCGGCACTCGATCCGGCGCGTGTCCTGGCCCGCCGTGACCGGTTCACCGGCCGCGGTGACGACACCGGTCAGGCCGACTGGCTGAACAGCGCCGGCGTACCTCTCGTGCGAGGGCACGGACGGCTCGCCGGAGAGTGCCGGGTGGAGGTGACCGGGGCCGACGGCACGGTCCGCACCCTGCGGGCCCGGCGCGCGGTCGTGCTCAGCCCCGGCACGGAACCCACGCTGCCGCCGGTCGAAGGGCTCGACCAGGTCGGTGTGTGGACCAACCGGCAGGCCACCACGGCCGATGCGGTACCCGAGCGGCTCGTCGTCATCGGCGGCGGAGTGGTGGCCTGCGAGATGGCCACCGCATGGGGCTCACTCGGCTCCGCCGTCACCCTGCTCGTCCGCGACCAGGCCCTGCTGACGGGCTGGGAGCCGCGTGCCGGCGAAGAAGTCGCCCGGGGGCTGACCGCCCTGGGCGTGACGATCCGCTTCGGGGTCTCGGCCCTCCGGGTCGCCCGTGACGGGGCCACCCGCACCGTGACCGTGGAGACCGACGACGGCGCCGTCCTGGCGTGCGACGAGGTGCTGGCCGCCGTCGGCCGGCGCCCGCGCACGGCGGACCTCGGCCTGGAGACCGTCGGGCTGCCGGCCGGAGGCTGGCTCCCGGTCGACGACACCTGCCTCGTCACCGCCCTCGATGGCGACTGGCTCTACGCCGTCGGCGACGTGAACCACCGGGCGCCGCTGACGCACATGGCCAAGTACCAGGCCCGCGCGTGCGCCGCGGCGATCGCCGAGCGAGCCTCGGACCGCCCGGCCGACACCGGCGGCTGGCAGGCCTGGAGCGCGCAGGCCGACCACGTCGCCGTCCCGCAGGCCGTCTTCACCCGTCCCGAGATCGCGAGCGTCGGCCTCACGGAACGCGCGGCGCGTGAAGCCGGTCTCACGATCCGCGCGGTGGAGCACCGCATCGGCGACGTCGCCGGTGCCGCGCTGTACGCCGACGACTACCGCGGCTACGCCAAGCTCGTCGTCGACGAGACCCGCGGAGTCGTCGTCGGTTGCACCCTCACCGGCCCCATGGCGACCGAACTCATCCACACCGCCACCGTCGCCATCGTGGGCGAAGTCCCGCTCGAACGTCTGCGTCACACCGTCCCCGCCTTCCCGACGGTCAGCGAAGTCTGGCTGCGGGTGCTGGAGGCGTACGGCCTCTGAGGCCGTCTCCGCCCAGCCATCGGAAAGTTATCAACACAAGGAGCACGCCATGCCGTTCATCAAGGTCGCCGAAGGCGCCTCCGCACCCGTCAACGTGTACTACGAGGACCACGGCACCGGACAGCCCGTAGTGCTGATCCACGGCTGGCCGCTCAACGGGGCCTCCTGGGAGAAGCAGACCGCCGCACTCCTCGCCGCCGGCCACCGGGTCATCACGTACGACAGGCGGGGCTTCGGCCGCTCCGACCAGCCGGCCGACGGCTACGACTACGACACCTTCGCGGCCGATCTGAACGAGGTGCTCACCACCCTCGACCTGCGCGACGCCGTCCTCGTCGGCTTCTCCATGGGCAGCGGCGAGGTGACCCGCTACCTCGGCACGTACGGCTCCGAGCGCATCGCCAAGGCCGTTGTGATCGGGGTCGTTCCGCCCTTCCTTCTGAAGACGGACGACAACCCGGGCGGCGTGGACGGGAGCGTCTTCAAGGGCATCGAAGAGGCCATCGTTGCCGACCGGTTCGCGTTCATGACCGCCTTCCTCGCCGACTTCTACAACGTCGACGTGCTCGGTGGTGAGCGCATCAGCGAGCAGGCGGTCCAGGCCAGCTGGAACGTCGCCGTCAGCGCCTCCGCCAAGGGCACCCTGGACTGCGTCCAGGCCTGGCTCACGGACTTCCGCGCGGACCTGCCGCGCATCGACGTCCCGACCCTCGTCATCCACGGCGACGCCGACCGCACCCTGCCCGTCGAGGCCACGGCGATACCGCTGGCGCAGCGCATCACCGGCGCCGAGCTGACGATCGTGCCCGGGGGCCCGCACGGCCTGATCTGGACCCACGCCGACGAGGTCAACACCGCCCTGCTCGCCTTCCTCGACTGAGCACGCTCGCCGCTGAGCACCCGCCCCACCGCCGTACCCTCCGAAGGAGACCCCCATGCCGAACCGGCCGACCCTCGAACCCGCCGCCCAGGCCTTCGCCGACGCCACTGCCCAGCCGCCTTTCCTCTACCAGATCCCCGTGCCGGACGGCCGCAAGGCCGTGGACGACGTCCAGAGCGACGAACGTGTCCCCCTGCCCGCCGTCGACGAGGAATGGGTCACCGTCCACGGCGGTCCGACCGGCGACGTCCGCGCCCGGATCGTCCGCCCGCGCGGCGCCAGCGGGCCCCTCCCCGTCATCCTCTACATCCACGGCGCGGGCTGGGTCTTCGGCAACGCCCACACCCACGACCGGCTCGTCCGCGAACTCGCCGTCGGCGCCGCGGCTGCTGTCGTCTTCCCCGAGTACGACCTCTCGCCCGAGGCCCGCTACCCCGTCGCCATCGAGCAGAACTACGCCGTCGCCCGGTGGATCACCCGCGACGGACAGCACAAGGAGCTCGACGGCACCCGGATCGCCGTCGCGGGCGACTCGGTCGGCGGCAACATGACCGCCGCCCTCACCCTCATGGCCAAGCAGCGCGGCGACGTCCGCCTCACCCACCAGGTCCTCTTCTACCCGGTCACCGACGCGAGCTTCGACACCGACTCTTACCACGCCTTCGCCGAGGGCTACTTCCTGCGCCGTGACGCCATGAAGTGGTTCTGGGACCAGTACACGACCGAGGAGGCCGAGCGCGCGCAGATCACCGCCTCGCCGCTGCGCGCCACCACCGAGCAGCTCACCGGCCTGCCGCCCGCCCTGCTCATCACCGCCGAGGCCGACGTCCTGCGCGACGAGGGCGAGGCGTACGCGGCGAAGCTCCGTGCCGCCGGAGTCCCCGTCACCGCTCTGCGCCTCCAGGGGGTTATCCACGACTTCGTCATGCTGAACGCGCTGCGCGAGACGCAGGGCGCGGAACTCGCCATCGGCGTCGCCACCGACACCCTGCGCAAGGCCCTGGCATGACCGGGCCGTCGACGAGCATGCCCGTCGCGGGCCTCGTGCCCGCCGCGCGGCCGGAACACGCGCAGGCCGACCTCCTCGTCCGCAACGCGAAGGTGTTCACCGGCGACCCCGCCCGCCCCGAGGCCCGCGCCGTCGCGATCCGCGACGGCCGGGTCGCGGCCCTCGGCGACGACCACGACCTCGCCCACCTCGTCGGGCCGGGCACCAGGGTCGTCGACGCCCTCGGCCGCCGGGTGATCCCCGGCCTGAACGACTCCCACCTCCACGTCATCAGGGGCGGCCTGAACTACGTCCTGGAGCTGCGCTGGGACGGCGTGCGCAGCCTCCGCCACGCGCTGGCCATGCTGCGCGAGCAGGCCGGCCAGACCCCCAAGGGGCAGTGGATCCGGGTCGTCGGCGGCTGGACCGCCGAACAGTTCGCCGAGCGGAGGATGCCGACCGTCGCCGAGCTGAACGCCGCCGCCCCCGACACCCCGGTGTTCGTCCTCCATCTGTACCAGTCGGCACTGATGAACCGGGCCGCAGTGCGGGCTGCCGGATTCACCCGTGACACCCCCGCCCCGCGCGGTGGACAGATCGTTCGGAGCCGGGACGGCGAACCCAACGGGGTTCTTCTGGCGGCGCCGAGCGCTCTCATCCTGTACTCGACGCTGGCCAAGGCGCCGACCCTCGACGAGGCGGACAAGCGGACGTCGACGCGACACTTCCTGCGCGAGCTGAACCGTTTCGGTCTGACTTCGGCGGTGGACGCCGCCGGCGGCTTCCAGAACTTCCCCGACAACTACGCCACGGTCGCCGACCTCGCCAGGTCGGGGGAGCTTTCCCTGCGCATCGCCTACCACCTCTTCCCGCAGACGGCCGGCCAGGAGCTCGCCGACCTCAAGCGTTGGACCGAGATGGTCAAGCCCGGGGACGGGGACGAGTGGCTCCGGCTCAATGGCGCGGGCGAGAACCTCACCTGGGCCGCCGCCGACTTCGAGAACTTCTCCGAACCCCGCCCTGAGCTCGCCGAGGGGTACGAGGCCGAGTTCGAGAAGGCCGTCCGGCTCCTGCTGGAGAACGGCTGGGGCTTCCGGCTCCACGCGACCTACGACGAGACGATCCGCCGCGACCTGGCCGTCTTCGAGAAGCTCGCCGCGGAAGGACTCTTCCCCGGCGGTAACCGCTGGCTCTTCGATCACGCCGAGACCGTCTCGGGCGACAGCCTGGACCGGATCGCGGCCCTCGGAGGCGCCCTGTCCGTCCAGAACCGCATGTCCTTCCAGGGCACCGCATTCCGCGACCGCTACGGCGCCGAGGCCGCCGCCCGCACTCCGCCGGTCCGGGCCATGCTCGACCGCGGTCTGACCGTCGCCGCCGGAACCGACGCCACCCGCGTCTCCTCGTACAACCCGTGGGTCGCGCTGCACTGGCTGGTGACCGGGCGCACGGTCGGCGGCACTGCGCTCTACCCGGCAGGCAACCTGATCAGCAGGGAGACCGCGCTGGGCCTCTACACCCGCGGCGGAGCCCAACTCACGGGCGAGCAGGAGGCCAAGGGAGTCCTGCGGGAGGGATTTTACGGCGACCTCGCGATCCTTTCCGACGACTTCCTGACGGTGCCCGAGGACGTCATCCCCGAGATCGAGTCCGTGCTCACCGTCGTCGGCGGGCGCATCGTCTACGCGAGCGCGGAGTATGAGGGACTCGACGAGGCCGCCCCGCCGGTCAGTCCGGAGTGGAGCCCGGTGGCTCACTTCGGCGGCTACCAGAGCGGTGCCCGCCAGGCGTCGCTCGTCGCCGAGGCCGTCGCCGAGTCCGAGCAGCATCGCCGGTGGCGCGTCGCCCGAGGCTCCGTTCCCGAGACGCCTCCGCCGTTCCTCGACCCCTGCTTCGAGCACTGAACGAGAGATCCACACGATGAGTACAGCCTCCGCTTCCTCCTCCGGCGGCGCCGACGACGCGCCGGACAACCGGCCGGACGCCGGCCCGGGCCGCCGCTTCGAGCCGGACCTGCGGTCGATGACCCGGATCAACCTGCGCCCCATCGCCTCACCCATGCCGCTGGGCTTCTTCACGGTGGCGATCGCATCCGTGATGACGGGATGCCTGCAGCTCGGGCTCTTCGAGGCCGAGGCCCGCGGCGCCGTCGCCCTGTGCGTACTGCCCGCCTTCGCCCTGCAGTTCCTGGTGAGCGTCCTGGCCTTCGGCGCCCGCGACGTGATCGCGGCGACGCTCATGGGCATCTTCGCCGGCAGCTGGCTGGCCTACGCGCTCGTCATGTTCAGCGGCACTGCCGACGGCCTGCGCGTGCTGGGCGTCTTCAACCTGGCGCTCCTCTGCTTCGGGGCGCTGATGACCGCCGTGACCCGGCCCAAGCGCGCGCTCTGGCTCGTCCTGGCGGTCTCCCTGCCCCGCTGGGCCGCCACCGGCCTGTCGGGCCTCACCGGCGCCGAATGGCTCACGCGCACGTCCGGCGTCCTGGGCCTCCTGGTGGCGCTCGTCGCGATGTACGCGGCGTTTGCCCTGATGTTGGAGGACATGCGCAGCGAGGAGGTCCTGCCCATCGGCCGCAGCGGCCCCGCTCACGCCGCCGTCGAGGGCGACCTCGCGGTCCAGCTCCGCAACCTGGAGCGCCAGGCGGGCGTGCGTCGCACGCTCTGAACACCGCCGACCCCCTGTACACGGTGGGCTGCTCGCCCGGGGAGCCCTCGACGATGCCCGCGCACGCGGGCTGCACGTCCTGCCGTACTGCCCCTTCATCCGGGGGTGGATCCGCAAGCACCCCGAGTACGCCGACCTGGTTCCCGAGGCGAGCCGCGCCCGGTTCGGCCTGTGAAACACAGCGATTCTGCCTTCCACACCCCCACCCACGTCCCGAGGAGTTCACTCATGTCCCGACCCGTCAGCCCCACCGTCGTCCTGGTCCACGGTGCCTTCGCCGACGCCTCCAGCTACGCCCGCGTCATCCCCGAACTGACCGCAGCAGGCCTGGAGGTGGTGGCCCCGGCCGTACCCAACCGCAGCCTCGTCGACGACGCCGCCTACATCGCCTCGGTGGTACGCGCCATAGCCGGCCCCGTGGTCCTGGTCGGGCACTCCTACGGCGGCGCCGTCATCACCGTCGCCGGCACGGAGGACAACGTCCAGGCGCTGGTCTACCTCGCCGGATACGCATTGGAGGAGGGCGAGAGCCTCGGCGAGCTGCAAGGGCGCTTCCCCGACACGGGTCTCGCCGACGCGCTCGTCTACACGCCCTTCCCCGTGGCGGGCTCGGACGAGACCGGCACCGACGTCTCGGTGGCGGTCGGGCGCTTCCCCGACCTCTTTGCCGCGGACGTGGACCCCGAGTTCGCCGCGGTGCTCGCCGCTTCCCAACGCCCCTTGTCCGCACGGGCCTTCACGGAGACCGCGCCGGTCGCGGCATGGAAGACCAAGCCCTCGTGGGGCCTGATCGCCACCTCCGACCGGACCCTCAACCCCGATATGGAGCGCTACGGCTACGAGCGCGCCGGCATGACCATCACCGAGGTCGACTCTTCGCACCTGGTCATGCTCGCCCAGCCCGAGCGCGTGGCCGAGCTCATCCTGGACGCGGTCCGGTCCACCGCTCACTGACCCGCTGCCCGGGCCGCGTCCGTGCCGATCCCGCCCCCGCCCGGGCGGGATCGGCACGCGCGCACGGGGCGGCCGGCCCGTCCGTGCGGTGCGGCCCGGCGGAGCGTCGCCTCGGTTCACACGTGGCGCGTGCTGGACTGCCAGTCCCGGGGTGACATCCCGTACGCGGTGCGAAAGGCCCGACTGAAGTGGGACGGGTTCACGAAGCCCCAGCGCTGAGCCACCGCCGAGACGGTGGGTGCGGACCTCGACTGCCTGGCCAGCTCCCGTCGGCACCTCTCCAGGCGCTCGCGATGGATCCAACGGCTCACCGTGGTCCCCTCGGCCTGGAAGATCTTGTGCAGGTACCGGACGGACATGTGGTGCGCGCACGCGATCATCTCCGGAGAGAGACCTGGATCAGCCAGGTGTCGCAGGATGTACTCCTTGATACGGGCCAGCATCCCGCGGGCCACCTCCGACGCGTGGGGATTCAGCAGCCCCTGCCGCTCGCGCACCAGCAGCGTCAGCAGATCGACGGCGGTCATCGCGAGTTGCCGGCCTGTGTACGGGTCGAAGTCGGCCGCCCGGTCCGCCAGACGTTCCAGATGGCCGGCGACCACTCCGGACGTGCCGCGGTGGCTGTCGAAGACGGTCCCCGTGATCGCCCGCAGTTCGGTGTCCGTCACGGCCAGGACCTCCTTCGGTACCCGGATCGATGTGAACCGGAAGTTTTCCGGCTGTTCCCTGTCGTAGGGCCGGCCGGCGTCGGAGCAGGTGAAAGTACCGGGGCGGACCAGGGCCTGGCGCCCGTCCTGGGTGAGCCGCCCGGTGCCCTGGTGCTGGAGCGTGACGGTCATGTACTCCGCTCCGCCCCTGGAGATCAGGGAGGCGTGGCGCGACACGCTCGCCGGGCCGGCCTCGACCACCGAGATCTGGAGGGGGCCGAGCGTATCGACGGCCATGGTTCCCGTCGCGGGCTCGCGCTCGTACAGCGTGACGTCCATCGGCACCAAGGTGTCGGAGACGATGCTCTGCCAGTAGTCGGCCCGCTCGGACGGAGGCAGCGGCAGGACGGAGAGTACGACGGACATCATGACCTCTCGTCATGGTCGTGCGGACGCTCCCTGGAGAGCGTCGAAACAGTAGGAAGTCCAGTCTCGAACCATCCGCCGTCGTCGCCATCAGTCACCCGACTGGTGTTCTGTCCCGTACCCCGTACCCCGTACCCCGTACCCCGTACCCCGCATCCCGGCTCCTGCGACGGCGGGCAGGTGGCGTCCCCGCCACGCGTCGGCCGGGGATGCGCCACGCGTCCCCGGCCGCTCTCACCGCAGGTGAGCGCGGAGGAACCTGCCGCCGAGCCGTACGGCCGCCCGCGTCGACGGGCTGTTGCGCAGCGCGGTCAGTGACACGAAGTCGTGGACCGTGCCCTGGAACCGTGCTGCGGTCGCGGCGACACCGGCCTGAAGCAGCAGGTCCGCGTACTCCTCCGCCTCGTCCCTGGCGACGTCGGCCTCCGCCGTGACGACCAGGGCCGGCGGCAGTCCCGCGAGCGCGGCCGTACTCGCACGCAGCGGGACCGCGGTCGGCTCATCCCGCTGCCGGGGATCTACCACGTAGTGCCGCCAGTACGACCGTACGGCCTCCCGCGTGAGGTGGTATCCCGTGGCGAAGAGCCGTTGTGACGGGCTGTCGCAACGGGCGTCGGTAAGGGGGTAGTACAGGAGCTGGGCGCGGAGTTCCGGACCTCCGCGTGCCCGCGCCAGCAGCGTGAGCGCCGTGGCAAGAGTGGCCCCCGCGCAGTCCCCGGCGACCGCGAGCCGGTCGGTGTCGAGCCCGAGCGACTCGGCCTGTCCGACCGCCCAGGTCAGCAGGGCGTAACACTCTTCGAGGGCGACCGGATAGCGGCTCTCGGGTGTGCGACTGTACTCGGGAACGATGGCCGCGACACCGGCTTCGCGCACCAGCTCGCTGATGAGCCAGGCGTGCGTCTGCCCGTCGCCCAGCATCCAGCGGCCGCCGTGGACGTAGAGCACGGTGGGGGGCCGGCCCCCCACACCGGTCGGCCGGAAGACCCAGAAGCCCACCAGGCCGGTGGGCCCCACGGGCGCCGTGTGGAAGGTGGCGTCCACGTCGAAGTCGTCGATCCGGTCGGCTTGGGACTCCCGCAGCGCCTGTCGCGCGGCCTCTGGTTCCAGTTCGTGGAGGAAGGGCGGTGCCGCCGAGGCGTCGAGGAGCCGCTGCACCAGAGGATCCAGGATCACTGGCGACGGCTGCCCGGCGCGCGCCTCCCGGTCGGGGTCCGGCTGCATTCGTTCCGCCTTTCGCTCGGGCCCCGCTGGTCGGTGGTTGTTCGCACATCAGCTGTCGTGCAGGAGGTCCCGAAGCTGATGGCGGCTGCTGATGCCGAGCTTGGGATAGACGTTGTAGAGGTGCGAGCCCACCGTGCGCGGCGAAAGAAAGAGCCGTTCGCCGATCTCGCGGTTCGACAGGCCACCGGCGGCGAGCCGTGCGATCTGCTGTTGCTGGGCCGTCAGCTCGGCCAGCCGTTCGGCCGAGGCGGAGGCGTCGGCGACACCTGTCGCGCGCAGCTCGCCGCGGGCCGCGTCCGTGAGCGCGCGGGTGCCGAGCCGGGCCGCCGTCTCAAGGACCGTGGTCAGCTGGGTGCGGGCCTCCAGCGGCCGTCGGCACCTGCGCAGCCAGATCGCGTAGTGCAGACGGGCCTGGGCCCGTTCCAGCGGCCAGGTGTCGCCCGCGGGGTTGACCAGAGCCAGCCGGAAGTGGTGCTCGGGGTCCGCCTCCTCGTCGACGAGGGCGGCCGCGTGATGCATCACGAGTGTCATGCGGGTCGTCGGCCGCTCGCCCAGACCCGCCCGCACCGCGCCGAGGACGTACGCTGCCTCCTTCTTCCGGCCGACGCGCTGCGCGGCGGCGGCCAGTTCGCCGACGGAGCGCGGGGACAGGAAGGGGGTGAGTGGCGATCCGTCCTCACCGAACAAGGCCCTGAAGTGGTGGAACGCGCGTTCCACGTCCCCCAGGGCCAGTGCGTGGAGTCCGCCGGCGCGCAGCATCCTGGCTCGAACAGCCAGGTTCTCGCCGAGATTGACGGAGCGCCAGTGGGGGCCGGTGAACAGGATGTCCGGCAGTGCTTCGCCACGCAGGGCGCGCAGCGTCATCTCCAGCGCTTCGAGGTCCATGTCGACCCGGGGCAACCGGTGGACCACCGCGTCGGAGCGTCCCTCCTCGATCAGGGTCCGGGCCTCGGGCCATCGGCCCATGGCGATGAGGGTGTCCACGTGTTGCGGAAGCGTCCACAAGCGTGGGCCCCACGCCCCGCAGGCACCGTTCAGTGTGCTCGCCTGCCGGTACAGCTCCGCGCACAGCTCTGACTCGTCGGTGTAGTACGCCACCGCGGCGTCGGCCAGCAGCCGGGGCAGGGGAGCCGGGCCGTCGAGCGCTCCGGGCAGGGCGAAGGGCACCCGGCGGGACCTGCCGCCCACGTGGGCGCCGGCGTCGATTCCCGCCGACACGTAGGTCTCCAGCGCCGGCAGGACTCCGGCGCCGCCGAGCCCGGGGATGAAGCCCGGGTCCACCGGCCCGACGCCCCCGGGGGGCGTGAAGTGCCCGCAGTGCCCGCGGCGGCCGTCCCGCGACCCGGGTGTCTGCCGGGCCGCTTGTCTCGCGTGGTCGAGCAGGCGCGGCAGCTCCGCCCGGTGCTCGGGCAGACCGGACTGGTGGGCGATCGAGGCGGCGATCGCGGTGAGCGCGAAGGCGGTGGTGGCGGTACGCGGCGGAGAGTGGCGCCACGTGTCCGACAGGAGCGCGAAGGCCTCGCGCTGGAACGAGAGCAGCGCCAGTGCGCCGGCCATGGCACAGGCGGCGATGCACCGCAGCTCCGGGTCACGGTTGACCCGGGAGAACTCCGTGTAGAGGTCGCGGACCCACTCCGGATCCCCCAGATCGCTCGCCGCCGCCATGGCCGAGGCGAGGCGGCGGGCCCGGGCCTCGTCATTTCCGCTGAGCCGCGCCGCCAGCTCCAGGGCCTTCGCCGAGGCGAAGCGGTCTCCCACGCGCAGGGCGTGGGTGGCGGTCGCCCGTTCCAGGGCCGAGGCCACCGCCTCGTCGGGGCCGATCGCGGCCGCAGCCAGATGCCAGGCCCGGTTCGCCGGGCTCTGGCCCGCCGCCGCGGCCAGGTCCTGATGGGCCCGCTGCCGCAGCTTCGCGGGCTGCCGGCGGAACGCCGCCGCGCGTACCAGCGGGTGACCGAACGCGAGGCGGCCGTCGGCGATGCCGATCAGACAGGCCTCCTCCGCCGGGGTCCATACGGTGAGGTCGTCGGTGCCCAAGGCGGCCATCACGATGCGGAGCTCCTCCTCCCGCAGCGCGGCCGAGGCGTAGAGCAGCGCGCGCTGCGCGTCCTCAGGGAGAGCATCCAGACGTGAGGCGAACGCCTGCGGGGCCGAGGCCGGCCCGGCACCGACGCGTGACGCCCGGTTCAGCTCGACGACCGCCAGCGGATTGCCCTCCGCCTGCCGGAGTAGGTCCAGCCGGTGCCGCCCCCGAGGCGCATCGGGCTGCGCGTCCAGGAGCCGGGCGGCCGCCCCGGGGGACAACGGGCCGAGCCGCAGGACGGGAAGGTCAGCCGGGACGCCGGCCGGAGGAGCCTCGCCGCGTGCGGTGAACAGCATGGTCACCGCCTGGTCCGTGAGCCGCCGCCGTACGGAGGACAGGACATCCAAGGAGGCGTCGTCGCAGTCCTGGGCGTCGTCCACCGCCACCATCAGCGGGTTCGTCCGGGCGAGGTGGGTCAGGAGTGCCAGCGTGACGGCACACAGCGCACGTCGCTCCTGCGGCCCGGCTCCCGCACCCGGCTCGAAGGCGCTGCGGAGCACCGGCCATCGGTCCTTCGGAAACGTGTCCGGCGCGTCCAGCACCGGCAGAAGCAGCCGGTGCAGCGAGGCGAAGGGCGGCGGTTCCGCCCCGTCCCAGCCCCGCGCCGAAAGGACCCGGGCCCCACGCGCCGCGGCCGTCTCCTCGGCGAACCTCAGCAACCGGGACCTGCCGGTGCCGGTCTCTCCGAGTACGAGCAGACCCTGCGGACCGGAACGTACGTCAAGGCATCGCAGGATCCGGTCGACCTCCTCCTCACGGCCGATCGGCGCAGGCGCGTATCCCGCTTCGAACTCCGTCATCGCACTCCGACTCCCCGCACGAGGCAGATTGTTCCCACCTCTGCGGGGATCCTGCCAGAAGGGCGAGCGGGCTGCTTCTGTCATGTGACCAGTCATGCCGGAAGAGCGCCTGGCAAAATGGCGTCAACGCTGTGAACAGGTAATTCACGGCCGGCCCCGCTCTACCGGGCGGTCCGGGGCGGCCGTGGGTCGGACAAGGGAGAGCATGGACGTCGGCGCCGTGGAGGCACGCACACGGGGCATCCGTGGCAGAGCCCGTGAACTGGAGTGGATCGGCAAGCTCGCCGACGCCGCGGACGGCCCCGGCTCGAAGGTGCTCGTGCTCACCGGTCAGCCGGGCGCCGGCAAGAGCACCCTTTTGGATCACGCCGCCGACGAGGCCGCGGCACGAGGCCGACGTGTGCTCCGGGTACGCGGCTGTGAGGGCGAGCTGGGCCTCGACTTCGCGGGGGTACACCAACTGCTGCGTCCCGTTCTCCGCGACATCGACCGGCTGCCGACACGTCAGCGCGACGCCCTGCAAAAAGCGTTCGGCACGGACGACGGCGACGGGCAGGAGAGCCCGGACCCGCTCGTGATCAGGTCCGGCGTGCTCACCCTCCTCTCGGAGGCGGCGACGGAACGGCCCGTACTCATCATCGTCGACGACGCCCAATGGCTGGACGTCGGCTCCGTGGACGTGCTGGCGTTCGTCGCCAGGCGCCTCGAAGGCGAACGCATCGCCCTGCTGCTCGCCGCTCGGGACGACTCGGTGCCGGCGCGCTTCGACCGCGACTTCCCCCATCTGGCGGCGGGCCCCCTGGACCGGGCCGCTGCGGGCCTCCTGCTGGACGAGCAGCCGAGCCCTCCGCGGGGAAGGGCCCGCGCCCGGATCCTGGAGGAGGCCGGAGGCAACCCGCTGGCCCTCATCGAACTCGCACGGGCCTGCGCCGGGGAACCGGGCGGCCTGGGCAGCGGCCCGATCGACCCCCTGCCGCTCACCGCACGGCTGCAGCAGCTGTTCGCGGCCGGCCTGCCCGACCTGCCGCAGGAGACCCGGCGCGCGCTGCTCCTGGCGGCGGTCGCCGGCATGGACCGGCTCGCCGACGTCCTGCACGCGGCCCCCTGCCTGGACGATCCCGAGGTCTGGCGGCCCGCCGAACGGGCGGGACTGGTGCGGGTCGAGAACGGAGACGTCCGCCTGCGGCATCCGCTGATCCGGTCCGCGATCCACCAGGCCGCCCCGTTCGCCGACCGCCGGGAGGCCCACCTGGTGCTGGCCGCCGCGCTCGCACACGAACCGGACCGCCGGGCCTGGCACCTCGCCGCGGCCGCCCTCGGTCCGGACGAGGATGTCGCCGACACCCTGGCGGAGAGCGCCGAACGCTCCCGGCGGCGCGGCGGGTACGCGGCCGCGGCCACCACGCTGGAGCGCGCCGCCGAACTCACCCCGGACCCCGGGCGTCGGGCTGGACGGCTGCTCTCCGCCGCCACCTCCGCCATGCTCGCCGGACACCCCCAATGGGTCGAGGAGATCGCGGCCCGCGTCGCGACCCTGACGGACGACCCCCGGCTGCTCGCCGAGGCCTCCCTGCGCGGTGGCTGGGCGCTGGCCGTCACCCTGCGGCACGACGACGCGCTCGGGTTCCTGCTGCCGGTGGCCGAGACCATGGCCACCGCGGAGCCCGCCCTGGCCCTGGACGCCCTGGGGACGGCGGCCACCTCCGCGACCAAGTCCGGCGACCCCGCCCACCGTGCCGAACTCCGGCGGATCGGCGGGCTGATTCCCGGCCTGCGGGACCGGACCCAGTGGCTCTGGATACGGGCCGTCGCCGACCCCTTCACCGGGCGGGAAGCGGCGGTCGCCGACCTGCACCGCATGGTGGAAGCCAGACGGGACGCCCCGTTCGCCGACCTCCTGATGCTCGGCGGCACCGCCTGGATCCTGGACGAGACCGGCCTGGCCGTACGTCTGCTCGGCCAGGCCGTGGACCACCACCGCACCGCCGCCACGGCCGGCACCAACTGCACGGTCGCCCAGGCCCGGGCGGTCGCGCTGTTCGAGAGCGGGTCGTGGACGGCGGCCCGGTCGGCCACCGAGGAGGCCTTCTGGACGGCCAGGGAGGCGGGCGCGGACAACGTCACCGTGGGATCACAGATCCTGCGGGCCACGCTGTGCGCCGCCCGCGGCGACCACGCCGGCGGCCGGGCCCAGGCCTCCGACGCGGTGCGCGGCATCGACCTGCGCACGTCCCGCAGCCTGTACGTCCGCCACTGCCACGCGCTCGGCACGGCGGCGCTCGTGGAGGGCGACCACCGGACGGCGTACGAGCACCTCCGCCGCACCTACACCCGGGGCCCTCGCCCCGCCCCCGTGCACCACCACGCCTCGCCGTACCACCTCGCCGACCTCGCCGCGGCCGCCGTCCGCGCCGACCGGACCGACGACGCCCGGTCCGTGCTCCGCGCCGCCGAGGACCTCCTGGGCCCGTCCCGCTCGGCCCGCCTGGACGCGATCGTGCACCGGGCCCGCGCCCTGCTGAGCGAAGCCGACGGGGCGGAGCCGCACTTTCGCGCGGCACTCGCCGACCCGGCGGGCGCCCACTGGCCCTTCGAACACGCCCTCGTCCAGCTGGACTTCGGGGAGTGGCTGCGGCGGCGCCGGCGGGCCGTGGAGGCGCGCCCGCTGCTCGCCGCCGCCCTGGAGACCTTCGAACGGCTCGACGCGCGGCCGTGGACCGGGCGGGCCACGGCCGAACTCCGCGCGGCCGGAGTGACCGTGGCGGACTCCGCGGCACCGCAGGCCGCGTCCGGCCTGACAGCGCAGGAACTGCAGATCGCCCAACTGGCCGCGGAGGGCCTGACGAACCGGGACATCGGCGCCCGGCTCTATCTGTCCCCTCGCACCATCGGGTTCCACCTGCACAAGATTTTCCCGAAACTCGGCATCACGGGGCGCGCCCAACTGCGGGACGTCTTGGGCCAGTGAAATCGAACGGGGGAGACGGCCGTCCCTTCCAGCTGAAGGGAGAGCTGCCTGCCACGTGCTTCCAGAACCGCCCGGAGTTTGGGTTCTGCCGCCTCGTCACTCGTGACTGAGCCTTCCCCGGGATGTGGGCAGCGGAGTTTCATGCGGTGAGGGTGACCCTACGGGACGCCGCTGTCTGCTGTTCGAACTGGATGGGATTGAGGTAGCCCGAGCGTGGAGTGGCGACGGCGGAGGCTGTAGAAGGAGACCCAGCGGAACACGTCCAGCCTCCCTGGCCGGCTTCCTGTTGGGCGGTGACCCAGGCATCGATCTGCTTCGGACGAAGATCGGGGAGCCGGTAGTGACCGAACGCGGGGATCAGGTCCCGCTCGACGCAGTCCGCGTAGCCGGCATGGATGTTCGGGGCGAGCACCTCCTTACTCGCCGCCGGCCACTCCCGCAGGAAGCTCGCCACGGTGGTGTGCCGGTCCTCGTAAACTCCGCGCAGCTGATCGTCCAGCACTGCCCCCATCTCCCGCATCGGCTCGGCCCGGGTGGCGAACCCGCCCCGCCGACGGGTACGGCGCTTCCGGGCCTCCCGGGCCAGGTCGACGCAGTACGTCCACCCGCCCGTGATCAGCCTCCTCCAGCAGGCGCACACACCACGGACCCAACTGCCTCCCGTTCACGTCCGAGCAGCCACACCGCTGGTGGACCCGACCGCGCTGCGTACGCTGTCCCATGAGCTTCCCTTCCCTTGGATCTGGTGACCCCGGGTCCAAGACTCGCTGGGCGGCTGGACGTGTTGGCAGAGCGCGGGGGACGGTGCGCGAGGCACGTCAGAACCAATCGGTGAGGACATGCTCAAGACGACACAGCGCCTGGAAGATCACCATCCGTGGCAGGTGGGCAGTCGACCTTGATCCGCCCACTGTGACCCCGCCGGCCGGCGGCGCTGCTGGTGGATTGAGGGGCGTTTCCGCCGGTGGTTGCTGAGAGCCCGACAGATTGGTGTCACTGGTGGTAACCGGAGCCCCGGGGACCGCTTGGTGACCACTTTGGGGCCACGCGCGATGAGCGGTCGTGAGCGCCCGTGGGTGATAACGGACGCTTGTGCATCAAGTGAACACTGACGGGGGCTCACCCCAAGCAGCCCCCGACCGTCGGTCGAGCATGTCAAATCCCTCCAACATTCGCTATTTGCAAGGTAGTTGAGATGCAGAAAAGCCAGGACCACGAAGTCCTGGCTTTCGGCACTACCTGAAGCGATTGACTGGGGGGCAAAGGGGCAATGCCGCTTGGCTTAAGTTGATCAAGCGGCCCCCGGGATGTTGGCGAGGCGGATGGTTGGCGGGCTGCTGTGGCGGGTGCCGGTGTCACCGGGGCGCTTGACGTGGTAGCTGTTGTGTCGGGCGCGTTTGACGACCCTGGGGTAACTGCGTTCGCGGCGCCGAGGGTTGAGGTTCCTGGGGTGGGTGATGTCGCGGCCTATAGCGTCGACGGTTCGACCTTGATGCCCAGGGGGGAAAGGCTGCCGGCATCGCAGTGACGTGCCGACGGATGATCCGCAGGGTGCGGGTGAACCTGACCCGGTCCGGGTCGATCCCGGCGTTGGTCGCGGCCCGGCATATCGGCGCGCTGATCGCGTAGTGCGCGAGCAGGTAGTCGTAGATCTCCTGACGGACCAGCTCGGGGCTCTTGGACCGCAGGATCCTGCCAGGGCCGCGCATCGCGGTCTTGAGCTGCGCGGCCCCGATCTCATGCTCCCACCGGTCGTGATAGGCCCGCGCCAGTTGTTCCGCTGTGGCTGCTACGGCCGAGCAGGCCGGACAGGTCGAACCGTCGGCCTCCTGACCTGCTGTCATTCGTCCTTCTGGGCGCCAGTCTCGTCGCGCCGCACGTCGCTGCCCAGTACGCACAAAAAGGTGGCTACTGGGCAGGGACGCGATGGTCACCAGGTGGCGGGCCGAGCCGCCGGCATGGTGGCCATCCGGACGGCGCCAGGGTCTGGGACAGCGCCCAGGACAGCTGGTAGGTGGCCAGGTAGCGGCCGCGCGCCTCGGCGGGAGCGGCGCTCACTGAGAGTGCGCCCGCGCTCGGGCTGTGCGCCAGTTCGCCGATCGTGTACGAGGACCAGAAGCCCGACCAGGCCGGCCATCACGCCCTGGCGGGGCATACCGCCCAGCAGGGCGTAGCCGAGGAACGCGGTGGCGAAGACCAGGGCGCCGACCGCGGCCACCCGGGTACGCCGGGCGAAGCGCCGGCCGAGCCTGCCGACCGGCACGCCGGCGAAGGCGCAGAGTGCGGTGTTGACCGCGAACAGCGGACCGGCCACCGAGGCGGGCAGGTCCAACTGGCTCACGGCGTACACCGGCAGCAGCACGCTGAGCGCCGAATAGCCCAGGGCGATCAGGAAGTTGGCCAGGGTGAGCCCGGCGTACGGGCGATCGCGCAGCACCGCGCGGTAGTCGGCCCGCTGCCGGCCGGCCGCGGGGCGGACCGGGAGGGGGGTCCTGATCCGCAGCGCGAACAGTGCCGCGACGAAGAAGGTGGCCGCGTTCAGCCAGGCGACCGCCAGGAAGCCGCGGTCACCGCCGAGTTGGACCAATCCGGCGGCGAGCAGGCCGCCGGCGCCGAGGTCGGCGTTGTTCACGCTCCGGGCGAGTGCCATCAGCCGGTCCCGGTGCTCGCCCTGGGCGAGCTCGCCGATCAGGGCCTGCTGGGTCGCGGGGAACGCCTGGGCGCCGGCCGCGGTGAGGGTGGCGACCAGGGCGAAGACCGGCAGGGTGGTGCCGAGCGGGAAGGCCAGGAAGCCGAGGCCGCGCACCAGGTAGAGGGCCAGCCGCACCCGCCGGGCACCGAACCGGTCGACGGCTCAGCCGCTGACGTCGTGTCCGCAGGGTGGTCCGGCGCGGGGATCTGCTGGGGCGGGAGACGAGTCGGCCCCTGGTCCCAAACCCGTTGGGATGCAGTGACGTTGGCGCCAGTTGGGCTGGTCCGCCCTCTTGCCGGGGTGGGGGAGTGGCGTCAGCATGAGGGCAGCGTGGTCGTGTGCTCCGAGGGGGGATCCTGTTGGTGCCCGGTGGAGGAAGATTGTCGCTGCCGTGTCCTGAGGTGCGGGTGCGTTGATGGGCGGCGGCGGGTCGTTCGCTCCGGTCTGCCCCTCCTGCGGGGCGCACCGGGGGTCGGGGCTGCCGGGGCCGTTGGCGGCGGCGCTGCCGCTCAGCCGGACGCTCACTCCCCGGGAGCGGGTCGTCCTCCAGCTGTTGGGTCTCGGGTACGACAACCGGTCGATAGCCCGGGAAATGCAGGTCAGCGAACGCACGGTGAAGCGGTTCGTCACTGCCATTCTGGCGAAACTGGGGCTTCGGTCAAGATTGCAGGCGGGACTTTTCGCGTTGATCGTCGCGTCGGCTCCGGGGGGTGGGGAATTTTGGCCCAAAGGTCTCATGGACGTTGCCGGGGTCGCGGACGATGATGTTCTGGCACACGACACAGGAGGGGAATATGACCTTTGACGCCCTCGCTGCGCTTCGGCAGGCGGGAAACCCGGTCGACCTGCTGACGACGGAACAGCGGGACGTTCTTTCCCAGCTCACCGAGGACGAGGTGGCGGTCCTCAATTCCGTCAAGCAGCGGCTTGATGCGGTTTCGGACGCCGAGGTAGAAGGGCATTCCGCCGTCATCAAGTTGGCGTGAGATGGCCGTCAGCTTCAGAATTCTCGGCCCTTTGCAGGTGCTGGAGAACGGCGGTCCGGTGGACCCGGGATCGCGGAAACAGCAGATTCTCCTGGTCGCGCTGCTGTGCCATGCGAATACCCGGGTCTCGTTCGACTCCCTGGTCGAGGCGCTGTGGGACGACGCGCCGCCGCGGACGGCCCGCAAGAACATCCAGGTGTACGTGTCGGCGCTGCGCCGGCTGGTAGGGGCGGAACCCGGTTCGGGGGCCAGCCGGATCAGCCACCAGAGCGGCGGGTACGTGCTCCACGCGGCTGCCGGCGAGCTGGACTCGCTCTGCTTCGAGCAGCGGGCTCGGGCCGGTGCGCTGACCGGGGCCCTGGACCTGTGGCGCGGTTCGGCGCTGGACGGGTTCCGGGACGTGCCGTTGATCGGTGCCGCCGCGCAACGGCTGGACCGGCGGTTCCTCGGGGTCTTCGAGGACTGGCTGGAGGCGGAGATCGCGGCCGGTGGCGGCCCGGCGGTGGTCGAGCGCGTCACCGAGATCGCCCAGCTGCATCCCTTCCGGGAGCGGCTGCGCATGCTGCAGATGACGGCGCTCTGCCGGGCGGGGCGGCGTTCCGAGGCGCTGGCGGTCTACGACGACCTGCGGCAGTCGTTGGCGCACGAGCTCGGACTGCCCCCGAGCCCGGCGCTGGCCCGGTTCTACGGGTCGCTGCTGTGCGAGCCGGTGCCCCACGGGCCGCGGGCGGCGGCTCCCCGGCCACGCCGGGAGGTGCCGCCGAACCTGCTGCCCGGGGATCCGCCGACCTTCACCGGGCGGGCGGTGGCCGCCCGGCGCCTGACGGAGGCGCTGGTCCGGGGCGGCCACCGGCTGGCCGTGGTGACCGGCCCGCTCGGAGCGGGCAAGACCGCGCTCGCGGTCCATGTCGCGCACCGGCTCGGCGACCAGTTCCCGGACGGCCGCCTCTTCGTGCGGCTCCGCGGCGAGGACGGGAGACTCCGGCCCCTGGAGGACGTCGTGCGCCAGCTGCTGGCCGCGGTCTCGCCCGGCGGGCCGGAGCTGCCGGGCCCGCCGGACCCGCGGTGGGCCTGGCAGCTCTGGCTGTCCAGACGCCGGGCACTGGTCGTCGTCGATGACGCCCGGCGCGAGTGCGAGGTGAGGCCGCTGCTGCCGGAGGCCGGGGAGAGCGCGGTCGTGGTGACGGCCCGGCCGAGGCTGATCGGCCTGGAGGGCGCGGACCGGGTCTGGCTGTCGTCGTTCGCCGCGGAGGAGGCGGTGGAGTTCCTGGGCCGGGTGATCGGCAGGGAGCGGGTCGACGCGGACCGCGAGTCGGCGGGGCGGATCGTCGGGGCCGCCGGACTGCTGCCGCTCGGGGTCCGGCTGGTGGCCGACCGGCTGGCCTTCCTGCGCCATGTCCCGCTGCGGGAGTACGGCGCACGGATGGCGGGCACCCGGGCGCTGCTGGACGAGTTGTGCGGGGGCGATCCGGTGGTGCGCGCCCGGCTGGCGGAGTCGATCGGGGACCTGCCCGAGGCCGAGCACTCGGCCGTGCTGAGGCTCGGCCTGCTCGCGGAGCCGGTGTTCACGCTGGAACAGGCCGCCGCCGTGCTGGGGGCCGACCCGGGCACGGCGGTGCGGGTGCTGGAGCGCCTGTTGGAGGCGAGCCTCCTCACCGTCCCGAACGTGGAGGGGCTGGCGCACACCGTGCGCTACGAGATGCCGGCACTGCCCTTCGCCTTCGCGCGGGAGATGGCGGCCCGCGCGACCGACCGCGTGCCGGTGCCGTTGCCACCGCTCACGGTGCCCACGTCACTGCCGCTTCCGGTGCCGGTGTCGGTGTCGTCGTCACCACCGTTCCCGGTCCCGCTTCCGACGCCGTCGTCACTGCCGCATCCGCTCCCGGTCCCGGTGCAGACGTCACTGCCGGTGCCGGCCCCTGTGCCGGTGTCGAACCACTGAGCTGCCGGTACCGGATCAGTGACTGGTCGTCATACCGATATCAAACCGCTGACCAGCCACCGTCATACCGACGATCCCTACATTTTCCCTCGGACCGGCGTAGCGGACGCCGCCACTGCAGAGGAGGACAGCATGCCCGAGGACATCAACCCGGAGCCGGCCGAGGTCGAGGACGAGGACGTCGACGTCGTCGCGCACGGGCAGGGCGAGGAAGCGATCGACTCCGAGTCCGGCTGCATCATCAACAACAGCTCGGCCCTCTGACTCGACACGTCGAGCCGTGAGGACTGAGCGGGCCACCCGGCCGGCGGTACGAACCGCCGGAGCCGGGTGGCCCGCTCGACGCCCGACCGCCCCGGCCCGGAGGCACCGTGAACATCCTGCTCTGCCCGCTCAGTGACGGCGGCTACCTCTACCCGGCGATCGCGGCCGGGCGTGAGCTGCGGCGCCGGGGCCACCGGGTCGGCGTGCTCGGCCGGTCCACCGCCGCGCCCGTCGCGGCCGGGGCGGGCCTGCCGTTCGCGGCGGCGGAGGACTTCGGCGGACGGCGGGCCTTCTCCGTCACCTGGTGGGGTGCGACCGGGCTCGCGCAGTACCGCGCGACCGTGCGGGCGGCGCGGGAGGCCCGGGCCGACCTGCTGGTCACCTCGGTGCTCTGCAACGGAGCGCTGCTCGCCGCCGAGGCACTGGACATTCCGGTGGCGGTGATCGGACTGTCGGTGCACCTGTGGAACTACCGGGCCGGCGGCGAGGGCGAACCGCAGCTGGGCCGGACCAGGGAGAGCCGCACCCACGAGTCCCTGGAGCTGTACGCCACGGTCCGGGAGCAGGCCGGCCTGGCGCGGCGGCCGTCCCGCTGGCCGTCCCGGTGGCCGGACAGCCCGCTGCTGGGCGAGGCGCTGCTGCTCCGCGGCGACCCCGAGCTGGAGTACCCGGGCGCGGTCCTTCCCGAACGGGTCCACCAGGTAGGGCCGCTGGCCTGGGAGCCCGCGGCCGACCAGGGCGAGCTCGCGGCGATCAGGGACCACCTGGACCGGTCCGGCAAGCCCGTCGTCTACGTGCACCTGGGCCGCTTCTTCGGCGGCGGCACCCCGTGGCCCCGCCTCAACGCCACCTTCACCGACGGCCCGTTCCAGGCCGTGGTCGAGCAGGGGCGGTCGACGGAGCCGCAACCCGACCCCCGCGCCGACATCCTGCTCGTGCGCAAGCCGTGGCTGGGCCCGCTCATCGATCGGGCCGGGCTGGTGCTGACCAGCGGCACCTCGGCCCCGGTGCTCGCCGCGCTGCTGCGCGGCCGGGCCCTCGGGGTCTCGCCCAACGGCTCCGAGCAGCCGCTGCTCTCCGGGGCCTGCCTGCGGGCCGGCGTGGCCGTGCACATCCCGAGAGCGGAGCTGACGGACCCGGCCGCGCTGCTCGAATCGGCTTGGCAGGACCAGAAGTTGCGGGATCGCGCCCGCGAATTCGGCAGCCGGCTCGCCGCGGTGGACGGCGCGGTCCGCGCGGCCGATGTCATCGAGCGGGCGGCTCAGCAGTCCGCAACCTCTAGGGAGAGCCATGGGTACTCGATCAGCCGGCCCGGACACCGAGGGAGTGGAGCGGCTGTCGGCGGGCGCACTGCAGTGGACAAGGCTCCATTCGGACTATCTTGACTCTCCGTCAGGCCGTGTCGAGCTGCCGGTGACCCCGCGGGTGAAGGCCCTGCTGCAACTCGCCCTGCTGCGCCGCTACTGGGCGAAGGTCGCGCCGGCCGATCCCGGCCTCGGCGAGGTGACCGCGACCGTCGACCGCGCCTGGCGGCGCCGGGACTATCCGCACCTGCTCACCGTGGACCCGCGCTACGCCCGGCCGTTCCAGCTGATGTACGGCGCGCTGGCCCCCGCCGGGCGTACCGACGGCCCGTGGCGGGCCGGGCTCGCCCAGGTGGCGGCCGACGGCTTCCTGACCCCGCGCGGCAAGTCGCCGTACCTCCACCTGGAGACCAGGTACTACGCCGATCTCGCGGGCGCCGGGCACCAGTTGCACTCCTACCGCGAGCTGTACGAGGCCAGCCTGCTGGCCCGGCACGGCGACGGCCGGCCGGTGGCCGACCTGGACGTGTGCAACGTGACCCATACCGTCTTCTACCTCAGCGACTTCGGCTTCCGCGACCCCGGCCTGACCGGCGACGCCCTGGAGAGGGCCCGCCGCACGGTCTGCCGGCTCACCGACCACTGCGTGCACCGCGGGGACTGGGACCTCACCGCGAAGCTCGTGCTCGCGCAGTACTGCCTCGGCATGGATCCGCTGCACACGCCCTCGGGGGCGGCCGGTCTGCGGATGCTCGCCGAGGTCCAGTCGCCGGGCGGCGCGATCCCCGGACGGTCCGCCGACCAGCGGGCCGACGCGGCCGCGACCACCGTGGAGTTCTTCCGGAAGGCCTACCAGGCGACTCTGGTGACGGCGCTGACCTCACTGATCGTCCTCCACGGGCGGACTGGCGGGACGCCGGACGGCCGGGCGGCTGCCGACGACCGGTCGCCGGCGATGCGGGGGGCACGGTGACCCAGGCACAGGCCGACCGGCCTCAGGTGCAGGCCGACCAGGCACAGGCACAGGTACAGGCACTGGCTGACCGGCCCCGGGCACAGGCCGACCCCGCACAGGCCGACCGCGTCAGCGGCGTGCGCATCCTCCGGGGCGAGCGGAACTGGTGGTTCCTCGGCCCGGGCGGCGGGGTGGCCCGCCTGCGCGCCGGCCAGCTGACCCCCGACGGAGCGCTGCGGCCGGGCGCCGAACGCCGGCTCCGGGAACTCGGAATGCTCACCGCCGCGCCGCCGCGCACCTATGCGCTGACCGTGCTGACCAGCACCCACTGCAACCTGGGCTGCGGCTACTGCTTCCAGAACACCAGCCAGGACCCGGACGGCGGCAGCCGCCCGCCGCGGATCGCCAGAACGCGCCTGTCCTCCCCGACCATCACCTCGATCCTCGACTTCACCGAGCGGCAGATGGCCGCCGCCGGCCTGGAGAAGCTCAGGATCCTGCTGTTCGGTGGAGAACCCCTGCTCAACCCGCGAGGCTGCCTGGAGCTGCTGGAACGGGCGGCGGAACACGGGCTGGCCTCCGCCTGGATGATCTCCAACGCCACGCTGCTCACCCCGAAGCTGGCCGGCCGGCTGGCCGACCTCGGGCTCGGCTCCGTCCAGGTCACCTTCGACGGCGACCGCGCCGACCACGACCGGATCCGGGTCCGGCGGTCGGAGGGGACCGGGACCTTCGACACGATCGTCCGCAACATCGTCCGGGCCTCCGAGGCCTCCCCGATCCGGTGGATCCTGCGGGTGAACGTCTCCCAGGAGACCTACCAGGGCGTCGACGCGCTGATCGGCCGGCTCGCTGCGGCGCTCGACCCCGCCCGGTGCACCCTGTACTTCGCCCAGGTGGGCGATGTGGGCGTCGGCTACGGCAACGACCTCCGGCACACCGGCGAACTGTCGGCCCGCTTCAGCGGGTGGCAGCGCCGGGCGCTCGACCTCGGCTTCACCGTGACCCGCCCGCAGGCCCACCGGCCGTGCTCCACCTGCGGTTACGGCGACGGCCGCTACGGCGCGGTGGTGAGCGCGGACGGGACGCTGGCGAGCTGCTGGGAGACCGCGGGCAAGGCCGACTGGGAGGTCGGCACCGTCACCGGCGGGTACCTGGCCGGCACGGTGACCCGGGAGCGGTGGGTCGGGTGCGAGGACCTCTACCGGCACGGAGAGGACGCGCGGATGCGCGCGGAGTTCCACGACACCGTTGACGCGGCCCTGCTCGACTACCTGGACGAGACGGGGCGCCTGTAGACATGTCATCGGATCTCGGCACGTCGGAGCTCGACTCAGCGGAGCCCGGTTCAGCGGCGCTCGGCTCGCCGGAGCCTGAAACGTCCGACCGCGGAACGGCGGCGCTCGAGCGGCTCTCCGCAGGCACGCTCGCCTGGCTGGGGCAGAACCTGGACCACTTCGATCCCTACTCCGTGCGGGCCCGGTCCTCGGCGCACGGGAAGGCGAAGGCCGCGCTGGAACTGGCGCTGCTCTGCCACTGCTGGGCGCGGTTGGACACCGGGGACGACGTCCGGCTGGGCAAGGCGACGGCGCTGGTCCGCACGCTCTGGCAGCATCCGGACTTCCCGCGGCTCCTGACCGCCGAACCCCGCTACGCCGCCCAGTACTGCCTTGTCTACGCGGCACTGGCACCCGACGGGATCGACCGGACGCCGTTCCGAGCCGCGCTCGCCGGCCTGACCGACGACGACCTCTCCCCACGCGGGAAGTCGGCGTACCAGCGACTCGAACTCCGCTACTACGCGGACAAGGCGGGCGTGCGCCACACGCTCGAACCCTACGAGGAGCTGGCCCGGCAGAACGTTCTCGTCACGCTGTCGCGCGCCGTACGGGAGCGCACGGCGCGCGAGCGCTCGTCATTGGACGACGCGGCGCCGGCCACTGAGGCGCCGGTCACCGTCCCGGAGGCGTACGCCGTCACGCACTCCGCCTTCTACCTCAGCGACTTCGGCCGGAGCCGCCCGGTGCTGACCGACGAGGCGTCGGCGGCTGCGGCGGAGCTGGTCCGCCGGCTGCTGCAGCACTGCGTCCGGCACGACTGGTGGGATCTGGCCGCGGAACTCCTCATGACCCAGGTCTGCCTGGGGCTCGACCCGCTGAGCACGCCCGCGGGCCTTGCCGCCGTCGACTGCCTGGCCCGCGCGCAGCGGCCCGACGGCGCGATTCCCGGACGGTCGGCGGCGACGGCTGGGACGGAGGCACCCGCACCATCCGCCGCACCCGCCACGATGCCGCCGACAGCAGCCGGACCGGCCGACGGGTACTTCGAGAAGGCCTACCACACGACCCTGGTGACCGCCCTCATGTCGCTGCTCGTCTCCTCGGCGCGCGCCTCATGACAGCGCGGCTGACCCTCATCAACCCCAGCTACACCCGCCTCTGGTTCGGGCAGGCCGTCTCCTCCGTCGGCGACGCCGTCTTCAGCACCACCCTGGTCCTCTGGGTGGCCACCGTGCTGGCCAAGGGGGAGCCGTGGGCACCGCAGGCGGTCAGCGGCGTGGTGCTGGCCACGGGCGCCGCCGTGCTGTTCATCGGCCCGATCGCGGGGGTGTTCGTCGACCGCTGGGACAAGCGCGCCACGATGCTCCTCACCGAAGTGCTCCGCGGCGGGCTGGTGGCCGTCCTGACCGCCGTCTCCTTCCTGCCGACCCGCGACCTGCCGGTCGGAGTCTGGCTCGGCCTGGTCTACGTGACGGTGCTGGTGCTCAACGCGGCCAGCCAGTTCTTCACACCGGCCCGGTTCTCGGTCATCGCCGAGCTCGTCACGGGGGAGGCCGACCGGGCGCGGGCGGCCGGCATCGCCCAGGCGACCGGCCAGACCGCGTGGATCATCGGGCCGCCGCTCGCCGCGCCGCTGCTGTTCGCGGTCGGCCTGCAGTGGGCGCTGCTGTTCAACGCGCTCTCCTACCTGGTGTCGTACATCGCCATCCGCTCGGTGGACGTGCGCCCGGCGCCGGCCGCCGGCGGGGACCGGACCGCCGCCGAACGGCCCGGTCTGGTCAAGGACTTCACCGCGGGCCTGCGGTTCTTCGGCCGCAACAGGTTCCTGGTGGCGCTGCTGCTGCTCGCCGTGATCGGCCAGTTCGGCATCGGCGCGCTGAGCACCCTGAACGTCTTCTTCGCCACGAGGAACCTGCACGCGTCCGCCGAGCTGTACGGCTACCTGGGGATGGCGATGGGGATCGGCGGTATCGCCGGTGCGCTGGGTTCGGGCCGGGTGGTGCAGTGGATCGGCGCCCGGCGGACCACCTGGATCGGCCTGCTGGTGAGCGGCGGCCTGCTGGTCCTCTACTCCCGGCAGGCGGCCTTCCCCGCCGCCGTGGCGCTGCTCTTCGTCTTCGCCGTCCCGCTCACCATGCTGAACACCGCGATGTCCCCGCTGCTGATCGCCGCGACCCCCCAGGAGTTCCGGGGCCGGGTGGTCGCCGTCTTCTACCCGGTGACCCGGCTGGCGTCGATGCTGGCCGCGGTGCTGTCCGGCTGGCTCGCGGGCAGTGGCCTGCGGGACTTCTCGGGTTCGGTGGCCGGTCTGCGGTTCGGGCCGATCGACACGATCTTCGCGGCGTCCGGAGTCGTCGTCGCGCTGGCCGGCGTCTACGCCCGGATCGCCCTCCCCGACACGGACGCCGCGCCGGCGGCCGAGCCCGAGGCGGACCCGGCCGAACCGACCCTGGAGGGCACCCAGTGAACTGCTCCGCGTGCGGACGGCAGGCCGCCGAACCGGACAGGTTCTGCGCCGGCTGCGGCGCCCCGCTGGCGGCCGGCGCCGCACCGCGCGAGACGCGCAAGAAGGTGTCCATGCTGTTCCTGGACATCGTCGGTTCGACCGCGCTCGCGGAACGCCTGGATCCGGAACCGCTGCGGCAGGTCATGGACCGGTACTTCGCGAGCTGCGGAGCCTGCATCGCCGAACACGGCGGGGTGGTGGAGAAGTTCATCGGAGACGCCATCCTCGCCGTCTTCGGCGCCACCGTGGCCCACGAGGACGACGCGGTACGAGCCGTCCGCGCCGCCACCGGGGCGCTCGCGGCACTGGCCGGCCTCACCGCCGAACTCAACGCCGAGTACCAGGTGGAGCTGGAGGCACGGGCCGGCATCTGCACGGGTGACGTCGTGGTGCTCACCAGACCGGGGGACGACTTCCGGGTCGTCGGGGACGCGGTCAACACGGCCGCCAGACTGCAGACGGCCGCCCGGCCGGGCGAGGTGCTGCTCTGCGCGGACACCGCCGCCGTGGTGCGGTGGCAGGTCGGCATCGAGCCCGTCGCACCGCTGCGGCTGAAGGGCAAGGCCCGCCCCGTGCCGGCCTGGCGGGTCACCGCCCCGGTCCTGGTCACCGAGAACCCCGCGCCGGTCACCCCCTTCGTCGGCCGGGCCGACGAGTTGGAGGAGCTGGAGCGCAGCTTCCGGCGGGCCCGTCAGCGGCGGCAGGTGTGCCTGGCCACGGTGGTCGGCGTGCCCGGCATCGGCAAGTCGCGCCTGGTGCGCGAGTTCCTGGCCACCCTGCCGGACGGCGAGGTGACCGTGCTGTCCGGGCGCTGCTCCGCCTACGGCCGGGGGATCACCTACCGGCCGCTGGCCGAGATGCTCGGCTCGCTCCCCGGCGGCTGGCCCGCACTCACCCGGCTCCTGGCGGACGCCGCTGCGCCGCAGGGGCTGGATCCCGCGGGCTCCGATCAGGCAGGTCCGCGTCCGGCGGGCCCCGATCCGGCAGGTCCGGATCCGGGCGGCCGCCACCCGGAAGGCGGGGCGCCGGCGCACAGCCTCGTGGTGCACACCCTCGCCACGGTCGTGGACCAGGACGGGAGCGCCGGCCAGGCCGGGGTCGAGGACATCGCTTGGGCCGTGCGACACCTCCTGGAGGTCCTCGGCAGGTCGCGATCCGTGGTCATGGTCTGGGACGACCTGCACTGGTCGGAGGAGACCCTGCTCGACCTCATCGACGAGGTCGCCACCTGGCTGCACGACGTTCCCGTGCTGCTGCTCTGCGTCGCCCGACCCGAACTGCTGGACATCCGCAGCGGCTGGGGCGGCGGGAAGCCGTGCGCGATGACGCTGGAGCTCGGACCGATGACGGCCGATCAGACTGCTACTCTGATCGGACAGTTGGCGCTTCACGGCGACGTGTACCCGCAGGGCTACCAGGATGTGAACGGGCGGGTCGCCACGCTGTGCGACGGCAATCCGCTCTTCGCCGAGCAGCTCATGGACGTCTTCGCCGAGACCGACCCCGGCACCCAGATCCCGCCCACGATCCAGGCGATGCTGGGGGCCCGGCTGGACCAACTGCCCGGAACCGAACGCGGCCTGCTGGAGCTCGCCGCGGTGATCGGGCGGGAGTTCACCCGGGACCTGCTGCGCGTGATGGCCGAGGCGGACGGCATCGGCTCCGCCGCGGCCGACGAGGCGATGGCCCGGCTGGCCCGGCGGCGTGTCCTCGAACGGGGCCCGGCCGGCACCGTCCGCTTCGCCCAGGCCCTGCTGCGCGACACCGCCTACGAGTTCACCCCGAAGACGCGCCGCGAGCGCTGGCACGACTTCCTCGCCGAACGGTTCTCCCGGGAGCAGCCGCAGGACGCGATGGCCGTGGTCTACCACGTCGAGGCGACCAGCCGGCTGCGCAGGCAGCTGCGGCCGGGGGACCGGCAACTGCCCTCGCTGGCCGGTCCGGCGGCGAACACCCTGATCACGGAGGGCATGAACGCCCTGGCCCGCAAGGACCTGCCAGCAGCCGTCCAACTGCTGGAGCGCGGAAGGGAGTTGCTGCCGACCGGTGACCCCCGCCACACCGCGCTCGCCCTGCACGTCTGCGATGCCGGGCTCTGGCTCCAGGACGAGCAGCGGTGCCGCGGCGCGCTCGCCGCCGCCGAGGCCGCGCTCCCGGGCGACCGCCGCAACGCCGCCACCTGCGCGATCCAGCACGCCATCGTCACGCTCCGACTCGGTCTTGCCCCGCCCGAATCCGTGGCGGCCGACGCGGCGGCGATCGCGGAGGAGCTGGAGGGCGACCCCGAGGACGACCTCAGCCGGTGCCGGCTGCACCAGCTCCAGGCGCACCTGGAGCTCGCCACGGAACGCGCGGCCTCCGCAGAAGCCTCGTTCCGGCTCGCACTGGCGCGCGCACGGGCCATGAACGACCACTACGAGGAGGACCGACTGCTCTGCGCCGTCTGCGAGTTGGCCCAGTGGGCGCCGACCCGTGTGGCCGCCGGACTGGAGCTGTGCGCCATGCTCGCGCACCGGTTCGCCGCCAGCCGGACCCTGCTCATCCCGGTGCTGGTGACCAGGGCACACCTGGAGGCGCTCGGCGGCGACCTCGACGGCGCGCGGCACACCCTCGCCGACGCACTGACGTACTCCCGCGACGTGCACCTCGACCTGGCCGACGCGGTGGTGCTGGACGCCTCCGGGTTCGTGGAGTCGCTGGCCGGCGCCCACGACGTGGCCGAGGCCCGGTACCGGCAGAGCCTGGGCGTGCTGCGCACCACGGAGCACGCCCCGGACTCCCGCAGTACCGAGGTCGCGATCGCCAGGGAGCTCTTCGCCCAGGGCCGGGCGGCCGCCGCCGCGTCGGCCCTGGACCGGATCGACCAAGAGGGCGAGGCCGCGAGCCTGCGGGCCCGGCTGGGCTCGGCGGCCCTGCGCGGCCGGATCGCGTCCGCCCGGGGGTGCCATGAGGAGGCCGTCGCCGAAGCCCTGGCGGCGCGGTCCATGGTCGCCGCCTCCGACGACCTGTGCCTCACCGGGGAGACGCTCTTCGACCTGGCCATCGTGCTCAGAGCGGCCGGGCTGACCGAACGGGCGATGGCGGAAGGAGCCGAGGCGTTGCGGAGGTTCGAGGCCAAGGGCGCCACGCTGCCGGCCGGACGGGTCCGCGCGTGGCTCGGCACCGGTGATCCCGGCGGTGCCGGTGACGCCGGTACGACGGGTGCGGGTGCGGGTGCGGGTGCGGGCGCGGGGCAGGGTGGTCCTCGTGACTGACGTCCCGCCCTGGCGCAGGCCGCCGCGCGACCACTTCCCCGGCGTTCCCGCCTGGAGCATGCCCGTCTCCGTGGTGCCGCAGGAGCCCTTCGACGTCAGCCCGCTCGGCCCCGTCACCCCCGAGTGGGCCTGGGGCGGCGCGGACGGCTCCGGGGTCCGGGTCTGCGTGCTCGACAGCGGGGTGGACGCCGACCACCCGCTCGTCGGCGGGATCGACCGCGCCATGGACGTGATCAGGGGCGAGGACGGCGACCTCACCGTCACGCCGACCGACCCCGGCGACGACGCGGGGCACGGCACGGCCTGCGCCAGTGTCATCCGGTCCATCGCCCCCGCGGCGTCACTCACCTCGGTGCGCGTCCTCTCCAGCGGCCGGCACGGCAGCGGCGCCGCCCTGCTCACCGGACTGACCTGGGCCATCGAGGAGGGTTTCGACGTCATCAACATGAGTCTCTCGACGACGAAGCCCGACTTCCGCGACGCCCTGCGCGACCTGTCGGACTCCGCCTACTTCCGGCGCTGCGTCATCGTCGCGTCGGCCCACAACATGCCGGTGCACAGCTATCCGTGGCCGTTCGCCTCGGTCATCTCGGTGGCCAGCCACGACAGCCCCAACCCGATGACCTACTACTACAACCCGTCACCGCCGGTCGAGTTCTACGCACGGGGCGTCCGCGTGCCGGTGGCCGGACCGGGCGGCCGGCAGCTGCTCAGCACCGGCAACAGCTTCGCGACCCCGCACATCGCGGGCATCTGCGCGCTCATCCTCAGCAAGCACCGCTCGCTCACCCCGTTCCAGCTCAAGTCCGTCCTCTACCTGGCCGCCGAGAACGTAGCCGTACCCGATGGAGGTGCGCGTGTCGACTGACCCGCTGGAAAGTGCCGAGCTCCCGCAGCGCAGACTGCTCCAGTCGATCGTGGAGGTCGCCCGCAGCGTCTTCGGCGCGGCCGCCGCCTCCGTGCTCCTGGTGGACCGGGCGAACGGGGATCTGGTCTTCGAGGCGGTCGCGGGCGAGGGTGAACACCATCTGCTGGGGACGCGGTTCCCCAGCGGCACCGGGATCGCAGGCTGGGCGATGGTCTCCGGCCAGCCCGTGGTGATCGACGACGTGTCGGACAGCCCCCGGTTCGCCCGAAGAGCGGCGGAGTCCACCGGCTACGTGCCGCGCAGCATCATGGCCGCCCCGCTGATCTGCGAGGGCGATTGCGTGGGCGTGCTCGAAGTACTGGACCGGGACAGCCGGCAGCGCTGCGATCTCGGGGACGTGGCCTCCCTCGGGCTGCTCGCGACGGAGATGGCGACGGTGCTGGAGCTGCTCCTCCAGCTCCGCTCCCGCGACGCCGACCTCGGCACCCGTACGGCGAAGGACCGGGGCCCGCAGCTCGACCTGCCCCTGCTGGAGCGGGTGGCGGAGCGGCTCCCGCTGGCCTCCGAGCAGGTGGGCGCGACGGTGAGCAAGCTCCTGGTGATGGCCGACGAGCTGCTGGCCGGCGAGCTGCCGGCAGCAGGGTCGCCGGCCGCCGGGGGTGGCTGACGGCGATGGCCGGCGGAGCGTGGTTGACGGGGGCGGCTGAAGGCGATGGTTGACGGTCACGCGGCCTTTCTCGCGCAGCTCTCACAACCCGCGCGGGTCATCGACGTCCGGCCAGGGCCCGTGCCGTCCGTACTGTTGCTCAGCCGCACGTGTGACAGTGACCTGGACGCGGTGCAGAACCTGCTCGGTGGCGAGGGAATCCGAACGGACCGGCTGAACGCCGACGAACTCGCCGCCGCCGATCTGGTCGTGGCCCCGGACGGACGGACGGCCTGTCTGAACGGCCGCTGGCTGACCCCCACCGTGACCTGGATCCGGCACTTCTCCGTGTCCGCGATCGAGAGCACGCAGGACGCGGCCCACACCCTGTTCCTGCGGGAGTCCTGGCAGGCCGCGGCCGGTCAGCTCGCGACGATCTCCGGGATGGCCATCCACGCGGTCCGGCCCGGACTGCTCTCCCAGCTCCGCCTAGCCCGGCGCCACCGGGTCGCGGTGCCGCGCACGATGCTGACCACCGACCCGTACCGCGCCCTGGACCAGTTCGACTGCCCACGGTTGGTGATCAAGGCAGCCCACCACCACTTCGTCGAATCCGCGCCGGGCCGGCTGAACGGCGTCTTCCCCGCGGTCATCGACCGGGACAGCCTGTCCGCCGCGCCGCGCCCCGGCCCGCCCGTGACCGTTCAGGAGTATGTCGAGCACGAGGCGGAGCTGCGCGTCTACTACGTGGCCGGGCAGATCCACGCGTTCCAGGTCGCCAAGGAGTCGCCCGCCGACCCCTGGCTCGCACCCGACCGGGTCGAGATCCACCCCGTGGAGCCGCCGCCGGCCGTGGTCGCGGCGACCAGGACCCTGGCCGCCGCGATGTCGCTCCGCTTCGGCGCCTTCGACTTCCTGATCCGCGAGGGCGTGCCAGTCTTCCTGGAGGTCAACCCCGACGGCGACTGGCGCTGGGCCGAGCAGCGTGCCCGCACCACGTCCGTCACCACCGCCGTCGCCGGCATGCTCGCCGACCTCCACCGCAGGACGCTGCCCTCACCGGGGGAGTTCGACCTGCTCGGGTTCCTGTCCGGCCCGGGCTTTGCCTGAGAGGCCGAGTGGGCGTAGTGTTCTCTAGTCGCTCGGCAGGGAGCACCGGACACGCATCGGCGCGGACGGTCCCGGGGCGGCCAATCCCTAGAAACACACTTCCCGGTTCGGGCTGGGTCGCGTATTGCC
>NZ_JBVINN010000030.1:3470-111640 GCF_055579305.1 Kitasatospora sp. NPDC032757 | reverse complement strand
TTGACTTTTGGCACGCTGTTGAGTTCTCAAGGAACGGACACTTCCTTCGGACCGCCTTCCAGCGGGCCCTCCGGGCGCTTCGTTCTTTCGTGTTTCCAGCTTACCAGATGATTTCCGCTCCGTTTTCCGGCGCTTTTCGCATCTGAAATCTGCTGTTAACCGTCGACTTGCGGCGACTCGACCAACCATAGCGGGTCCCGCGCTGGATCGCGAACCGGGCCGCGCCCGGCATCACCCGGTCGGAGGCATGATTTGTTGCTCTCGCGAGCATATACAGCAATGGTCCTGATTCGCCAAGATGCCTGTAGAGTGCGGCGCATCGGTGAAGAGGACTAGACCACTGTCGGTCGCTGAGATGTCGGCCGAGTTGGGTGGTCGGGGCGTGGTTCTTCGCCCGGGAATGTCAGCATATGTCCGAAGTTGACATAATTTAGGCTTCAGCCGATGTCCTGCCGCAGCTCGCGGCCGCTCGCTGTACTGCGCACTTGGGAGGCTCAACCATGACCACTGTGACGTCGCCGCTGACCGGCCGTGTCGTCGGGCTCGCCGGCGTGCCCGATCCGGTCTTCTCGGGCGCCATGGTCGGCCCCGGCACCGCGATCGACCCGGTTCGCCGGCCGACCGAGGCCGTGGCCCCGGTGGACGGTGTCGTCGTCTCCATGCACCCGCACGCGTTCGTCGTGGTGGACGCGGACGGGCACGGTGTGCTGACGCACCTCGGGATCGACACCGTCCAGCTGAACGGCGAGGGCTTCGAGCTGCTCGTCAACAAGGGCGACACGGTGACCCGCGGCCAGGCCGTCATCAAGTGGGACCCGGCCGCCGTCGAAGCCGCCGGGAAGTCTCCGATCTCGCCGATCGTCGCACTGGAGGCTGCGGCCGACTCGCTCGGCGGACTCCGCGAGGACGGGGAGGTCGCCCTGGGCGACGCCCTGTTCAGCTGGAGCTGACCTCTTTCCTTCCGACACACCCGCCCCGCCGCACTCGACGGGGCGGCCCGGCACACAGCGGTACCCGGCGGGGCCGCTTCTCTCAGTGGAGACAGTGACTATGGAGAAGACCCTGCGCGGCGTGGGTGTGAGCCACGGGGTCGCGATCGGCCAGGTGCGGCACATGGGGACGGCGGTGCTGGAGCCGCCGGCCACCCAGATCCCGACCGAGGACGCTCCCCGTGAGCAGGCCCGCGCCCAGGCGGCCGTCGAGGCGGTGGCCGCGGACCTCACCGCTCGCGGCAACCTGGCCGGCGGCGAGGCCCAGGCCGTGCTGGAGGCTCAGGCGCTGATGGCGCAGGACCCGGAGCTGATGGCCGACGTCGCGCGCCGGATCGCCGTCGGCAGCAGCGCCGAGCGCGGCGTCTACGACGCCTTCGCCGCCTACCGTGCGCTGCTGGCGTCGGCCGGGGACTACCTGGCCGGCCGCGTCGCCGACCTGGACGACGTCCGCAACCGCATCGTGGCGCGGCTGCTGGGCGTGCCGATGCCGGGTGTGCCGGACAGCGACGAGCCCTACGTGCTGTTCGCCCGGGACCTGGCGCCGGCCGACACGGCGCTGCTGGACCCGACGCTGGTGCTCGGCTTCGTGACCGAGGAGGGCGGGCCGACCAGCCACAGCGCCATCCTGGCCCGGGCCATGGGCGTGCCGGCCGTGGTGGCGCTGCCGGGGGCGACCGATGTCCCCGAGGGCACCGTCGTCGCGGTGGACGGCAGCTCGGGCGACGTGCTGGTGGAGCCGTCGCTGGAGAAGCAGGACGAGCTGCGCCGGATCGCCGCCGAGCGCAAGGCCGCGCTTGCCGCGTCCTCCGGTCCGGGGCAGACCTCGGACGGGCACCGGGTGCCGCTGCTGGCCAACGTGGGCGGCCCGGCCGACCTGCCGGCCGCGCTGGAGGCCGGGGCCGAGGGCGTCGGGCTGTTCCGGACCGAGTTCCTCTTCCTGGACGACTCGGCGAAGGCGCCCAGTGAGGAGAAGCAGGTCGAGGCGTACCGCAAGGTGCTGGAGGCGTTCCCGGAGGGCCGGGTCGTCGTCCGGGCCCTGGACGCGGGCGCGGACAAGCCGCTGGACTTCCTGACCCCGGCGGACGAGCCGAACCCGGCGCTCGGTGTGCGCGGTCTGCGCACGCTGCTGGAGCACCCCGACGTCATGCAGACCCAGCTGCGCGCGCTGGCCAAGGCCGCCGAGGGCCTGCCGGTGCACCTCGAGGTGATGGCCCCAATGGTGGCCGACCGCAAGGACGCCAAGGACTTCGCGGACGCTTGTCGTGAGGCCGGGCTGAGCGCCAAGTACGGTGCGATGGTGGAGATTCCGTCGGCGGCGCTGCGGGCGCGGTCGATCCTCCAGGAGGTGGAGTTCCTCTCGCTGGGGACCAACGACCTCGCCCAGTACACCTTCGCCGCCGACCGCCAGGTGGGTGCGCTGGCCCGGCTGCAGGACCCTTGGCAGCCCGCGCTGCTGGACCTGGTCGCGTTCTCGGCCGAGGCCGCGCAGATCACCGGCAAGAGCTGCGGTGTCTGCGGCGAGGCCGCCTCCGACCCGCTGCTGGCCGTCGTCCTGACCGGTCTCGGTGTCACCAGCCTCTCCATGGGCGCGGCGTCGATCCCGTACGTGCGGACCGCGCTGGCCAAGTACACGCTGGCGCAGTGCCGCCGGGCGGCCGAGGCGGCGCGGGCCGCGGACAGTGCCGAGAGGGCACGGGCCGCGGCGCAGCAGGTGCTGTCCGGCGAGTAGCAGCACGAGTCGCCCGCCGCACGAGCGGCGGCAGCCGGAGATGTCGAAGGGGCGCCCCCGCCGTCCGGGGCGCCCCTTCGTCGTGCCCGGATCAGGCCTGGCGGTCGCGGCGGAGCTGCTCGAAGAACCGCAGGTGGTCGAGGTTGTCGACGGATCCGGGGTTGACGGCCTGCTCCAGCGGGGTGCCGGAGAGCAGGCGCTTCACCGGGACCTCGATGCGCTTGCCGGTGAGGGTGTGCGGAAGGCCGCGGACGGCGATGACCTCGTCGGGGACGTGGCGCGGGGAGAGTTCGGTGCGCAGCGAGGTGCGGATGCGGCCGGTCAGGTCGTCGTCGAGGGTGGCGCCGGGGGCGAGGACTACGAAGAGCGGCATCCAGTAGCCGCCGTCGGGCTCCTCCAGGCCGATGACCAGGGATTCGGCGATCTCGGGGAGGCGTTCGACGACCTCGTAGATGTCGGAGGAGCCCATCCGGACGCCCTGGCGGTTGAGGGTGGAGTCGGACCGGCCGTGGATGACGACGGTGCCGCGCGAGGTGACGGTGATCCAGTCGCCGTGGCGCCACACTCCGGGGTACATGTCGAAGTAGCTGTCGTGGTACCGGGCGCCGTCGGGGTCGTTCCAGAAGCCGGTGGGCATGGACGGGATCGGCTTGGTGACGACGAGTTCGCCGACGGCGTCGGTGAGCGGGCGGCCCTGGACGTCCCAGGACTCGACGGCGGCGCCGAGGCAGGGGGCCTGGATCTCGCCGAGGTGGACGGGGAGGGTGGGGACGCCGCCGACGAAGCAGGAGCAGACGTCGGTGCCGCCGCTGACGGAGGCGAGCCAGACGTCGTCCTTCACCTCGTCGTAGATCCAGCGGAAGCCGTCGGGCGGGAGCGGGGAGCCCGTGGTGCCGATGCAGCGGACGGCGGAGAGGTCGAGGTCGCGGCCGGGGTGGAGGTCGGCCTTGCGGCTGGCGATGACGTAGGCCGCGGAGGTGCCGAGGACGGTGGCACCGGTGCGGGCGGCGACCGACCAGAGGGCGCCGGTGTCGGGGTGGCCGGGGCTGCCGTCGTAGGTGACGATCGTGGACCCGGTGAGGAGGCCGGCGAGGAGGAAGTTCCACATCATCCAGCCGGTGGAGGTGTACCAGAGGAAGCGGTCGTCGGGGCCGAGGTCGAGGTGGAGGCCTGCCTGCTTGAGGTGTTCCAGCAGGATGCCGCCCTGGCTCTGGACGATGGCCTTGGGCAGGCCGGTGGTGCCGGATGAGTAGAGGACCCAGAGCGGGTGCTCGAAGGGGAGGGGTTCGAAGACCGGCTCGACCTCGTCGGCCACCAGGTCGTCCCAGTGCAGGGCGCCCTCGGGGGCGGGGCCGCCGAGCAGGGGGACGTGGACGACGGTGTGCAGGGTGGGGAGCTCTCGGCGGAGTTCGGCGACGACCTCGGTGCGGTCGTGGTCCTTGCCGCCGTAGTGGTAGCCGTCGACGGCGAAGAGGACGGCGGGTTCGATCTGCTGGAGGCGGTCGAGGACGCTTCGGGCACCGAAGTCGGGGGCGCAGCTGGTCCAGACGGCGCCGACGGCGGCGGTGGCGAGGAGGGCGACGGCGGCCTGCGGGATGTTGGGCAGGTAGGCGCTGACGCGGTCGCCGGGGCCGATGCCGCGGGCGCGCAGGGCGGCGGCGAGGGAGCCGACCTGGCGGCGCAGCTCGCCCCAGGAGAGCGCGACCGGGTGGTCGGTGGTCTCGTCGAGGTGGAGGATGGCCGGCTTGTCGGCGTTGGCCCGGTCCTCGGCGGCGCGCAGGGCGTGCTCGGCGTAGTTGAGGCGGGCGCCGGGGAACCAGCGGGCGCCGGGCATGGCCGGGTCGGCGAGGACGGCGTCGGGGGCCTGGGTGAAGCGGACGTCGAACCACTGGGTGACGGCGGTCCAGAAGCGGTCGAGGTCTTCGGTGGACCAGGCGTGCAGGTCGGCGTAGCGCCGGGCGGCCTGCTGGTCGTCGTCGGCGGGGGCGAGCGGTGCGGCCGGGGCGCCGTGGTGTTCGGCGGCCCAGGCCTGGAAGGCCACGAGCGTGGTGGCGGCGGCGCGAGCGGGGGTGGGGCGCCAGAGCGGCTGGTCCTGGGGTGGGGTGCTCACGGTGGTGGTCTCCCGGCCGGTGGATGGGACGGGGGTGCTTGTGGCAGGGCCCGTCCGGTTGGGGCTGTCGGTGCAGACCCTGCCATGTGATCGCCCGGTGCGCCAGGGTCTGCCCCGGGGGTGCGGGCCTGGTCAGCCCGGTGCCGGTGGCCGGTCAGCGCGGCGGGAACTCGCCGTTGAACCAGGCTCGGGAGACCCGGGTGTGGAAGGCGAAGACGAGTGGGGTCTCCGGGGTGGCGAGCTGCCAGCCGTCGGTCTCGTCGGTGGGCTTGGACGGCGGGAGTTCGGCCAGCGGGCGGGCGGGGAGCAGGCCGAAGAGGCAGAGGAAGCCGCCGTGGGTGTCGGAGTCGGTGGCGACCAGGGTGACGTCGGAGGCGTCGGCCAGGATGCCGGTCTCCTCGCGGAGTTCACGGACGCAGGCCTGCTGCCAGCTCTCGCCGTAGTCGATGTAGCCGCCGGGCAGGGCGAGTTCGCCGTAGCCGGGCTCGATGGTGCGGCGGATGACGACGAGGCTGGGCTCGGCGCTCTCCTGGGTGACCGGGAGGACGGTGACGACGACGGGCAGCGGGTTGCGGTAGCTGATCTCGGAGCAGCCCAGGCAGGTACGGGGCCAGGCCTCTGTGCCGGGCGGGTAGGGCGTGCCGCACCAGTGGCAGTGGGAGTTGGGCCGGTTGCTCGTCCTGCTCACCTCTTGAGTGGTCATGGCCGGATGGTAGTGCCGCCGGGTGGCCGGCGGCAGCGCTCCGCCGATCTTGGTCGGATCGTCCCGGGCGGTGTGCGCCGGCGGGCCGGTACTGGGGCCTGTCGGAGGGCGCAGGGAACGGGGCCGGTGGCGCCGGTCAGCGGATCTCGTCCTCGCGGGTGGGGCGGAGGAGGGCCGGGTGGAGGAGTTGGGCGTCGCCGGCGCAGTAGTTGCGGGCGCGGGGGCCGCCGCGGGCGCCGCCGCGCTCGGTGGTGGTGCCGGTGCTCTCGACGAAACCGGGGACGGAGAGGACCTTGCGGTGGAAGTTGCCGGGGTGGAGCTTCTCGTCCCAGACGGCCTCGTAGACGGCGCGCAGCTCGGGGATGGTGAAGTCGTGCCGGAGGAAGGCGGTGGCCAGCGGGCTGTACTCGATCTTGGCGCGGGCCCGGTCGAGGCCGTCGGCGAGGATGCGGGCGTGGTCGAAGGCCAGCGCGATGGGGGCGGGCCGGCCGTTTTCGGGCTCCTCGGTGTGGGGCTGCGCGGTGCGGGGCTGCCCGGCCTCGGCGGAGGGGCCGGCGGGCCCGTCGACGCCACCCCCGTGGGTGTCGACGGGCCCGTCGGCGGCTGGTGACCGGCCGGTGGGCGGCCGGAGGTCGAGGGCGGTGACGGGGTGCCAGGCGGCCGTCGCCGCGTCCGAGCCGGCCTGAGGATCCGGCAGGTCGGGGGCGAAGGCCAGGTAGGCGACCGAGACGACGTGCATGCGTGGGTCCCGGTCGGGCGCGCCGTAGGTACCGAGCTGTTCGAGGTGGATGCGGCTGAGGGCGGCTTCGGCGTCGGAGCTGCCGTGCAGGCCGGTCTCCTCGGCGAGCTCGCGGGCGGCGGCCTCGTCGAGGCCCTCCTCGCCGGCCCGCAGGAAGCCGCCGGGCAGCGCCCAGGAGCCCTGGTAGGGCGGGCCCGCGCGCTCGACCAGCAGGACGTGGAGGCTGCCGTGGCGCAGCGTCAGTGCGACGACGTCGACGGTGACGGCCACCGGGGTGTAGGCCCGTGGGTCGTAGGCGGCGAGCCACGCGCGCTCGTCCATGCCGGCGGTGACGGGGGGCTGCTCCACGGCCATGGCCGGCTCCTTTCCGGTGTGGCGCCCGGTACGGCGTCGTCGTTCTCGGGATGAGCACAACGTAGCGAGCCGTTGACTCTGCGGCAAATGGATTTCCGGGAGGCCCGCTCGGGCCGTCTTCTAGGCTGTGGCCAGGAGCTTTGCCCGAGGACAGGTCTTGGAGGCCGTCATGCCCGCCACTCCCCCGCCGGACTTCGCCGCGGCGGTGGCCGCCGGTCCGCTGGTACTGGACGGCGGGATGTCGAACCAGTTGGCGGCGGCCGGGCACGACCTGTCGGACGCGCTGTGGTCGGCGCGGCTGCTGGCGGACGCTCCGGAGGCCGTGGTGGCCGCGCACCGGGCGTACTTCGCGGCGGGGGCGGAGGTCGCGATCACCGCGAGCTACCAGGCGAGTTTCGAGGGTTTCGCGCGGCGCGGGCTGGGCCGGGCGGAGGCGGCGGGGCTGCTGGCGCGCAGCGTGGAGCTGGCGCGGGAGGCGGCACGGCGGGAGGGGGCACGGCGGGAGGGGGCGGGCCGGCCGCTCTGGGTGGCGGCGTCGGTGGGCCCGTACGGGGCGGTACTGGCGGACGGGTCGGAGTACCGGGGGCGGTACGGGCTGACGGTGGCCGAGCTGGAGGCGTTCCACCAGCCGCGGCTGGAGGTGCTGGCGGCGGCCGGCCCGGACGTGCTGGCACTGGAGACGGTGCCGGACGCGAACGAGGCGCGGGCGCTGCTGCGCGCGGTGCGCGGGCTGGGGGTGCCGGCCTGGCTGTCGTACAGCGTGGCGGGCGGGCGGACCAGGGCCGGGCAGCCACTGGCGGAGGCGTTCGCCCTGGCCGCGGAGGCCGACGAGGTGGTGGCGGTGGGGGTGAACTGCTGCACACCGCAGGACGCGGACCGGGTGGTGGCGCTGGCCGCGCGGGTGACCGGCAAGCCGGTGGTGGTCTACCCGAACAGTGGTGAGTCCTGGGACGCCGGGGCCCGGGACTGGCGCGGCGGTCCGACGTTCCGTGCCGACCGGGTGGGCGGCTGGCTGGCCGCCGGCGCCCGGCTGGTGGGCGGCTGCTGCCGGGTCGGCCCGTCCGAGATCTCCGCACTGGCCGCCGAGGTGACGCGCGGCCGGCGCTGAGATTACCGAGGGGGAAGGTGCACGGACGGGGGGCAGCCTGGCAGACTCATCCCGTTACCACTGCGGTCGACATTGTCGACCGCCTGTCAGCCCGGAGGTACCGAATGCCCGGCCCGATCCAGTCGCTCTCCCGGGCCGCCGCGATCATGCGCCTGCTGGCCGGCGGTGAGCGCCGCCTGGGCCTGTCCGAGGTCGCGACGGCGCTGGACCTGGCCAAGGGCACCGCGCACGGCATCCTGCGGACCCTCCAGCAGGAGGGGTTCGTGGAGCAGGACCCGGAGAGCGGCAAGTACCAGCTGGGCGCGGAGCTGCTGCGGCTGGGCCAGAGCTACCTGGACGTCCACGAGCTGCGCGCCCGGGCCCTGGTCTGGGCGGACGACCTGGCCAGGGCGTCCGGCGAGACCGTCTATCTCGGGGTGCTCCACCAGCAGGGCGTCCTGATCGTGCACCACGTCTTCCGGCCGGACGACACCCGGCAAGTGCTGGAGGTCGGCTCGATGCAGCCGCTGCACTCCACCGCGCTGGGCAAGGTGCTGCTCGCGTACGACCCGGTGGCCCGCGGCGAGCTGGGCGACGGGCCCTTCGAGGGGTACACCCCGCGGACCCTGACCGAGGCGGCCGACGTGGACGCGGAGGCGGCGCTGATCCGCGAGCGCGGCTGGGCGGACTCCGTCGAGGAGACCTGGGACGGCGTGGCCTCGATCGGCGCGCTGATCCAGGACCGGCGGCGCAACCCGGTGGGCGCGGTCTGCATCAGCGGCGCGGTGGAACGGGTCTGCGAGGACGGCTTCGTCAAGCCCTCGCTGGTCGCCTCCGTGCGCAGCGCCGCCCGGGCGATCTCGCGGGACCTGGGGGCCGGGCGGTTCTGACGCCGCCGCAGGGGCGGTCCGGCGGGTCGGTGCCGGAGATCCGACGTTCACGCTGAGGCGCGGACAGGCGCGATGCCTGTCCGCGCCTTAGCGTTTTGTCCGTATGTGGTGCTAACCGATCGGTCACCAGGAGTGAAGGGTCACAGCTGCGTAACCCGGCCTTGACGTGAAGGCGGCCCGGGGAGGAAGCTTCCGCATGACGGTCGACATTGTCGAACGATGGCCGAGCGAACCTCTCCCACAAAGCGCTCACCCGCACAGTGATCGCTCGGCCACCTGCCCCCACCCCCGCACCTCCGGGCCATATGGACAAGGGAGTCTTTGTGTCCGCGTTCTCCACCGGCGACATCTTCGTCGGCGAAACCCTCGGCACCGCCGCCCTGATACTTCTCGGCGGCGGCGTCTGTGCCGCTGTGACTCTCAAGAAGTCGAAGGCCATCAACGCCGGCTGGCTGGCGATCACCTTCGGCTGGGGCTTCGCCGTGATGATCGCCGCCTACATGTCGGCCCCCAAGTCCGGCGCGCACCTCAACCCGGCCGTGACCCTGGCCCTCGCCGTCAAGTCCGGCGAATGGAGCGACGTCCCCGTCTACCTCGGCTCGCAGCTGCTCGGCGCGATGATCGGCGCCGTTCTCGTCTGGGCCACCTACCTCGGCCAGTTCCAGGAGAACAAGGAGCCGACCCTGGGCATCTTCGCGACCGGTCCCGAGATCCGGAACCCCGTCCAGAACCTGCTCACCGAGATCATCGGCACCTTCGTGCTCTGCTTCGGCATCCTCACCCAGGGCGTCAACACCAGCCTCGCCGACTCGGGCCTCGGCATCCTGATCGTCGCCTTCACCGTCGTCGGCATCGGCCTCTCGCTCGGCGGCCCGACCGGCTACGCCATCAACCCGGTCCGTGACCTCGGCCCGCGCATCGTGCACGCGCTGCTGCCGATCCCCAACAAGGGCACCTCGGACTGGTCCTACGCCTGGATCCCGGTGGCCGGCCCGGTCGTCGGCGGTCTGCTGGCCGGTGGCCTGTACAACGCCATCTTCTAAAGCCACGGCCGAATATCCGCGGCCAGGCTTCGCGCCACCCGAGCACGGGGACTGACCGGACAGTCAGACCCACCCACCCGAACCCCCATTCTTGAGCCGAGGACCCTCATGACCTCCACTGGCACGGGCAACTACATCTCCGCGATCGACCAGGGCACGACCTCCAGCCGCTGCATCATCTTCGGTGCGGACGGACGGATCGTCGCCGTCGACCAGCAGGAGCACCGGCAGATCTTCCCCCAGCCCGGCTACGTCGAGCACGACGCCGCCGAGATCTGGACCCGCGTCCAGTCGGTCGTCCGCGGCGCGCTGGAGAAGGCCGGCCTGACCAGGGACGACATCCGCGCGATCGGCATCACCAACCAGCGCGAGACCACCGTCCTGTGGGACAGGCACACCGGCGAGCCGGTGCACAACGCGCTGGTCTGGCAGGACACCCGCACCGAGGCGCTCTGCCGCGAGCTGGGCCGCAACGTCGGCCAGGACCGCTTCCGCCGCGAGACCGGCCTCCCGCTGGCCAGCTACTTCGCCGGCCCGAAGATCCGCTGGCTGCTGGACAACGTCGAGGGCCTGCGTGCGCGTGCCGAGGCCGGCGACATCCTGTTCGGCACCATGGACACCTGGGTGATCTGGAACCTCACCGGCGGTGCCAACGGCGGCAAGCACGTCACCGACGTCACCAACGCCAGCCGCACCATGCTGATGAACCTGCAGACCCTGGCCTGGGACGAGAAGATCGCCGAGTCCATGGGCGTGCCGCTGGCCGTCCTGCCGGAGATCCGCTCCTCCGCCGAGGTCTACGGCCACGCCGTCGGCGACCTCGAGGGCGTGCCCGTCGCCTCCGCGCTGGGCGACCAGCAGGCCGCGCTGTTCGGCCAGACCTGCTTCGACAAGGGCGAGGCCAAGTCCACGTACGGCACCGGCACCTTCCTGCTGCTGAACACCGGCGAGGACATCGTCAACTCCTACCACGGCCTGCTGACCACCGTCGGCTACCGGATCGGCGACCAGAAGCCGGTCTACGCCCTGGAGGGGTCGATCGCCGTCACCGGCTCGCTGGTCCAGTGGCTGCGTGACCAGCTCGGCATCATCTCCACCGCCGCCGAGATCGAGACCCTCGCCAACACCGTCGAGGACAACGGCGGCGCCTACTTCGTCCCGGCCTTCTCCGGCCTGTTCGCCCCGTACTGGCGCTCCGACGCCCGCGGTGTGATCGCCGGCCTCACCCGGTACGTCACCAAGGGCCACCTGGCCCGGGCCGTGCTGGAGGCCACCGCCTGGCAGACCCGCGAGGTCGTCGACGCCATGGAGAAGGACTCCAAGGTCAAGCTGACCGCCCTGAAGGTCGACGGCGGCATGACCAGCAACAACCTGCTCATGCAGAACATCGCCGACGTACTCGACGCACCGGTCGAGCGCCCGTACGTGGCCGAGACCACCGCGCTGGGCGCCGCCTATGCGGCCGGCCTGGCCGTCGGGTTCTGGAGCGATCTGGACACCCTGCGGGCCAACTGGCACCGCGCCGCCGAGTGGACCCCGCGCATGGACGAGGCCACCCGGGAGCGTGAGTACAAGAAGTGGCTCAAGGCCGTCGAGCGCACCATGGGCTGGGTGGAGGAGGACGAGCAGAGCTGACCCGCCAAGCCGGTCGGGGCCCCGCGGCCCCGGCCGGCTTGCCCCCGTTTCACCGGCCCGCCGCACCGGGCCGACCGGCCTCTCAGCAGGGGCCGCACCGCACACCGAGAGGAGTAACGGCGCCGCCCGACCCGCGCCGCCGTACACACACCATGGCTACCATCCCGACCCTGGGCGCCGAGCGCACCGCCGGCCGCACCGCCTCCCGCGCCGAGACCCGCGAGCTGCTGGGCAAGGCCACCTACGACCTGCTGGTGATCGGCGGCGGCATTCTCGGCACGGCCGTCGCCTGGACCGCCTCCCAGGCGGGCCTCAAGGTCGCCATGGTCGACGCCGGCGACTTCGCCGGTGCCACCTCCAGCGCCTCCTCCAAGCTGGTCCACGGCGGTCTGCGCTACCTGCAGACCGGCGCCGTCAAGCTGGTCGCCGAGAACCACAAGGAGCGCCGCGCGCTCGCCACCGACGTCGCCCCGCACCTGGTCAACCCGCTGACCTTCTTCGTGCCGGTCTACAAGGGCGGCCCGCACAGCGCGCCCAAGCTCGGTGCCGGCGTCTTCCTCTACTCGGCGCTCTCCGCCTTCCGCGACGGCATGGGCCGGGTCTCCACCGCCGCGCACGCCGCCCAGCAGGTGCCCGCGCTGCGCACCGAGGGCCTGCGCTCGGTGGCCGTCTACGGCGACCACCAGATGAACGACTCGCGCGTCGCCGTGATGACGGTGCGCGCCGCCGTCGACGCCGGCGCCGTGGTGCTCAACCACGCCGAGGTCACCGGCCTGCGGTTCACCGGCGGCCGGGTCACCGGCGCCGACCTGAAGGACCGCCTGGACGGCACCGAGTTCGGCGTCGACGCCCGCCTGGTGCTCAACGCCACCGGCCCCTGGGTCGACCACCTGCGCAAGATGGAGGACGCCGGCGCGGCCCCGTCCATCCGGCTGTCGAAGGGCGCGCACGTCGTCGTCAAGCGGCGTTCCCCGTGGCGTGCGGCCCTGACCATCCCGATCGACAAGTACCGCGTCTCCTTCGCCATCCCGTGGGAGGACCACGTCCTGCTCGGCACCACCGACGAGGAGTACACCGGCGACCCGCAGGACGTCCGGGCCACCGAGGCGGACATCGACCAGATCATGGGCGAGGCCGCGCACGCCATCCGCGACGAGCACATCGACCGCGACCTGATCACCTACGCCTTCGCCGGCCTGCGGGTGCTGCCCGGCGGCCCCGGCGACACCGCCGCCGCCAAGCGCGAGACCGTTGTCACCGAAGGCCGGGGCGGCATGCTGTCCGTCGCCGGCGGCAAGTGGACCACCTACCGGCACATCGGCCGCACCGTGCTGGAGAAGCTCGCCCACGTGCCCGGCACCAGCCTCGGCGAGGACATGTCGCCGATCGCCCCGACCGTGCCGCTGCCCGGCGTGGGCGCGCCGAACGCCGTCGCGCACCGTCTGCTGATCGACCGCGAGCCCGGCAACCGGATGGAGCCGCTGGTCGCCAGGCACCTGGCCAGCCACTACGGCACGCTCTCCTTCGAGATCGCCCGCATGATCGACGAGAACCCGGAGCTGGGCCGGCCGATCCACGAGGACGGGCCGGACGTCTGGGCGCAGGTCGCCTACGCCGCCGACAGCGAGTGGGCGTACACCGCGGACGACGTGCTGCGCCGCCGCACCACCATGACCGTGCGCGGCCTGGACACCCCGGAGATCCGCGACGAGGTCGAGGCCTTCCTGGGCAAGCGCCAGGGCAAGTAAGGGCTCGCCGGAGGCCCCGTGGCCCGGCGCGCAGGACTCGGAGGGCGGGCACCCCAGGGCTGGGGGTGCCCGCCCTCCCGCATGCCCGGACGGAGCCACCGCGATCGTTTGCATACCGCGCGTCACAATCGCATCAAGTTCCTAAGGAAATCTTTAGGCATTGGGTCTTTTTGTCCTGATTTATCATGATCATCTCGCTCTATGGCCTTCCTTATGCTCCGCCCAGCACTGTTGATCAACAGTGGGTCAAGGAGCAGCAATGCACGTCTCAAGACGGGCCCTCGCCGGCCCGCTGGCCCTCACGCTGGCGCTGACGCTGGCGGGCGGGTCACAGGTCGCGTTCGCGGCCAAGCCACAGCCCAAACCCTCCCCCGGCAAGCCCCCGATGGTCGCCGCCACCGACCCGACCGGCAGCATCGCCGCCGCCCGGGTCGCCGCCCGTACGACCGGAAAGCGCGTCGAGGCGGCCTCCGAGCGCAGCGAGGTCTCGACCACCTGGGTCAACCCGGACGGCACCCTCACCACCGAACTCTCGGCCGGTCCGGTGCGCTTCCTGCGCGACGGCAAGTGGGCCGATGTCGACCTCACCCTCAAGGCCGCCGCCGACGGCTCGGTCGCCCCGGCCGGGCACCCCAACGCCATGAAGCTGGCCGGCGCCGGCGGCAAGCGCCCTCGCTCGCTCCAGGAGGCGCAGGCCCAGGGCGTGCAGGGCGGCGCGGAGGCGGCCCGCACCCTGGTCTCGCTCGGGTCCGGCGACGACGCGCTGGCCCTGCAGTGGAAGGGCGGCCTGCCCGCGCCCGAGCTGAACGGCCCGCGCGCCACCTACCGGGACGCCATCGGCGACGGCGCCGGCGACCTGGTCGTCGAGGCCACCCGGACCGGCTTCGAGCAGTTCGTGACGCTCAAGCAGCGCCCCGGCGCGGCCGGCTACTCGTACACCATGCCGTTCAGGGCCAAGGGCCTGAAGGCGGTCGCCCAGGCCGACGGCAGCGTGCTGTTCACCGACCGCAGGAACGGGCAGAAGCGCGCCGTCCTGCCGGCCCCCGTCGCCTGGGACGCCACCACGGCGCCCGGCTCCAGCGAGCACCCGCGGCAGGCGAAGGTCGACCTCAAGGTCGTCCAGCACGGCGACGACGTCGACCTGGTCTTCACCCCGGACGCCGCGTTCCTGAACGACCCGGCCACCGCGTACCCGGTGACCGTCGACCCGGCCACCGCCGGTCTCGGCAACGCCTTCGACACCCGCGTCCAGAAGGGCGAGACGGTCGACTGGTCGGCCGACACCGAGATCTACTGGGGCAACCCCGGCACCAAGAACGCCGACGGCAGCTCCCGCGAGGCCCGCTCCTTCATCAACTGGAACACCGCCTCGATCGCCGACGCGCTGGTCTCCGGCGCCACCCTGTCGCTGTACAACTTCCACTCCGGCAACAGCGACTGCCTGAACTACGCCTGGGACGTCTACGACACCGGCCTGGCCTCCACCGCCTCCCGGTGGACCGCCCAGCCGGCCTGGGGTACCAAGCGGGCGACGTCCACCGAGACCAAGGGCCGGGACGCCTGCGGCGGCGACGGCTGGATCAACGCCGACGTCACCACCATGGTGCAGAACTGGGCCTCGGCGAAGAACGCCACCTCGGGCCTGGGCCTGCGCGCCCCCGACGAGACCAGCACGAAGGTCTGGAAGGAGGTGAACTCCGCCAACGCGGCGAGCAACGTGCCGAAGCTGACGGTGAACTACAACTACCGGCCGCGCACCGGCACCAAGCAGCAGGCCGGCCCGCCGTTCCTGCAGGACGGCACCGGCACCTGGCGGGTGGACACCACCACCCCGGTGCTCCGCGACACCTTCGTCGACCCCGACGGGGACAAGGTGACCGGCACCTTCCAGCTGGTGGACGCCATCTCCGGCGCCCAGGTCGGCAACGTCAACGTCTCCGGCTACGTGGCCAGCGGCACCCCCGCCGAGGTCACCGTGCCGGCGGGCCTGCTCCAGTACGGGCACACCTACCGGTTCCGCACCTCACCGTACGACGGGCTGCACTACAACCTGAGCTGGTCCGCCTGGGCCACCTTCAGCGTCAGCCCGCTGCCGGACGTGCCGACCGCCCTGCAGAGCGGCGCCCAGCAGACGCTCACCCCGGTCCTGTCGGCCCTGGTGACCAATCCCAACCAGGGGCGCATCCGCACCGAGTTCGCACTGAAGGCCCAGGACGGCCAGCCGCTGCCGACCGTGCTCGCGCCCGTCTGGGTGGACAGCGGCAACCGGGCCTCCGTCCAGGTGCCCGCCGGCGCGCTGACCGACGGCGGCAGCTACACCTGGGCGGCGCGCGCCTGCGCCGCCGTCGGCTGCTCGGCCTGGACCGCCGACCAGCCGCTGACCGTCCACGTACAGACGCCGCCGGTCCCGCCGACGCCGACCACCGTCGTGCTCACCGGCGCCGCGCTCGCCGACGCCTCGGCGGCCACCGCCGGCGGCGGCTGCGACACCGGCGCCTGCCCGGCGGCGGACCCGGCCGAGCTGCGGATCGGGACCGTCGACGGCAGCAGCTGGACCAGCTGGCTCAAGCCCGACCTGTCGGCCGTCCCGGCCGGCTCCCGGGTGATCGGCGGCAAGCTGGAGCTGACCCGCTCGGACTGCACGGCCGGTGCCCCCGGCTGTGACGAGGCCGCGGTCGACGTCTTCCAGCTCGGCTCGGCCTGGGCCCCCGGCGAGAGCGGCACCGCGCTGACCGCGGCCGCCGGCGCGGAGAGCTACGCCTCCGCCGCCAAGCTCTCCGAGACCGACCTGGCCGCCCTGGCCGGCTCCTGGATCGAGAAGGGCGAGGCCTACGGGCTGGCCCTGCGCCCGCCGGCCGGCTGGACCGGCGCCGCCCGCTACTGGTCGGCCACCGCCGCCGACCCGGCACAGCGGCCGAAGCTGACCCTGGACTACCTGGCGCCGACCGCGCCGGGCGCGGCCGAGCTGGTCACCGCGACCGGCGGCGACGCCGGGCTGGTCGTCGGCTGGAACGCCCCGACCGACCGGGGTTCGGTCGGCGACATCGGCTACACCGTCCGGGTCGAGACCTCCGACGGCGCGTTCGTCCGGGAACTCACCACGGCCGACGTCCGGGCCGTGTTCACCGGTCTGGACAACACCCGCTCGTACCGCGCCGTGGTCACCGCCCGGAACAGCTACGGCAGCGCCGCCGCGGTCACCTCGGCCACCGTGCAGGGCACTCCCGCGGCCGGCGGCCCGGACCAGTACCGCGGCTTCGTGCAGGAGTACCTGGACGCCCGCAACAAGGTGAAGATGAAGGCCGGGTACACCGCGCCGGACGCCGCCGCCGAGGCCGCGCACGGCACCGTCTTCGTCGACCTGCTGGCCACCCAGGAGGCCTCGCTGGTCGCCAACCGCGAGGCGCTGGCGACCCAGAACCAGGTGTACACCGCGGCCGCGGTCACACTGACGGACGTGGTGGTGGACCAGCAGACGGCCGGCAAGGTCGTGGTGCGGGCCACCGCCAAGGACTCGGTGATGATCCGGTCCAACGGCGTGGACTCCCCGAGCGAGAGCGCGGGCCCGAAGCGGTTCGAGTTCACCGTCGGCCAGACGGTGGTGCTGGCCTCCGAGGCCGACGACCTCGCCGCCCAGCAGAAGCTCTCCTCCTCGGCCGCGGCGCAGGCCCAGGTCGAGGTCGCGGACGCCGCGCAGCCCGACCCGGCGGACAGCCAGAAGGCGATTCCGCTGGACGCCAACGGCTTCCCGGTCCAGCCGGTGCAGCAGGCCGCCGGTGCCGTCCAGGCCGGGTACAACTACTACGGCACCGCCGACTGGGCCCGCCGCAACGTCGGGATCAAGTGGGACTTCCCGCAGGACTGCACCAACTTCGTGTCCAAGGCGCTGTACTACGGCGGCGGCATGAAGGTCCGGTACGGTTTCAAGACCTTCGACAGCGCCTGGTGGACCAACGACTACTGGATGTTCGGCTGGCACATCAACCGGAGCTACACCTGGGCCGGCGCGGCCAACCTGCACCGGCACCTGCTCAACTACCGGTACTCGACCTGGCTCCGGTGGACCTCCGACGCCCGGCCCGGTGACATCGTCTTCTTCAAGTGGAAGTACGAGTCCCGGATCAACCATGCTGCGGTGGTGGTCAGTTGGGGAGCATCGATGGAGCTGCGCCAGCACGGCCGGCAGGGTGTCACCACCCTGAACGAGGTGCTGTCGTACTACCGGCAGAAGGGTGACCCGATCGAGTGGTTCGTCGTCGTCCGCCCGCTCGGGACCAACTGATGGCGCCGGGGCGGCCGGTCGCGGCGGCGCTGGCGGCCGTGCTCTCGGCCGCCCTGGCGGCGGGGTGCTCCGGCGGCACCCCGGACGCCGAGCTCGCGTACGCGAGCGACTACGCCGGCCATCCGCACCTGCGGGTGACGGGCTATCCGGTCACCGGCACGCTGGACGTCGTCCAGCAGGTCGTCTGGCGGCTCGCCGACGGCGCCGCGGACCGGCTGGAGAAGCTGGCCGCCTCGGACGGCTCGGCCGACGGGCACCGCACCGCCGCGGCCGCCTGGGTGCGTGAGTACCAGCAGGGCGCCAAGGGGTCGGTCACCGCCGACTTCGGCGACGACCCGGCCGACCGGCAGACCGTGCAGCTCAGCTTCCACGACACCGGTCAGGTGAAGGAGCTCACGCTCCGCCTGGACGGGCAGGCGGGCGGCTCCGGCTGGCGGGTGCTGTTGAAGTAACTCCCCGGCGACGGGCGGGCGTTCCTCCGGGAGCGCCCGCCCGTTCTCGTTCGACACCCCTGCTCAGACCACCGCGCCGGCCTTGACCACGTGCTTCAGGTGCCGCTCCGGGGCCGTCAGCACCCCGAGGTCGGCCAGCGGGTCGCCGTCGACGAGCAGCAGGTCGGCGTGGGCGCCGGGCGCGAGGGTGCCGAGCTGCCCCTCCATCCCGAGCAGCCGCGCCGCCGTGCTGGTGGCCGAGCGGATCACGTCCGCGGCCGGCTGCACCTCGGCGCGGAGCCGGAACTCCTCCAGCTGCGCCGGGTGCAGCGGCCCGAGCAGGTCGCTGCCGTAGACCAGGTTGGCGCCCGCGCGGTGGGCGCGCTCCAGCGCCGCCAGCCCGGCGTCGCGCACCTCGGCCAGCTTGCGCTGCGAGGACTCGGGCAGGCCGGACCGGGCTCCGAGCTTCGCCGTCTGCTCGTACGCGATCAGGGTCGGCACCAGGAAGGCGTCCTTCTCCACCAGCAGCGCGAGCGTCTCGTCGTCGATCAGGTTGCCGTGCTCGACGCAGCGCACGCCGGCCCGCAGCGCCCGGTCGACGGCGCGCGGGTGGTAGGCGTGCACGGTGACGTAGCGGTTGTGGTTCTCCGCCTCCTCGACGGCGGCGCGGATCTCCTCCTCGCTGTACTGGACGGCGGCTATCTCGTCGTGCGGCGAGGCGACACCACCGGAGAGCAGCACCTTGAGGTGGGCGGCGCCCTTGCGGAACTCGTCGCGGGCGGCGGCGCGGACGGCGTCCACACCGTCGGCGATCCGGGCGAAGTTCGGGCGGGACTCGCAGCAGGGCAGCGTGTCCTCGCCGAGCGGGCGCAGGTCGCCGTGGCCGCCGGTCTGGGAGAGCGCCTTGCCGCCGTGGACCAGCCGGGGGCCGAGCGCCAGGCCCTCGTCCAGCGCGCGGGCCATGCCGTGGTCGGCGCCGCCGACGTCCCGGACGGTGGTGAAGCCGCGGCGCAGCATCCGCCCGGCCTCGGCCAGGGCCCGCACGGTGAGGTAGCCCGGGGTCCAGTTCGCGACCGCCCCCAGGTCGAGGGTGGTGACCAGCAGGTGGACGTGGGCGTCGATCAGGCCGGGCAGTGCGGTGGCGCCCTGGGCGTCGATCACCCGGACGCCGTCGCCGGGCGCGGGCGGGCGGCCGGTGCCGGTGGCGGCGATCCGGCCGTCGGCGATCTCGATCCAGCCGGTGTCGGTACGGGTCCCGGTCTCGGGGTGGAGCAGGTGGGCATGGGTGATCAGCAGTCGGCTCATGACGGCGGTTCTCCTGGCGGGCAGAGTTCAGGGCGAAGATTTCAATACGACCTGTATTGAATACACCATGTATCGTGATCCTGTGAACCCACCCACGGTCGAACCCGATGCCCCCAGACCCCCGCGGCGGCGCGTCCACACCCGGGCGCGGATCCTCGCGGCCGCCGGCGAACTGTTCCTCTCCGCCGGGTACGGGCGGACGAGCATCGAGGACATCTGCGCCGCCGCCGGCTACACCCGCGGCGCGTTCTACTCGAACTTCGCGGGCAAGGAGGACCTGCTGCTGGCCCTCTTCGACGAGCAGGCGGCGGGCCGGATCGACGAGCTGGAGCGGCTGGCGGCGGCCGCCGGGGCGCTGGCGCCGCAGGAACGGGCACGGCGGCTGGTCGAGGCACTGCTGCGGGTCGAGCCGGCCGAGACCGGCTGGATCCTGCTCTTCCTGGAGTTCCGGCTGCTGGCCGCCCGGACACCCGGGCTGGCCGAGCGGGTCGCGGAGCACGACCGGGCGGTGTCCGCGGCGCTGGCGGCCGTCCTGGAGCGGGCGCTGCCCGGGCTGGTGCCGCCGGGCACGACGGCCGGGCAGGCCGCCGCGGTGATCCTGGCCGCCCGCGAGGGCCTGCTGGCCCGGACGGCGGCCGGCGGCGCGGCGGCGGAGGAGCTGCTGGCGGCCTCGGCGGCTGTTCTGGGCGGGCTGCTCGACTGAGCCCTCCGCGGCGGCGAACACGCCGAAGGGCGGCACCCGTTGCGTACGGGTGCCGCCCTTCGGCGTGCGGTCGCGCTCGCGCGGTGGAGACCTCGGTGCCGTGGAGCCGGCGCGGTCGAGAGCTCGGCGCGGTGGAGCCGGTGCGGTGGAGCCCGTGCGGTGGAGCCCGTGCGGTGGAGCCGGCGTCAGATGATCAGGCTGAGCGGCATGATCAGGGCGATGGCGACCACCGAGATCACCGTCTCCATCATCGACCAGGACTTCACGGTCTGGCCGACGCTCATCCCGAAGTACTCCTTCACCAGCCAGAAGCCGGCGTCGTTGACGTGCGAGAAGAACAGCGACCCGGCGCCGATCGCCAGCACCAGCAGGGCCGCGTGGGTCGACGACATGTCGGCGGCCAGCGGGGCCACGATGCCCGCGGCGGTGATGGTGGCGACGGTGGCCGATCCGGTCGCCAGCCGGATCAGGACGGCGATCAGCCAGCCGAGCAGCAGGGCCGAGATGTGCCACTTGCTCGACCACTCGCTGACCGCGTTGCCCACGCCGACGTCGATCAGGGTCTGCTTGAAGCCGCCGCCCGCACCGACGATGAAGACGATGCCGGCGATCGGGCCGAGCGACCTGCCGACGGTGTCGGAGATCCGCTGCTTGGAGAAGCCCGCGGCCCGGCCGAGGGTCAGCATGCCCAGCAGGGTCGCGGCCAGCAGGGCGATCAGCGGGGAGCCGATGAAGTCGAACACCCGCTGGACCATCGCCTTCGGGTCGTCGATCACGACATCGGCCAGCGCCTTGCCGAGCATCAGCACGACCGGCAGCAGGATGGTCGCCAGCACCGCACCGAAGGACGGGGTCCGCTCGGGCTTCTCCGTCTCCGCCGGGGCGGCGGCCTGCGGGATCTCCAGCGGGCCGACCCACCGCTCGGCGACGCGGGCGAACAGCGGCCCGGCGATGATCAGGGTCGGGACGGCGATCAGCAGGCCGAGCGCCAGGGTGACGCCGAGGTCGGCCTTCAGCGCGTCGACGGCCACCAGCGGGCCGGGGTGCGGCGGGACGAGCCCGTGCAGCACCGAGAGGCCGGCCAGCGCGGGTATCCCGATCCGCATCAGCGGGACGTTGCCCCGGCGGGCGACCAGCAGCACGATCGGGATCAGCAGGACGACGCCGACCTCGAAGAACAGCGGCAGGCCGAGGACGGCCGCGATCAGCGCCATCGCCCACGGAAGCATCCTGGGACCCGAGCGGGACAGCACGGTGTCCGCGATGATGTTCGCCCCGCCGGAGTCGGCGAGCAGCTTGCCGAGCATCGCGCCCAGGCCGATCAGCAGGCCGACGCCGGCGACCGTGGCGCCGAAGCCCGTCGAGAAGCTGGACAGGAGCTTGTCGAACGGAGCGCCCGCGACGGCGGCCAGCAGGCCCGAACCGAGGGTCAGGGCGAGAAACGGGTGCAGCTTCAGTTTGGTGATCAGCAGCACGATGGCGCCGATGCTGAGCAGCACCGCGATCAGCAGCTGGGAGTCGCTGCCGGTGTGCGGCAGGGCCGGTGGGGCGGCCGCGAGCACGAGGGTGGGGGTCACGCGAGGTCTCCATTGACGGGCCGCAGCAGAGCCACGGCCATCTCGACGAGTTCTTCTGGGGACGGGCCGACGTCCAGGACGGCGCCGCGCTCGTCCGCCTCGAGGGGTTCCAGGGCGGCGTACTGCGAGTCGAGCAGCGACGGCGGCATGAAGTGGCCGCTGCGGTGGGCGAGCCGGTCCTCGACCAGCTCGTGACCGCCGCTGAGGTGCAGGAAGAAGGCGCCCGGGCAGGCCGCGCGCAGGGTGTCGCGGTAGCGGTGCTTCAGCGCCGAGCAGGTGACCACGCCGCCGGTGCCGGCCTCGGTCCGCTCCCCGAGCCAGCCGCCGAGGGCGCGCAGCCAGGGGGCGCGGTCCTCGTCGTCCAGCGGGATGCCGGCCGACATCTTGGCGATGTTGGCGGGCGGGTGGAAGTCGTCCGCCTCGGCGTAGGGGAGGCCGAGGCGGTCGGCCAGGAGGCGGGCCAGGGTGGTCTTGCCGACACCGGAGACGCCCATCACCACGACCGTGAGGGGGCCGGGGGTGGTGGGCGCGGGGGTGTCGTGGTTCTCGACGCTGAGAGCCATGGGTGGTGCTCCTTCGTTGCCAGGCCGCCACTATCGCCCCAAAGATATGACGTATTCAAGTAGTGGAAACCAAATCGTCATACTTTTGATGACGGGGGGATGGAATGGGCTCCGCGGGCGACGGGCTCCGCGGGCAGCGGGCTCCGCGGGCAGCGGGGACGAGGGCCGCGCGGCACGCGGCTGCGGGTGACGTCTAGGCTGGGCGGATGGAGATCCAGGGGCTGCCCGGCCGACTGCTTGCCGAGCTCGGACCGGCCATCGCGTCCGGGGAGATTCCCGAGGGCGCGGTGCTGCGCAGCGAGGAGCTGGAGGAGCGGTTCGGGGTGTCGCGGACGGTGGTCCGCGAGGCGGTGCGGATCCTGGAGGGGATGCGCCTGGTGGCATCCCGGCGCCGGGTCGGCATCACCGTCCAGCCGAGGTCCGACTGGGACGTCTTCGATCCGCTGGTGATCCGCTGGCGGCTGGCGGGCAGCGACCGGCCGGCGCAGCTGCGTTCGCTCGGCTCCCTGCGGGTCGCGGTGGAGCCGGCCGCGGCCGCCCTCGCCGCACAGCACGCCAGCGACGACGACCGTCGCCAACTCAGCGCGCTGGCAGTTGAGCTGACGATGACGGCGCGCGCCGCCGATCTGGAGACCTTCCTTCGGCACGACATTGCCTTCCACGCCACCGTGCTGCGGGCGTCCGGGAACGAGATGTTCGCCCACCTCGGGGAGACCGTCGGGGCGGTGCTGACCGGCCGGACCGAGTACGATCTGATGCCCCATCAGCCGGAGCCGTACGCGATCCGGCTGCACCGCAAGGTCGCGGAGGCGATCTGCGCGGGGGATGCCGGGCATGCGGAGCAGGCGATGCGGACGATCGTGGCGGGCGCGCTGGAGGAGCTCAACCAGCAGTTGGACCGGCCCGCGGCCGAGCCGGGGCTTTCCGGTACAGATCACACGATTTGACGGCAGTTCGGTGAATTCGGGCGCATAGTCCGGGTACGGCAGGGCAGAGTGTTCCCCGGGGGGCGCGTTTCGTGCGCCCGTCCCGCACGCCTGCCACCGTCGACCGCGCTGGGGGTCGCCCGATGTCCGTCGCACGCCGTCGCCGCCGTCTGCCCGAGGAGGTGCGGGTCGCCGCCGTCCGGGCGGTGCTCTGCCTGGCGTTCACCCTGGTCGGACTGTTGATCGCCACGCTGGCCTCGTACGCGGGCAGTTGGCTGATGACGCCCGCGCTGATGGCGATGGGGCTCGGGGTCTTCGGCTCGGCGTGGTGCCTGCTGGAGATCCTGATCTCGCGCCAGGTCGCCGCGCAGCGGATGCGCGGTCCGAACTCGGCGTCGCCGATGGCGGGCAGCCGGGCCCCCTCCGGCCCCCGGCCGCTCCCCCGCCCGGCCGGCCCACCGGCCCGCGGAAGCACACCCTACGGAGGCAGCCCGGGAACGGGCACGCCCTACGGAGCCGCGCCGGGCGCGGGCATGGCCTATGGAGCCGCGCCGGGCGGGCGTCCGTCACCGGGTGGTCCGCCGCCGGGCGGCCCGCCGCGTCAGCCGCGGATGCCCGCCGCGTAGCCGTACGGCTCTGGCCGGTCGCACTCGGCGCCCGGCTCGTGGGCAGCGCCCGGCTCGCGGACGGCGCGCAGCGGCCGGTCCGGGTGGCGGAGCGGTTCGCGGCCCGCACAGGACGGCGCCCGCCGCGGCTCCTCGCAGACGGTCAGGCCGGGACGGCCCGGTAGTGCGAGGTGATCCGGCCGGTGTCGTCCAGCACGTGGAAGACGAGCATCGGCGGCTGGTCGAAGGTGACGTCGCCCTCGCCCTCGCAGGCCAGCGTGACGGTGGAGACGACGCCGGGCGCGACCAGGACGGGCAGCCCGGCGAAGGTGGTGGCCGCGCCGGTGTGGGCGTGGCCGCAGAGCAGGGCGGCCACGCGGGGGTGGCGGGCCAGCACCTCGGCGAGGCGCTCCTCGCCGAACTGACGGATCGGGTCGACGTACGGCAGCTGGAGGTCGGCCGGCGGGTGGTGGAAGGCCACCAGCGCGGGCAGCTCCGGGCGGCCGTCGGCGAGCCGGGCGTCCAGCCAGGCCAGCGTCTCGTCGTCCAGGAGGCCGTCGTCGCGGCCGGGGACGGAGGAGTCGATCATCAGGAGGTCGGCACCGGGCAGCTCGTGCCGCCGGTTCACCGGCCCCTCGGCGGGCACCTCGCCGAGCAGCACCTCGCGGTACGGCGCGCGCCGGTCGTGGTTGCCGGGGCAGGTGAACACCTGGTGACGGGAGCTCAGCACCTTGGCGACCCGCTCGTACTCCCCCGGCAGGCCGTGGTCGGCGAGGTCGCCGGTGACCAGCACGGCGTCCAGCGGGCCGGGCAGGGCGTTGAGGTGGGCCATCACCTGCTCGGCCCGCCGGTACGCGCGGGCGCCGGCGTCGCCGTCCTGGTCCTGGCCGATGTGGATGTCACTGAAGTGAGCGATCGTCAACATGCGGACACGCTAGTACGACCACCGGACGGCGTCACCTGACAACCTGTCACGCGATCGGGGCCTCCGCGGGGCGCTTGAACATCCGGGTGGCGGTGATCTCGCCGTGGATGGCCGGGCCGTCCGGGTCCGGCGCGGCCGGCAGGCCCGGGCGCAGGTGCTCCTCCACGGAGATGTACTTGAGCCCGGCCCGCAGGTCCGCGTCGTTGCGCAACCGGATGACCAGCGGGAACTCGGCCAGCGCGGTGGTGTCGAAGAGGCCGGTGGTGTAGATCAGCTGGACACCGAGGGCGTCGGCCACGGCCCGCTGGAGCTCCAGCAGGTAGGTGGCGTTGGCGCGGCCGATCGGATTGTCCAGGAAGAGCGTGCCGGCGTGCCGCAGCTGGGACTGGCCGCGGTCGTTGGCGCGCAGCGCGGCCATCGTGCAGTAGAGCGCGATGGCGGCGGTGAGCAGCTGGCCGCCGGAGAAGACGTCGGACATCTGGCCGACGCCGACCCGCTCGGCGCGCAGCACGGCGTCCGGCTTGAGGATCTCGACGGAGACGCCGCGCGGGCCGATCGCGGCGGCGACGCCGCGCAGCAGCAGGGACATGCCGTCGCGGCGCAGGTCGCTGTTCTTCTTGACGGCGGCGCGGGTGGCCTCGTCGATGACCTCGCCGAGGCGTTCGACCAGGGTGGCGTGGTCCGGGTCCTCGAAGCGGATCCGGAGGAACTCCTGGCCGGACCACTCCCCCAGGCCCTCGGGCAGGCGGGAGAGCCGCTGGGCGGCGCGCAGGGTGGTGAGCGAGGACTCCACCAGGCCGCGCAGGCGGTCGACGATCGAGCCGCGGTTGCGCTCCAGCTGGGCGAGTTCGTCGGTGAGCACGCGCAGCCGGGGGGCGAAGGCGGTGGCCCAGGCGGCGGCGTGGTCGGGCAGGGCGGAGGCGGGCAGTTCGCGGATCTGCTGGCGGGCGGGGGTGCGGACGGCCTCGTAGCGGACGGCGTTGGCGTGCCGGACGAGCGCGTCGGAGGCGTCGCGGACGGCGAGTTCGGCGGAGGAGAGCTCGCCGGCGGCGGTGCGCAGGGCCCGGCGGGCCTCGGCGGCGGCGGTGCGGGCGTCGGCGAGTGCGCCGAGGTAGGGCTCGGCCGGCCGGCCGTCGTCGTCCTGGTGCTCGCGCAGGCCGTCGCGGAGCTGGCCGGCGTGCTCGTCGAAGTCCGCGGCGGCGGACTGGGCGGCGTCGAAGGTGCGCTGCAGGTCGGCGTGCGCGGTGCGGGCGGTCTCGACCGTCTCGCGGCGCTCGGCGAGCCGGCTGGTGGCGGTGCGCAGCAGGACCTGGGCGTGCTCGGGGTCGGCGGGGACGAGGTCCTCGGGCAGCTCGGTGTGGGCCTCGCCGTCGGCGGGGGCGGAACGCTCGGCCTCGCCGCGCAGCCGGCCGAGCTGCTCGCTGGCGGCGGCGGAGCGGGCCTCGATGGTGGCGACCAGCTCCTCGGCGCGGGCGGCGGCGGCCTGACGGGCGGGGCCGTCGGCGCCGTCGGGGCTGCCGAGCAGCTCCTCGGCGCGGGTGCGGACCTTGTTGGTGAGGCGGTCGAGTTCGGTCGCGGCGGCGGCCTCGTCACCCTCCGCACGGGCCTGTTCGGCACGCAGGTCGGCGCCGACGCCGACCTTCTCGTAGAGCTGGGAGGCGGCGCGGTAGGCCTCGCGCAGGGCGGGCAGGGCGGCGGGGGTGCCGGTGTCGGGCTCGTCGTCCTGCTCGGCGGCGGGGATCTCGGCGCGTTCGGCGCGCAGGGTCCGTGCGGTGCGGCGGGCGTCGTCGGCGGCGCGCTGGGCGGCCCGGCGGTCCTCGTCGCAGGTGCGGGCGCGCTCGGCGCACTGGGCCTGGCGGCGGTCGCACTCGGTGGCGTCCTCGGCGAGTTCGCGCAGGGAGCGCGTCCAGCCGGCGCGTTCGCGCAGCCGGAAGGCGAGGCCGGAGAGGGCGTCGGCGCGGCGGCGGGCGCGCTGGGCGGCCTCGCGGTGCTCCTCGTGGGCGAAGGCGGCTGCGGCGTGGTCGGTCTCGGCCTCGTCGTGGTCGGCGCGAAGGGTGCCGAGGGCGGCGGCGGCCTGCTCGGCGTGCTCGCGGGCGGCCTCGGCGGCGGCGGCGAGCTCGGCGAGGGTGCCGGGCGGGCAGCTGGCGTGCCAGGAGGCGAGGCGGGCGGCGAGGGCGCGGTCGCCGCCGAGCCGGGCGGCGAGTTCGCGGATGTGCTCCTCGCGGGCGGTGGCGCGGGTGCGCAGTTCGCGGCGCTCGTCGTCGGCGGCGGACTCGTCGTGCATGGCCGGGTTCGGCGGCACGACGAAGAAGGGGCAGAAGGCGGGCCCCTCGTCTGCCGTGAGCGGGGCGATCAGCGAGGCGGCGGCGCCGACGGCCACGGTGGAGCGCGGCAGCAGGGCGGCGGCCTGGAGCGCCTCACGGGCCCGCTCCAGCGAGTCGGTGTCGGTGATGACCACGCCGTCGACCAGTTCGGGCCGGGCGGCGAGGATCGCCTCGTGGTCCACCGGGTCGACGGACTGGGCGAGGTAGCGCCAGCCGGGCAGGGCGGGGATGCCGTGCTCGGCGAGGTACTCGACGGTGGCGAGGACGTCCGGGCCGGGCGGCAGCAGGCCGCCGTCGCCCAGCGCGGCGAGGATGCGGGAGTCGTCGGCGGCGGCGGTGCGCAGGTCGAACAGGGTGCGTTCGGCGGTGGCGATGGCCTCGTCGAGCTGCTCGCGCAGCGCCTCGGCGGAGCGGTCCAGCACGGCCGGGGTGAGGAAGCCGGCCTCCTCCTCCGCGCCGTCCTGGTAGGGGGTCAGGGAGAGCAGGTCGGCGAGGCGCGGCTCGGTGGCGAGCAGGGCGGCGGTGCGCTGCTCGGTGGCGAGGGCGTGGGCGGCGGCCTTGCGGGCGTCGCCGGCGCGTTCGGCGGCGAGTTCGGCGCGGCCGGTGGCGGCGGCGGCCTCCCGCAGCCGGGCGGCGGCGGACTCGGCGGCCGTGCGGGCCTGGGCGAGCGCCGCGCCGGCGGCCTTCTCCACGTCGGCGGCGTGCAGGGCCGCGCGGGCCGGGTCGACGTCGCCGTCGGCGTCGATGAAGCCGGCCTCGACGGCGGCGGCGGTCTCCTGCTCGACCTCGGCGAGGCGCTGGCGCAGGTGGTCGGCCTCGCTGCGGGCCTTCTGGGCGGCCGTGGCGGCCTCGGTGGCGTCGCTCTGGGCCTTGGAGCCGTCGGCCTGCAGCTCGCCCGCCCGCTGCTCCTCGGTGTCGGCGCGGTCCTCGGCGGCCGCAGCGGCGGCTTCGAGGGCACGGGCCAGGGCGGTGGCGGCGCGGGCGCGGGCGGCCAGCGCGGGGGCGGCGTCCAGCTCGGCCTCGCGGATGGCGGCGGCGACCCGGGCCATCCGGTCGGCGGCGGCGCGCTGGCGCAGCACGGCCTCGGCGGCCTGCCAGGCGGCGTGCAGGGTGCGGGCCTCGGTCAGCTCGCGGCGCAGCGCGGCGGCCTCGGTGGTGGCGGCGGCCAGGCCCAGGGTGGCGTGCCGGTGGGTGAGTTCGGCGGTGATCAGGGTGTGCCGGGTGCGGTCGGCCTCGGCGGCGGTGACCGCGCCCGCCGCGGCGGCGACCTCGATGGCGAGGTCCTGGGCGCGGTCGCGTTCGGCGGCGGCCCGGGAGGTGAGGGCGTGGGCGAGCCGGCGGGTGCGGCGTTCGGCGGTGCGGTGGGCCTCGCGGACGGTCTCGCGGGCGGTGGTGGCCTCGGCGATCCGCTCCAGCAGGTCGAGCGAGCCGGCCGTGAAGTCGCGTTCGGCGGTGAGTTCGGCGCGGCGGCCGAGCTTGGCGGCGAAGCCGTGGACGAGGTCGGCGAGGCCGTCGGTGTCGCGGGTGTCGGTGACGGCCCGCAGCAGCAGGTCGGTGAAGTCGCTGTCGTGCTTGACCGCGAAGAGGCCGGCCGCCTCGCCCTCGTCGGCGTTCATCTCGCGCTGGTAGCGGAAGAGTTCGGGGTCGAGGCCGAGGTCGCCGAGGTGCTCCGTCCAGCGGTCGTGGCCGTCCTCGAAGACCAGGTCGAGGTGCAGGTGGGCCTTGCCGGCCTCGGTGAGGGCGTCACGGAAGCCCTTCATGGTGCGGCGGCGGCCGCGGGCCTTCTGGTCGCCGGCCAGGCTGACCCGCTCGGCGACGGGCAGCGAGTCCAGGGTGAGGCCGGGGCCGGGGCGGAAGGAGTACCACGTCTCGGCGAACTTGCGCGGGTCGGAGGAGACCTGGCGGCCGCGCCACTCGCTGACCTTGCCGACCACGATCAGCTCGCCGGTGACGGTGTGCTGCCACTCCAGGGCGACGTGGCCGCAGTCGTCGGCGAGCAGGAACTTGCGCAGCACGCCGGAGCTGGCGCCGCCGAGGGTGTTGCGGTGGCCGGGGAGCATCACCGAGAAGATCAGCTTGAGCAGGACGGACTTGCCGCCGCCGTTCTCCAGGAACAGCACGCCGGCCGGGGCGGGCCGGCGCACCGGGCCCTCGGCCTCCTCGCCGAAGAGGCCGATCTGCTGCGGGGCCGGGTCGGCGACGGGCTCGCCGACGCCGCGCAGGTCGAGCACCGTGTCGGCGTACCGGGCGCCGGCCGGCCCGATCGAGTAGAGGCGGACCCGGTTGAGCTCGTACATGTGCGGCGGTTCTCCAGATGGGCGGTGCGGGAGGAGACGGGCGGTGCGGGAGGTTCGGTCAGAGGGAGTGGAACGGCAGGCCCGCGTCGGCGACCAGCTCGTCGGCGGTGTCCGGCGGGAGCAGGCTGGCGGTGCCGTCGGAGACGGGGACGACGCCGAGGTCGAGCAGCTCGGCCATGGCGGCGCTGCCGGCCAGGTCGCGCACCTGGAGCTGGTAGCGGGCGGTGGTGCGGTAGGTGCCGCCGGCGTCGTCCGAGGTCTTCTGCAGGAAGCCCGAGTCGACCAGGAACATCACGGCCTTGGCGACGATGCCGATGGTCGAGCCGGAGAGCCGGCGGGCGTCCTTGGTGGCGCCGGTGGCGGTGCGCCGGGCCCAGACCCGCCAGGCGGCCTCCAGGCCGGGGGCGTCGCTCTGCGGGTCGGTGTTGGCGCCGTCGGCCTCGGCCTGCTCCTCCAGCCGGCGGCAGGCCTGGCGGACGAAGGAGTCGACGCCGTTGACGGTGATCCGGCCGAGGTAGCCGTCGTCGGCGAGGTCCTCGGGGCGGGGGAAGGCCATCGCGGCGACGGCCAGGTGGGCCAGACCGTGCAGGAAGCGGTCGGTGGACTCGGAGGCGGCGCGGCGCGAGTAGTCGCCCATCCGGACGGCGAAGACGGAGTCCTCGGCGGCGGCCACGGCCATGCCGGCGCGCGGCGAGACCTCCAGCACCACCAGGCCCATGCCGGTGGCGACGGCGTCGGCGAGGCGGGCGAACGGCGGGTCCTCGCGGTGGCGGCGGACCAGCTCGGCGTACTCGGCGTCACGGGCGGGGAGCAGCTTGGCCTGGAGGCCGAAGGAGACCAGCCGGGCCGCGTCGGCGACATCGGCCGGGGTGATCGCGGCGGGGGCGGCCGGCTCGGTCTCGGGCGCCCAGGACGTGTCGTGGTGGGTCGTCACGGGCGGTGCTCCTCGGGGGTGTTGCCACCGGTGCGGGTGGTCTGCGCGGTCTGCGTGGCCTGCGTGGTCTGCGTGGTCCGGTTGGCCCGGATGGCCCGGATGGCCTGTACGGTCCGGACGGTCTGGCGGTGCGTCAACTGGCGTCCTTGCGGTCGGCCGCCATGCCGGCCGCGTCCAGCAGGGCGCTGCCGACGATGAGGTCGGCGCCGCCGAACTCCGGGTCGTGCAGCCGGGTGCCGTCGTCGACCGCGAAGAGCAGCCGCTCCTCGCCCTGCCGGTAGGCGGTGCCGACCGGCGGGCTGGCCGCGTGCACGGCCAGCAGGGCGACCAGGTACGGGAGCTCAGGGTCCTGCTTGCGAGCGTCGGCGAGCAGGCCGGACAGCCGGCGGGGGGCGTCGGCGGGCAGGTCGAGCAGCTCCAGCGCGGACTCCAGCTGCGCCTCGGAGAACCGGCTGTCGTCGGGGGTGGCGACGAGGTCCGGGTCGGGCAGCTCGGCACCCAGGTGCTCGCGCTCGACCGGCGGGGTGAGCAGCAGGTCCACCAGGTCGGCGACGCGGACCGAGACGGGCGTGCGCAGGCCGGTGCCGCGGGCGAAGAAGGCGCCGGTGGGCCGGACGGCCTGCTCCACCGGCAGCCGCAGCACGGGCGCGAGCAGCTGCCCGTAGAGGTCGATGCCGCTGCGGGCTCCGGGCGTGGCGAAGGCCTGGCGGTCCTGCTCGGCGCGGAACAGCGGGCCGGCCTCCAGCAGACGGGTCTGCAGTTTCGTGTGGCGGCGGATGCAGTCCTTGACGATGTCGAGCAGCTCGGCGGCGCGGCGCTTGTGCTCCGCCCCCTCGGGAGTGTGGGGCTCGGCCTCGTCCCGGGCCTTGCGGATGTTGGTGAGAATCGCGTTCTCGTGCCGGTAGCGGTCGGCGATGTGGTCGAGCGCCTCGTCGATGAGGTCGGGGATGGCCTGCATCCAGTCGACGGCACGCACGTTGCGCCGGGTGGCGTCGAGGGCGCGGCGCAGCGTCTCGGCGTACTGGACGGTCCGGTAGCGGGCCTGCTCGGCGGCGAGCTGGGCGTCCGCCAGGCGGCCCCGGCGGATCAGCACCTCCAGCTTGACCTCGGCGGCGATCTGGGCCGAGGTGACGTCGGTGTCGAGTGCGCCGACCAGGACGTTGACCGCCTCGTCGGTGGTGCGCAGGTAGACGCCGCCGTCGGGGCCGGGCACCTCCTCGATCAGCTTGAAGTCGTAGTCGCGGCGGACGTACGCGCCGTCCGCTCCGAAGGTGCCGTAGACGGCGCGGAAGCCGCGGTCGACGCTGCCGACGTTGATCAGCGACTCCAGCACCCAGCGGGCGACCCGCTCGTGCTCGGCGGTGGGCCGGCCGGCGGCCTGGGCGGCGACGCGGGGCAGCAGCCGGGCGAGCACTATGTCGCGGTCGGCCCCGGTGTCGAAGTCCATGTGCAGGGTGACCAGGTCGATCGCGGCGAGGCCGACCTCGGCCATCGCGTAGCCGCCGTACTCGCCGGCCAGCATCCCCTTGCGGTTGTCCAGGTCGTGGAGCGGGGCGGTGCAGGCCAGCGCCTTGAGCCGGCGGGCGAGGCCCTCGTCGGCTGCGGGGCCGGGCGCGGGCCGCACGGCGGCGGTGGCGGGCCCGGCGGGCGGCCGGAGCCCGTGCTCGGTGGGCGGGTCAGCGATGGCGGTCACGGTGGACAAGATTAGAGGTAGGCACCGACTTCGACCGAAACGGACCTTACGGGCGGGCCGAGGCGGGGGCCGGGGCCGAGCCGAACGCGCGGCACTAGAACTGGATTTCGAGAAAACGGCTTCGCGGCGCGCCCGGCCCGGCCATCATGCGTCCTATGATCACCAGACTGGTTCGAGGCGGCCTGGCCGCCGCACTGGCCGCGACCACCCTCGCCGCGGGCGCCGCCATCTCCGCCGCCGCGACCCCCGCCCGGACGGCGGTCACCGGCCCGAACGTCAGCGTCACCCAGGCCGGGAACTACCCGATCTTCCCGGTCGACAACACCAACTTCTCGGTGACCTGGAAGTCCTCCGGCACCACCGACCTCACCGGCGTCACCCACCTCACCGTCGAACTGCCGCCCGGTCTGACCACGAGCGGCGCGACGATCACCTCGTTCCAGGACTACACCTTCACCGAGACGATCTCGCCCGACGCCCGCCGCCTGGACGCCTACTTCACCGGCAACCGGGCTCCGGGGCGCAGCGAGTTCATGAAGGTCTTCGTGCAGTCCCACGGCACCAGGCCCGCCGGGACGATCAAGGTGACGGCCGCGAACCGGAACGACGCGGACCCGTCCGACAACGTCTCGACCTACGTGCTCGGCAGCGGCCCGCAGGCCCCGGCCACCCAGGCGGCGCCCGTGGTGGCCGGTGTCGACACCTCGTCCGGCGCGGGCACGGGCGGCACCGCCGTCACGCTGACCGGCACCGACCTGGACAACGGCTTCGTGCTGTTCGGCGACTCGGTCGCGGCCGGCGGCTGCACCAGCACCACCTGCACCGTGACCACCCCCGGCGGCGCGGGCAGCACGCCGGTCACCGTGGTCACCCCGGGGGGTTCCGCGGCCGCCTCCACCCCGTTCGACTACACCGGCGCGGCTCCCCCGGCGCCGCCCGCCCCGGCGGTCACCGGCCTGACCACCGGCTCCGGCCCGGCCGCCGGCGGCACCCAGATCTACGTCCAGGGCAGCAACCTGGCCCAGGGCACGGTGCGCTTCGGCGGTGTCCCGGCCAGCCGTTACTCCTGCGGCGTATCGCTCTGCTCGGCGACCGCCCCGGCGGGGACGGGCGTGGTCGACGTCACGGTGACCACGCCCGGCGGGACGAGCGCGATCGGCGCGGCGGACCGGTTCACGTACACCGCGTAGCGGGTTTCGCAGGGAGTGGCCGGGCGCGGGGTTCGCGTCCGGCCACCGGCGTTTCCGGGCGGACCACGGGCGGGTGCCGGGTGCGCCCCGGGTGTGCCCCGGGCGCACCCGCAGCTGAAAGTTGAACGCGTTCAATTCGTGGGTCTAGAGTCGTGCTGCGCAGGTGGGACAAGGCCCCACCTGTCCTTCGGCATGGAGGTTGGCACGATGGGCACTGATTCCGAGGCGATCCTGCGGCGGGTACGCGGGTGGCTGTGGACCTTCGTGGTCTGCCTGGTGCTGAGCGGCCTGACCGCCTTCCCGCTGGAGACCGAGACCAGGTGGCTGGCCGGATTCGCCACCGGCCCGGCCGCCCCCGTCACCGACCACCTGCCGGCCCTGGTCGAGTGGCTCGAACGGGTCCGCGACGGCCTCGCCGAGACCAACGCCCGCTACCCCTTCCTCGCCTACGGCACCGACTGGCTCGCCTTCGCACACCTGGTGATCGCCGCCGCCTTCCGGGGGCCGCTCAAGGACCCGGTCCGCAACATCTGGGTGATCCGCTGGGCCGTCCTCGCCTGTGCGGGCATCATCCCGTTGGCCCTGATCTGCGGTCCGCTCCGGGGCATCCCGCTGTACTGGCGATTCATCGACATGTCGTTCGGTGTCGTCGGCGTCGTCCCGCTGCTGATCGTGCTGCGCGCGCTGCAGCCCCTGGAGCGGGCCGCCGACGCTGCTGCCCGCGGCACCGCCGCCACCGGGTGAGCCGTCCGGGGGAACGCCCGGGCAGCGGGCCGCCGGTGGGGCGGGCCGGTGCCCGGACGGACGGCGCCGGGCTTCACGCGCAGGCCCTACCATCTGGCTCAACAGCTGTGGGAGGCGGACGGGCGTGACCGATGCGGTGATCGATCTCAATGCGGACCTCGGTGAGGGGTTCGGGCGGTGGACGCTGACCGACGACGAGGCACTGCTCTCCGTGGTGACCAGCGCCAACGTCGCCTGCGGCTTCCACGCCGGGGATCCGTCGACCATGCGCCGGGTCTGCGCGCTGGCCGCCGAGCGCGGCGTCCGGATCGGTGCCCAGGTCTCCTACCGCGACCTCGCCGGCTTCGGCCGGCGCGCGATGGACGTCCCGCCGGAGGAGCTGGCCGACGAGATCGCCTACCAGATCGGCGCCCTCCAGGTCTTCGCCCGCGCGGCCGGCTCCCGGGTCTCGTACGTCAAACCGCACGGCGCCCTCTACAACCGGGTGGTGGGCGACTCCGAGCAGGCCGAGGCGGTGGTCGCGGGCGTCCTGCGGGCCGGGGCGGTCTGCGACGGCCCGCTGCCCGTGCTCGGCCTGCCCGGCTCCCGCTTCCTGGCGGTCGCCGAGGGCGTCGGGCTCCCGGTGGTCACCGAGGCGTTCGCCGACCGCGCGTACACCTGGGCCGGCACCCTGGTGCCGCGTCGCGAGCCGGACGCCGTGGTGCACGACCCCGAGACGGTGATCACCCGCGCGGTCGGCATCGCCCGGGACGGCATGGTGGAGGCCGTCGGCGGCGAGCCGATCGCAGTCGAGGCGCGGTCGCTCTGCGTCCACGGCGACACGCCCGGCGCCGCCCAGCTCGCCTGGCGCATCCGGGGCGCGCTCGCCTCGGCGGGCGTGCGGGTGGAGGCCTTCGCATGACGGCGGCGGGGGGCGGCGAGGGCCGGGGGGACGGTGCGGGCCGAACGGGTCCGGATGTCGGGGCGGCGGGCTCGGGCGCCGGGGCGGTCGGTCCGGGCGCCGAGGGCTCGGGCGTCATAGCGGCGGGGGGCCGCGAGCCGGAGCTCCGGCCGGCCGGGGAGCACGCGCTGCTGGTCGAGGTCACCGGGACGGCCGAGGTGGGCGCCCTGTACGCCTGGCTGCGCGAGCGGCAGGCCGCGGGCGAGCTGCCCGCAGTCGAGGAGATCGTCCCCGCCGCCCGGACCGTCCTGCTGGACGGCGTCACCGACATCCCCGCCCTCACCGCCCTGCTGCGGACGGCCCGCCCGACGGCGGCGGACGCGACGCCCGGCCCGCTGCTGGAGGTGCCGACCGTGTACGACGGCGCCGACCTCGCCGAGGTGGCCGCGCTCTGGGGGGTCTCCCCCGAGGCGGCCGTACGGATCCACACCGAGCCCGAGTACGTGGTCGCCTTCTGCGGCTTCGCCCCCGGCTTCGGCTACCTCACCGGCCTGCCGGAGCAGTACGCGGTGCCTCGGCGTGCCACCCCGCGCAGCGCCGTCCCGGCCGGCTCGGTCGCCCTGGCGGGCCCCTACACCGGCGTCTACCCGCGCTCCTCCCCCGGCGGCTGGCAGCTCCTCGGCCGCACCGGCCTGCCGCTCTGGGACGCCGCCCGCGAACCGGCCGCGCTGCTCGCACCGGGTGTGCGGGTCCGGTTCACGGCGGCGCGGTCCACGGCGGACGGGGCGGCGGCGAACGGAGGCACGGAGGACGGGGCCGCGGCGACGCGGGGTGACCGTGGCTGAGCGGGAGCCCGGGGCCGGGGCCGAGGCCGAGGCAGGAGCCGAACTGGAGGTCGTCCGGCCCGGCCCGCTGACCACCGTGCAGGACCTCGGGCGCCGGGGTGTCGCCCACCTCGGTGTTCCCCGGGCGGGTGCGCTGGACGAGCCGGCGCTGCGTGCGGCCAACCGGCTGGTCGGCAACGAGCCCGGCGCGGCCGCCCTGGAGACCACCCTCGGCGGGGTCGCGCTGCGCGCGGACCGGCCGGTGGTCGTGGCCGTCACCGGTGCGCCCTCCCCGGTCCGGGTGGACGGGCGGCCCGCCGCGTGGGGCGCGCCCGTCGCCGTGCCGGCCGGCGGGCTGATCGAGGTCGGTGCCGCCACCCACGGCGTGCGCGGCTACCTGGCGGTGGCGGGTGGGCTCGCCGTCCCGCCCGTCCTCGGCAGTCGCTCGGCCGACCTGCTCTCCGGCCTCGGCCCGGCCCCGCTGGCCGCCGGCGACCGGCTGCCGGTCGGGCCGCCCCCGCCGTACCGGCCTGCCCCCGACCTCGTGCCGCTGCCCGCGCCCCCGGCCGAACTGGTGCTGCGGCTGCGGCTCGGGCCGCGCGCCGACTGGTTCGAACCGCAGTCGGTGGCCTGGCTGGCCCGCGAGCGCTACCGGGTGGCCCCGACCAGCAACCGGATCGCCCTGCGGACGGCGGGCCCGTCGGTCAGCCGGGCGCGCGGCGGCGAACTGCCGAGCGAGGGCATGGTGCTGGGCGCCGTCCAGATCCCCCCGGACGGGCTGCCGGTGGTCTTCCTCGCCGACCACCCCACCACCGGCGGCTATCCCGTCCTCGGCGTCGTCCCGCGCGCCGACCTCGCGGCAGCCGCCCAGGCCCGCCCGGGGACGCCGGTCAGGTTCGTGCTGCTGCGGTGGCGGTAGGGCGTTCCCGCGGCAGCGTGGTGAGCCGCGCGAGGATCGGCCCGCCGCTGCGCGCACCCGTGGCCGGCGACGACCCGTCCGGGCGACGCGGTAGGGGTGGAGCAGTCGGGCGTAGCAGTCAGGGCGCAGCAGTCAGCGGGACCGCCCCAACAGGGCCTCCGCGATGGCGCGTTGGGCCGGGTCGACGACGGTCTCACCGCTCTCGATCAGTGCAGGTCCCAGTGGAGCAGACGGTCACCCGGTTCGTGCCGGACCTCGCGGAGGGCGGCGGCGCAGTCGGCGAGCAGGCGCCGGTCGGCCGGGCCGGTCAGTTCGGCGAGCGCCTCCGGCACGCGGGTCAGCGTCCTGTCGGCGACCTCGGCCAGGCTCCGCAGGCCGGGCGGGGCCCGGTGCGCCGTCAGCCGGGCCAGCAGGTCGGCGAGGACGCGCAGGGCGGTGAGGCCGTCCGGCACGGTGAGCAGGGAACGGTCCGGGTCCAGGCGTTCCAGCAGCATCGAGCCGGTTTCCGGCTCGTGGGCGAGCAACCGGACGGCTCCGTTGCCGCCCCAGGCGCGCAGGGCGACGGGCTCGCCGCCGCCTCCTCGTCCACCGGCTGGAGCTTGAGCGCGGCGGGTGTGCCGTCCGCGCGCAGCACCGGGAGGACGAGGCCGACCACACCGTGGGCGGGTGCGCCGTCGGGGCACAGCGACCACATCTCCGACAGCTCGGCGGCGAGCGCGGGGAGGCAGGCGGCCCAGTCGCAGCCCCGGTCGCCGAGGCACTCGGCGAGGGAGGCGGTCAGCGCGTCCGGGACGCGGACCGGTGATTGGAAGGTGGCCGGCATGGCGGGCGGCTCCTGGGGCGGCGGGGCAAACGCATAGCGGACGGGGCAGGCGCGCGTCGTACGGGGCAGGCGCGCGTCAGGCCAGTGTGGCGCACCGCGCCGAGGTGACACGTCGTGCCGCTGAGGCAGGGCAGGCCACCATGACACGCCCTGCCGCATCAGCGTGTCATGCCACCACGGAGCGACGAGCCAGGGCCACGGCGGCGGCCTCGGCGAAGCCGTCCGGATTGTCGAACATGATGTTGTGCCCGCAGTCCGGGACGGCCACCACCTCCACGCCCGCCTCGCGCAGCCGGTCCGCGCCCTCCGGTGCACCGTCGGCCTGCGGGTGGAGGAAGGTGCGCGGGACGTCCAGGTCGAGCAGGAGCTCCCGCATGGTCGGAACGGTGCCGCGGGCGAGGTTCACGGCACTGCGGTGGAGGGCCTCGGGGCCGGCCAGCCGCATGGTGGACCACCAGAGCGGGCCGACCCACCGGCCGACCTCCTCCCGGCCGCCCGCCAGGAACTCCTCCTCGGTGAACGTGGCGATCCCACTGCTGCCCGGGCGGCGGGTGGGCGTGATCGGGTCGAGGTTGGAGTCGACCAGGAGGAGGTTGGCGACCAGCCGTGGATGCCGGTGGGCGAGCACGATCGCCACCGCGCCGCCCATGCTGTGCCCGACCACCTCGACCTCGGCCAGCCCGGCCGCGTCCAGCGCCGCCGCCACCGCGTCGGCGTGGGCCTCCAGCGTGTAGGAGAAATCGGCGGGCCGGTCGCTGATGCCGAAGCCCAGCAGGTCGAGCAGGAGCGAGCGGCGCCCGGCGATCAGCGGGTGGGCCGCGGCTGCGGCGAAGTAGACGGGCGAGCTGGCGCCGAGACCGTGCAGGTAGAGCCGGGCCGGTTCGGCACCCGGCAGCTCCACCCAGCGGATCCGGTCGCCGTTCGGGGTGACGGTTGCGTGATGCACGGTCGTTCTCCTCCTCGGGTCGGGGTATCGCAACGTTCGCTGTCCAGCCGCAGGAACCATACCTCGCGATCGAGGTATAGCGGTAGCGATATAGTAAACGGCCGCCGGCCGACGACCGCCCGAACCCGGAAACGACCTCCGGACGCCCGGGCCGGCCCGGTGAACCCGGGAACGACCCTCTGAAACCCGACAACGACCCTCGGAGCCCGGGAACGACCCCCTGAGCCCGGGAACGACCCCCTGAGAGAGTGGTCCCATGCTGAAGCTCGCGATCCTCGGGTTCCTCCACGACCGACCCCTGCACGGCTACGAGCTGCGCCACCACCTCGCAGCGCTCACCGGGCACGTCCGGCCGATCAGTGACGGCACGCTCTACCCGGCGATCAAGCGACTGGAGTCCGGGGGCCTGCTGGTGCGCGAGACCGAGCCGGGGACGGCGGCCGCCCCGCGCCACACCCTCCACCTCACCGAGGCCGGGCGGGCCGCACTGCTCGACCGGCTGCGCACTCCGGACGAGCTGGACATCAGCGACGAGAACCGCTGGTTCGCCGTGCTGGCCTTCCTCCGCCACCTCGACGGCGAGCCGGCCGCCCAGGCCGCCGTACTCCGCCGCCGCCTGGCCTTCCTGAGCGAGCCGGCCAGCTTCTTCTACGACGGGGCACACCCGGTGGACGCCGAGGAGGCGACGGACCCGTTCCGCCGCGGGATGCTGCTGATCGCCCGCGCCACCACCGAGGCCGAGCTGACCTGGCTGCACGACACCCTCGCGGAGCTGGACCGCAACGAGCAGCAGCCCGGACGCAACGGGCAGTAGCCCCGGACGCACCGCGAAAACGCCGCGGCCCGCACCGACCGTCGAGCGGGTCGGTGCGGGCCGCAGGCGAGTCCCCGGCGCCTTCGGGGCGGGCGCTCAGTGCTGGTGGTGGGCGTGGACGACCGCATGGCCGCGGCCGCGCCCGATCATCCACTTGTTGACCGGCACGGTCAGCGCGAAGGCGAGGGTGAGCGAGCCCGCCAGCGCGATCCAGAACAGGAGGTCGCCGAGGCCCGCGTCCATCGCCCCCGGGACGGTGACCATCACGGTGTTGTCGATCAGCTCCATGACCAGGATCGAGACGGTGTCGGCGGCCAGCGCCACCTTCACCGCGGCCCGGACGTCCAGGCCCGCCTTGAGCACGCCGCGCATGGTGAGGGCGTAGCCGAAGACGAAGGCCAGCAGCACCGAGAGCACCACGGTCGCGCCGTTGTGCAGGCCGAACGCGGTGCCGAGCACCATGCCGAGGATCTCGCCGATGGCGCAGCCGGTGAGGCAGTGCAGGGTCGCCTGCGCGGCGGTCTGCCAGCTCGCCCCGCCGCCGTGCGCGGCGCCGTGGCCCGCGTGACCCGCGTGACCGGCGTGGCCTCCGGGGCCCGCGTGCAGGTCGTGCCCCTCATGCCCGGCCGGGTGGCCGTGCTGCTCGTGGTGCCCGTGGCCGGTGTGCTGCTCGTGCTCGTGCTGTGCGGGGTGTGCCATGTCGTCCTCCGCTTGCCCTGGCGCTTCGTTCCTCGCTCCGTCGATGAGGAACATATACCCCCTGGGGGTATGCCGCAACCATCTCTCCGACGCCCTCTTCCCCACCCCCGCGGGCCCGTGTTCCGATGGGACGATGACTGATGAGCGACGCAGGGGATACGACGGCACGGGACCGGGCGCGATCACACCGGACGGCTGCGCCGTCGAGCTGTACACACGGCTGCCGGTGCACGGCGAGCCGGAGGTGATCGAACAGGCGGTGCCGGCCGGCGCGCGCATCCTCGAACTGGGCTGCGGCGTGGGCCGGGTGACACACCCGCTGCTCGAACGGGGCTTCACGGTGACGGCCGTGGACGAGTCCGCCGAGATGCTGGCCCGGGTGCGCGGGGCCCGGACGGTCCGCAGCCCGATCGAAGGACTGGACCTCGGCGAGCACTTCGACGTCGTCATGCTGGCCTCCTTCCTGGTACACGCGGGCGACCTGGAGGTCCGGCGCAGGCTGCTCGCCACCTGCCGGCGGCACGTCGCCGCGGACGGCTGCGTCCTGATCCAGCGGGAGGGCGAGGACTGGCACCGCGAGGTGCCGCGCGAACGCCCGCTGGGCCGGGACGGGCTGGTCCGGATCGCCTCGTCCACGCCGGTCGGCGAGGGGGTGAACTCGGTGGTCGCCGAGTACGAGTTCCCGGACGCGCGCTGGACCCAGACCTTCCTCTCCCGCCCGCTCGGCGCCGCCGAGTTCGAGCAGGCGCTGGCCGACGCCGGCCTGGCCGTGGACCGCTACCTGACCGACGACCGGACCTGGGTCAGGGCACGGCCGGACACCGCCTGAACAGGGCTCGAACACCGGCCGCGCCGGTGGAGCGGGACCGGGGCAGGGGTGAACGAAAACCCGTCACCTTCACCGCGTACCATCAGGCGCGCGCCGGGCCCTCGCGCGACCCGAGCGTCGGGCGGGACCGGCCGTTCGCATGCCATCGGCATGTGCCCCGGGCATGCCGTCGGGCATGCTCCCGCACCGACGACCAACAAGGACCGCTGATGCGCATCGAGCGACGGATACCCCGGGCGGGTGTCCGGTGATCGAATGGTTCCACGGAGCCGTCCTCGGCCTGATCCAAGGGCTCACCGAGTTCCTGCCGATCTCCTCCAGCGCTCACCTGCGGGTCTTCTCGGCCCTGCTGGGCTGGGACGACCCGGGCGCGGCGTTCACCGCCGTAACCCAGCTCGGCACCGAGTCCGCCGTGCTGATCTACTTCCGGCGCGACATCGCCTCGATCGTGAAGACCTGGACGCTCTCGCTGTTCCGGCCCGCGCTGCGCTCGCACCAGGACGCCCGGATGGGCTGGTTCGTGATCATCGGCACTCTGCCGATCGGCATCCTGGGCAAGCTGTTCCAGGACACCATCGAGACCAACCTCCGCGACCTGCGGATCATCGGCACCACGCTGATCGTCTTCGGCCTGATCCTGGCGGTGGCCGACCGCACCCGGGCGGTCCGGCACGCCAAGCCGATCACCGACCTGACCCTGCCGCACGCCGCCGTCTACGGCATGGCGCAGGCGCTGGCGCTCATCCCCGGCGTCTCGCGCTCGGGTGGCACCATCAGCGCGGGCCTGCTGCTCGGCTACAGCCGCGAGGCGGCCGCCCGGTACTCGTTCCTGCTGGCCATCCCGGCGGTGCTCGCCTCCGGTCTGCTGGAGCTGTTCAAGATCGGCGAGGGCCCGGCCCCGGCCTGGGGCCCGACCGTCCTGGCCACCCTGATCGCCTTCGTCGTCGGATACGCGGCGATCGCCTGGTTCCTGAAGTACATCTCGCACAACAGCTTCATGCCGTTCGTGGTGTACCGGGTGGCGCTCGGCATTCTGATCATCGCGCTGGTGAGCGTCGGCACCCTGGCGCCCGACGCCGGCGTCGTGAAGTAGGCGGCATCCCAGAAGCAGCCGGTCCAGCAGCAGCAGGTCCGGAGCAGCCGTTCCGGAGCAGCAGGTCCGGAAGCCTCCGGTCCGCGAAGCAGCGGATCCGAGAGCAGCGGATCCGAGCGCAGCGGCTGCGGAAGCCGTGCCCCTGCGGAGCAGTGGCCTTCCCGAGTAGAACGCGGTTCCACCGCTCCACCGACAGCAGCGGGCCGGGGCACCTCACCAGGTGCCCCGGCCCGTTTCATCGTCCCGGAAGCGGCTCACGGCCGCGCTCGTCAGACAGCCCCCCGCGCCCTAGCGGCTTCGCTCGCGGGCGGCGGTCAGCCGGCCCCGCACGGCGGCGTGGACCTCGGCCTCCTCGGCCGGGTCGGCGGCGAGGCGGCGCAGGCGCTCCAGCACGCGGGCGTCGCCGGTGGTGGCGACGTGCCTCGCGGCGAGCTCCCGGGTGGACTCCTCGCAGTCCCAGAGGCACTCGACGGCCGGCCCCTCGGGGAAGTGCACGTCGGTCACGGCGAGCGCCCGGGCGGCGCGGCCGCGCAGTTCGGACGAGGCGGCCTCGCCGTAGATGTGGCGCAGGACGGGGACGGCTTCGGCGGCGGCAAGCCGCCCCGCACCGTCGACCAGCGTCCCGAGGCCGGTACCGGTGCCGGTCACGCCGCGCACCGAGATCCAGCGACGCAGCCCGGCGACCACCAGGGGCGCGTCGCAGGGCTCGCCGGCGTCGGCGAGCAGCTGGACGGCGGCCTCGCCGAGGGCGCTGTCGGCGCCGCCGGTGGCCGGGTCGGCCCAGCGGCGGGCGTGCGCCAGCACCTCGGGGCCGCGCATCCGGCCGAGCAGTTCCAGGGCGGCGCGCACCATCCGGTCGTCCACGTCGGCGGCGGCGGCCTCGATCAGGCCGGCTGCGGCCGGATCGCGCCGGTCGACCAGGTAGCGGAGGGCTGCCCGGCGGGCGCCGGGCAGGCCGCTGCGGGCCGCCTCCAGCACCGCGGGGCGGTCCTCGGGGCGGACCACCGCGGCCAGGCAGCGCGCGGCCGCGGCCGCGCGCCGGTCCACGGCGTCGGGGCCGGCCGGGTCACCGGCGTCGCGGGCGGGCTCGGGACGGTCGGGCTGGCCGGCGAAGGCGCCGGCACTCAGGCCGCCCAGCTCGCCCTGGTCGGCCCAGGCCAGCACGTCGGCGGTGGACCAGCCGGGGGTGACGCCGCTGCGGTTCAGCTGGCGTTGCCAGAGGTCGAAGGGGGACTGCTCGCTCGCCGCGGCGACCCGCGGGTGGTAGGCCGCCCAGAGCCGCCAGGGCCGGGGCTCGTACGCGGCGCGGATGAAGTCGCGCAGCTCGGCATCGCCCTCGGGGCCCGGCGGGAAGCGGTCCAGCACGGCGGTGCCGAGCAGCAGCAGGCCGCGGTCGTCGTCCCGCAGGGCCAGCTCGTCCAGGGCCCAGGCCCAGTTGGTGCCGGTGGCGGCGTACTCGCGCAGCATCAGCAGCGCGTCGCGCCGGCCGTAGGCGGCGAGGTGGCCGAGGACGGAGAGCGCGAGGCCCGTGCGGCCCTCGTCGTCGTCGAGGAGGTCCTCCGGGTCGTGAAGGTGGTCCTCGATGCCGCCGAGGGGCGCCTCCAACTCCATGTAGAGGCGTGCGTAGTAGAGGGAGCGGTTCTCGACCTGCCAGTCGGCTCGCGGGTCCCTGGTGACGCACTCCTCCAGCGCGGCGATGGCTTCGGTGCGGTCGGCGGCCAGCGCATGGAGCTGCCCGTCACCGCGACCTCGCTGAAGGAGGCCGAGGAGGCTGGCACTGGGTGCTATCACTGGCTCGAACATGAGGTCAGCATCCGTTGCGGCGGTCGTAGTGGCAACGGGATTTCCGTCGCCGGGGTCACTGGTCGGTACTGCGGTGGGCGCCCGGGCGCCGGAATCACCGAAGGTTACCGCCTCGGGCACCCCGCCGCACACAGGGCGACCGACCCTACTGTCCGGTTGGCATATGCCGGAGGAATTTTGCCGGGGATCTGCCCGAATCCCCCACGGGGGTCAGGCCGCTGTGCAACAGTCTTTTCACCACCCGGACAGGCCCCGCGAGGCCGCCACCTCCGACCGATGGAACCGCCATGAGCATGCCCAGAACCGCCGGCCGTCCGCCGGGCACCGCCGCGGCGGACGGGCCGGCGGGCAGCCCGGCGGACGGCGGCGCCCGGAGCGGAGCGGACGGTTCCACGGACCACCGGGCCGGCAGCGGAACGGGCACCGGGTCCGGAGCCGGGGCGGCCGACGACGCGGTGGACGGCAGAGTGGACGGCACGGCGCAGGCGCCGTCCGACCCCGGGGTCGGCTCGGCCGAGTGGGATCTGCTCACCGACGACGTCCGGTGGTCCGCCGAGGTGTTCCGGCTGCTCGAGTGCGACCCCGTGCACGGCCCGCTCAGCCTCGACCGGCTGCCCGACCGCCTCGACGAGGCGGACCGGCCACAACTGCGCCGCATGATGACCGAAGCCCTGGTGCACGGACGCCACGCCTACGGCACCCTTCAGGTACGCCGCCCCTGCGGCGGACACGGCGCGATCGAGTGCACGGGCGAGCCCGTCTTCGGCACCGACGGCACCGTCACCGCGCTGCGCCTGCTGATCCGCCCGGCCGACCGGGCCTGAGCCTCCTCCCGTCGCGCACGAGGTTCCGCGCAACGTCCTGCGCAAGGTCGCACACGAGGTTCCGCACGAGCTCCCGCACGCGAGGTCCCGCACGAACGCCGCCGGTGCCGGCCTGCCCCGCGCCGAGACCGGATCACGGTCGGACCGAAGTCGACGACCTCCGGGCTCAGGCGAGGTTCGGCCGGTTCTTGGCGTCCGCCTGCCGCAACTCCCGCCCCAGCTCCGCACGGAGCTCGTCCACCACCGGCACCCCCCGGTAGCGGGCTGTCAGCCGGTACATCTCGCGCAGCCGGTCCCAGGTGCGGTGGGAGGAGTTCTGGCCGATCAGGTTCATCGCCATCTTGGCCTGGAGCTCCGCCGCGTCCGGCTCGCCGGTGAGCCAGTGCACGGAGGCGAGGGTGATCCGGTCGAAGAGCGCCGAGCGCAGCTGCCCGGTGCCCTCGCGGAGCTTGATCACCCGCTCGGCCTGCTTCCGGGCCTGCGGGGCCGCCGACGGGTCGTGCTCCGCGAGGGTGCGCAGCACCAGCGCCTGCATGCCGCGCAGCTCGGCCTCGTCGAAGACCTGCATCCAGGACGGCGGCGGCTCGGGGACGTCCTCGGCGAAGAGGTCCTCGGCCTCGCCCAGCAGCCGCCAGGTGTCCTGGGAGTGCCCGATCGAGGCGTGCGCCCAGGCCTCCACGGTGTTGAGCATCGCGCGCGTTCTCGGCAGCACCCGGCCGCCGCCGGCCTTCGCGGCCGACATCAGGTCGAGCGCGTCGTCGGCCCGGCCGAGGTGGACCATCTGACGGGCGGCGCGCGAGATCGCCTCGCCGGCCCTCGGGCGGTCGCCGGCCTCCTGGGCCGCCTCGGCGGCGATCACGAAGTACTTCTGCGCGGTCGGCTCCAGGCCGACGTCGTGCGACATCCAGCCCGCCAGCACCGCGAGGTTGGCGGCGACCAGCCACAACCGCTGCTCCACCGCCGGGTTGTGGCGGCTCGTCAACAGACCGCCCACCTCGTTGAGCTGACCCACCACCGCCTTGCGCTGGAGGCCTCCGCCGCGCGCGGCGTCCCAGGCGCGGAACACCTGCACCGAGCGCTCCAGCGCCTCCACCTCGTCGAGCCCGACCGGGCCCGCGTCGTACACGTCCACCACCGGGCGGCCACCGCCCTGCCCGGTGACCACCGGTCGCGGGCCGGGCACGGAGGCCGCGTACGCGACCGCGTCCCCGCCCAGCCAGCCTTTCAGGGAGTCGGCGACGACCGCCCCGGCCGTGAGCGCGGCACCCGCGCCCACCAATCCACGTCGGTTCAGCATGAGGTCCATTCCCGTGAACTCGGTGAGGACCGCGGCCGTACGATCCGGCTCCCATGGATGTGCTGCGGGCTGCGCCGCTCCGGTCCTGGTGGGCCGGTGTCGTTCCAGACCGAGGTCCTCAGTGGTGACGACACGGCCGAGCCGCTCCGTGAACACGGTTGCCAGCACCCTCGGCACCGGATCGCGCGGGATCTCCCCCTGCTCGATCCACCGCCGGACCCGTGAGGTGTCGGTGGACAGCTGCTGCTGTCCCATCGCGGCACCGCGCCGGTTGACCAGCCGTGCCAGCTCACCCTTCGACCATCCGGTCAGGACGAACAGATCGGCGAGTCGGGTGTTGGGTCCCCTGCTCACGTGAAGCCCCCAGGTTCCTCGGCTGGTTCGAGGCTAGAGGCTCCGTCATGTGCCAGGCGAGCATTCGCCAGGCTTCGCCAGGGTCCGCCACATTACCAACCAGTGCCATCCGGGTGTGATGTAGAGGTGCGCCACCTCGCCCCTCGGGTCGGGCGGCGCCCCAGGCCGGACCGGGGACTCCCCCGCCCGTGCCAGGGGGCGTCCCCGGTCCTCACCCGAGGGGGTGGCGCGGCCGGGTGGCGCGGGGGCGCCGGGCACGGCCACGGCAGTACCGGCCGACCGCACTCCCCAGGGTGCGGGCGGCCGGAACACCGCCGCAGCAAGGGGCTTCGGCCCCCGCGTCCGTGCCCGGCGCCCGCGCTCCACCCACCGCACCAGGGCCGCCGTCACGCCAGGAAGCACGCGGCACCGGCCCTCCCCGCACCGCGGGGCGTACCCGCCGACGGACAGGAAGGGACCACCCTCACCCCATGTACTCCTCAGCGACCTCCCCCTCGCCGACCGCGACCCGCACCGCGCTGCGCCCCCCCACCGCAGCCACCGGCCGTCCCGGCCCCAAGCAGGTCCCGCCGCCGAGCCGCCCCGCGGCCCCGCGCGGCACCGACGGCCGGTCCGCGGACGCCCGGGGCCAGGCCGCGCGCACGGCACTGGGGCTGCGCGCCCCCGACTCCGTCCTGCCGGGCGGCGCCCGCGTCCCGGCCGCCCGCCCGGGCGACGGCCGGATGCTGCGCCCGCCGATGCGGCCGGGCCAGCCCGGCACCGCCGAGCGGATCGACCCGTCTGCGCTGCAGACGCCCGCGGTCCGGGCCGCGCTGGCCGGAGTCGCGCGGATATGTCCCGCCTTCACCCCGCGCCAGGTGCTGCGCGAGGGGAGCCGCCACATCCTGGTGGCGGGCACCATCGGGCGGGCGCCGGTGGTCGCCAAGTGCCTGGCGCCGCAGGCGGTGCGGAGTGAGTACTTCGAGCAGCTGGTGGCCGACTTCCACCACGAGGTCGCGGTCTACCGGGCCTTCGTCCGGCACCGTCCGCCGGTGCGGCTGCCCCGGCTGGTCGCGGCCGACCACGACCGCTGCGTGCTCGTCATGGAGCGCGTTCCCGGGCGGCCGGCCGCCCGGGAACGCCACCCGGTCAACGCGCCCACCCCGGGCGAGGTGCGGGCGCTGCTCGGCGCCGTCCGCACGCTCAACCTGTGGCGGCCGCCGACCGACGTGTTCCAGCCGCGGCTGGACTACCAGTTGGAGATCGCCCGCTACCACTCGGTGGGCCAGCTCACCGACCGGGACGCCGGCGACCTGCGCGGACTGCTGCACGGGCTGAGCCACACCCCGCTCCAGCTCTGCCACGGCGACGCCCTGCTCAGCAACATGCTGCTGGCGCCGTCCGGGCCGGTGCTGGTCGACTGGGAGCAGGCCGGCTGGTACCTGCCCGGCTACGATCTGGCGGTGCTCTGGAGCGTGCTCTCCGGGGACACCGCGGCCCGCCGCCAGATCAGCCAACTCGCCCAGAGCGGCGGCACGCTGGCCCGGGACGCGTTCCTGGTCAACCTGGTGCTGGTGCTGATGCGGGAGATCCGGCTGTACGACGTGCCGGGGGCCGGCGAGGAGCAGCGGATCATGATCCGCCGGCTGTACGACGACGCCGCACTGGCCCGCCGTGCCGTCCGCGCCGCGGTCGGCACGCGCTGAGCAGGGTCGGCGGAAGCCGGCTGCGCGTCAGGCCCGACCGCGGGGCCCGGTCCTCAGGACCGGGCCCCGCGGTCCAGGGCGGCACGGCCGGCGGCGTCCAGGACGGCCTCGTCCGGGGCGAAGTACACCCGGCTGCTGAGCACATCGCGCAGGTAGCGTTCGAGCGGGTGACGCCGGCTCAGACCGGGATTGCCGGTGAGCGAGACGGCCTGCTGGACGGCCGTCGTCGCGGCGCGGGTGACCAGCAGGTGGGCGGGCCCGGTCCGGGCGACGGCGTCCGGATCACCCCGGTCGACGCGCTGGGCAAGGCCGTTGACCAGCTCCTCGGCGCCGATCAGCTGGGCCTCGATCTCGCCCAGCGCGCAGCGGTACCGGGGCAGGCGGCCGAGCGGCTCGGTCAGGTTGGCCGGGGTGCGCTGGTGCAGGAAGCGCACCAGCCAGTCCTCGGCGGAGCGGGCCACCCCGAGGGCGACCGCGGAGAGGGCCAGGTCGTGCCAGGCCCGGGTGAGTTCGGCGGCCGGCACGGCGGACTCCCCGACTCCGGTTCCCGAAGGGGAAGTTCCGGTTCCTGTCGGCGCGCTTCCCGAAGGGGAGGTTCCGCTTCCCGAACGCGCCACTCCCGACAGGACGGGTCCGGCGGGGGTGGCTCCCGAAGGGGCGGCGGATCCCGAGGGAACGGTTCCGGCCACGGTCATCGGCACAGCGAGCCCGAGGGCGAGTTCGGCCGGCACCCGGACGGCGTCCAGCAGCACGTCATGGCCGGCACTGGCCCGCAGGCCGAGCTGGTCCCAGGTCGGGTCGACCTCGAGGCCCTCGCTCTCGCCGCGGACCAGGAACGTCCCGACCCGCGGCACCGGCTCGTCGGTCCGCGCGGTGACCGCCATCCAGGCGAGCGCCTCGGCGCCGGCGCAGTACGTCTTCCGGCCGGTGAGCAGCCATCCGTCGCCGTCCCGGCGGGCCGTCGTGGCCGGAATCGCACCTCCCGGCCCGCCGCCCTGGCCGCCGGGCTCCGCGTGCAGGGTGTTGACCAGCGCCGGCCCGCGCCGGGACTCGGTGAGCAGCCGCCGGTAGCCGGCCGCCGGCCAGCTCGCCACCCGGGCCTGCTCGGCGTGCCGGAGCAGGGTGAACGCGGTGACCACGGCCACCGAGGCGTCTCCGCGCCCGAGTTGGGCGAGCACCCGGACGGTGTCGGCGAGCGTCCCGCCCGGCCCGCCGTACCGCCGGTCGACGGTGAGGGTGAGCAGTCCGGCCTCGTGCACCGCCTCGATGCCCTGGTACGGGAAGGTGGCGTCGCGGTCGTGCTCCTCGGCCCGGGCGGCCAGCAGGTCGACGACCCGGGGCAGTCCCGCCAGAGCGGCGGCGACGGGCGACTGGTCGGCGGCGAAGGTGGTCGCGGTGCTGGTCATGGTGCTGGTGCCTCCGGGCGGCAGCGTGGGCTCGGCAACTGCGGGCGGCACGCCGACGGGCGCGCGGTACCGGTTCGGCGGCCCCGGAAGTCAGCGGAACGCCCGCCCCCGGATCGGCGCCGGCCCTCCGGCCGGCCGCACGCCGCCTCGGGGACGAATCCCCCTCAGTGGCCCGGACACGCCGCGCTGGCGGTGCGCCGCAGGTCCAGATAGCTGCGGCGGGTCAGCAGCGGGAGACGGCACGACATGTTCGCGACTGTACGAACCGGTGATCGAAACCGTCAAGCAGCGACCGGGCCGCGGGACGGCCCCGTCGCTCCCGGCCTGCCCCGACCGTCCTCCCGGCCGTCCGCCTGACCGTTCTCCTGGCCGGAATCCGACCGGGTACGGGGCGGGTGCCGGTCAGCCCTGCTGGAACATGTCCGCCGGGAGCGGCTTGAGCAGCTGGTAGAGGTCGTCCGAAATCGGTCGGTCCCAGGAGGCGATGGTGACCTGCACGCCGTCGCTGCGCCCGAACTGGGAGCAGAACAGCCGACCCTCGCTGACCTTGACCTTCTTCACGATCAGCAGGTCGTCCCCGAGCATCACCGGGAAGTCCTCGGCCGAGACGAACTCGACCGGTTCCTCGTTCTCCAGGGCCGCGAGCAGCTGCCGGACCTCGAAGGGCACGTCGTCCCCGGTGTCGCGGGCCGGCGAACCCTCGGGGAGGTTGCCGATGAACATCGCCGGGCCTCTGCCGCCGAACAGGTCATAGCGCAGGAAAATCCCCTGGCAGGAGCCGTCCGGACCGGTCATCATGGCCGCACCGAAGTCGCCGGGCCAGTCGCCCGGGTCCATCGCGAGCACGTCGAAGTCCGGGCCGGTGGGCTGTCCGGAGCGACGGCGGAGAAAAGACATGGGAACATCGTACGTGCCCGGCACACCGCGCTCACGGGGTGGGTGGGGCACCGGACGGAGATCCACGCTCAGAGACCAATGTTGACTCTGAGCAACCGTCCGGGCTACGTTCGGTTCAGCACGACAGCCGTTCTGGGTTTCACCCTCCGGGGGGACGGCATGTCGCAACGCGGCCCTACACGCGTATCCCTCACTGTGCACATTTGTCGTGCCGAACCGTCGAGCACCCAGCTTCGTCGTCGCACACAGCACTGCACAGCGAGCACAACACAGAAGCCAACAGTTCCATGCCACACAAGCAAGGTCCGCGGGGCCCCGGCCCGTCGCTCCCGCGGATCTGCTCGGGACGCCGCCGCGTGGGGGCGTGCGGGTCCCGAGCACCCGGTACCGGCTCCGAGTCGCTCTCGGTTCCGGTGCCAGCCTCCCGGCGACTGCCGGCCCCCTCGTGGGGCCGGGACCGGCCGACGCACCCCCGGTGCGCAGGGGACGACTGGGAGGCAGGCCTGGCATTACTGCCGGGCTACACAGCAGGCGCCGTGTCTGGCCGCGTGGGGGCGGTGGGCACGGCGTCTGCCTGTGCTCATACTCTGAGCTGCGTTTGTCTAACAGTCAACAGAAATTATGACCGGGTACGCTCAAATGAGATCGGACCGATGCAACCCCGATGCCCAGGGGGTGCACAGCGGAACGGGCCCCTGGTCGGGGCCCGTTCGGGCGGGTCCGGGGCGAGGCCCGGCCGGCGCCTCAGGTGAGGTCGAACTCGCCGTCCCGGGCGCCGAGCACGAAGGCCCGCCACTCGCCCGGGGTGAAGACCAGGACCGGGCCGTCGTCCTGGCGGCCGTCCCGCATGCCGATGTAGCCGTCCACGAACGCGATCTGGACATCCCCGACGCCCTGACTGCTGCACAGCCAGGTGGCCCCGGTGAAGTCGACCTTCGGCTTCCCGATCGGCGCGAGCTCCCGGACGGCTCCGGCCCCCTCGACGGCGGACCCTCCGGCCGCCCCGACGGCCGATTCCACGTCAGTCCCGATGTTGGCTGCCACTGCTGCTCTCCTCCCGACGGTCTTCCGGGGCCAGCCTAGCCATCGCCACCGCCCCGGTCAGGGGGTTGCCGAGGACTCCCCCGACGGTGGGACTCCTCGCCCGGGCCGTACTCCGGCGAGCGGCCCCGCCCGCCCCTCGCCGCCCGCCGGTGGACCGGAGCCCCCTCTCGCCCCTCGCCCCTCCGCCCTCGCCCGTGGACCGGAGCCCCGGACCGGAGCCGGTGCGCCGGAAGCGCTGAGCGTGTCCCGCCCGGGCGGGCGGCGGGCGAGCTGCCAGAGTGTGGGAAGCCCCCACCGAGCACCCCCCACCGAGCACCCCTCGCCGAGCAGCTTCACCGAGCACCCCCGCCGAACACCCCACCCCGCGCCCCCAGGAGCAGCCGATGAGCCGCCGGGACGGCACCCGCGCCGATGTCATCCCCATCTCCGACGCCCCCTCGGCCCACCCCCCGGCGCCCCGCACCCCGCCCTCGCGCACCCCGCTGCCCCGGCCGACCCCGGGCCGGCCCCCCGCGCACGGCCGGGTCGGGGTCGTCCTGGTCTCGCACAGCCAGGAGCTGGCCGCCGCCGTCCGCGCCCTGACGCTCGCGCTCGCCGGCTCCGACTCCCCCGCCCCGGTCGCCGCGACCGGCGGCGACCTGGTCTCCGGCCCCGGCATCAGCGCCGTCCTGGTCGCCGCCGCCACCCGCCGGGTCGACCAGGGCCACGGCGTGGTGATCCTGGCCGACCTGGGCGGCGCGGTCTCCACCGTCCGCGCGCTGCTCGCCGCCGCGGACGAGCACGGCCTGCCGTTCCCGGCCCGCTTCGCCAATGCCCCGTTCGTGGAGGGCGCGGTGGCGGCCGTCGCCACCGCCACCGCGGGGGGCGACCTCTCCGCGGTGCTGGACGCCGCCGAGGAGGCGTACCGCCAGCACAAGGACTGAGCCGCCGTCACCGCCTCGGTTCCCAGTGGCGCTTCTCGGCGTTCCACCCCACGGCGGGTGACCGCGCGGCTACCATCGGCGCAGGACCTGCCGGGCGGGCCGGTCGGTCGGAGGGGGGAACCTCAGCCATGCGCGTGGTCGTCACCGGCGGGGCCGGATTCATCGGAGCCAACCTGGTCCGGGCCCTGCTGGCCCGCCCCGAGGTGGACCAGGTCCGGGTCGTGGACGACCTGTCCACCGGCAGCAAGGCCAACCTGGCCGGCACCGGCGCCGTGCTCCACGAGGGCAGCATCCTCGAACCGGCACTGCTGGACGAGGCGTTCACGGGTGCCGACGCGGTGGTGCACCTGGCCGCGCTGCCCTCCGTCCCGCGCTCGGTCAAGGACCCGCTGGCCAGCCACCACGCCAACGCCACCGGCACCCTGGAGGTCCTGGAGGCTGCGCGGCGGGCCGGCGGACTGTACGTGGCCGCCGCCTCCTCGTCCTCGGTCTACGGCGCCAACCGCGAGCTGCCCAAGCGCGAGACCATGCGCACCGCGCCGATGAGCCCCTACGCGGTGAGCAAGCTGGCCACCGAGTCGTACCTGGCGGCCTACCACCACTGCTACGGGCTGGGGGTGCTCCCGCTGCGCTTCTTCAACGTGTTCGGCCCGCTCCAGCCGGCCGGGCACGCGTACGCCGCGGTGGTGCCCGCCTTCCTGGACGCCGCACTGGCCGGGCGGCCGCTGACCGTGCACGGGGACGGCGGCCAGAGCCGGGACTTCACCTACGTCGGCACGGTGACCCAGGTGATCAGCGAGGCGGTGGTCCGCCGGGTGGTGCACGCCGACCCGGTCAACCTGGCCTTCGGCACCCGCACGTCACTGCTGGAGCTGGTCGGCGAGCTGGAGTCGGTGCTCGGCCACCCCGTCGAGGTCACCCACACCGACCCGCGGCCCGGCGACGTCCGGGACTCCCAGGCCGACAACTCCCGGCTGCGCGGGCTCTTCCCGGACGTCCGCCCGGTGCCGCTGCGCGAGGGGCTGGAGCGTACGGCGGAGTGGTTCCGGACGCTCTGAGGGTCTGCCGGGAGGGCATGCCGTGAGGGTGGCGGCCCGCGCGCCGCGTCACGGCGCGCGTTGACCCTCGCCGTCCCGGACGTCCCGGCCCTGACCCTCGCCGTCCCGGCCCTCGTCATCCTTGTCGTCCCCGTCCCGGGCCTCGTCGGCGAACGGTCCGCCCGGGCCGAAGACCAGCGCGGCGAACCGTTCGCCGATCAGCCGGTGCCCGGCCGGGCTCGGGTGCAGCAGGTCGGCCAGACCCTCGGCGTCCTCCGGGCCCAGCAGCGCGAGCCCGTCCAGGTGGTGCAGGTGCGGGTCGCCGGCCGCCCGGGCCGCGGTGATCTCGGCCAGCTCGGCGCGGACCGCCTCCAGGGTGAGCGCACCGGCCGCGATGTCGGCCGGGTCGCCGAGCGCCGCGAACCGGGGCCCGTCCGCCGTCTGCTCGTACGCCGCCGGGCCCGGGGTCCGTTCGAACGGTGGGCTGAGCAGCGGGGAGACCACCAGGAGCGGGGTGTCCGGGTGCCCCTCGCGGACGGTGTCCAGGAAGCCGTGCACGGCCGGGACGAAGGCGCGCCGGCGGAACGAGGCCGCGGTGATGACGTTGATGCCGATCTTGAGGCTGATCAGATCGGCCGGCTGGTCGCGGATGGTGCGGGCGGTGAACGGGTCCAGATGGGCGTTGCCGGCCAGCGAGAGGTTGAGCAGGTCGACGCCGGCCCGCTCCGCGGCGATCCACGGCCAGACGTCGGCGGCCGAGTCGGCCTCCGGGGCCTGGCTGATCGAACTGCCGTGGTGCAGCCAGCGCCGCCGCGCGGTCGGCCGGGGCGGGTGGACCGCCGCGTCGGCGCGCAGGGCGACCAGCTCGACGGAGGTCCACTGCGGCAGCCACAGCTCCACCTCGCGCTCGGCGTCCGGGGCGCCGGGGTGGAAGCGCAGGACGGCCGGACCGCCGGCCGCCGGCAGTGGCGCCCGGTCGGCCCGCACGCCGTCCAGCACCAGCTCGACCGCGCCCGGGTGCGGCGGCTCCGGCGCCGCGTGCAGGACGAGTTCGAGCACCGTCGCCGCCGTCCGGAAGGCCAGCCGCACGCCGGACGGCATCATGGCCACCCGGCGCACCGCGTCGCCCGGGAACTGCGCGGCCGTCCAGGCGGGCAGCCGCCAGGGCCGCAGACCGGCCGCGGTGCGCTCCAGGTGCAGCGCACCGCGGAACTCCACCGGCCCGGCCGGGAGCGGGACTTCGGTCAGGTCTGCCGGGGATCCGGTCACGGCCGCTCCTTGCCCTCCCACTCGAAGAAGGTCCCGCCCCGGGACTCCCTGGCCTGGCGCAGGCACTGGTGCTCCTCGTCGATCATCGGCGGCAGGTCGTCCAGGTCGAACCAGCCGACGGCGAGCGCCTCGTCGTCGTTCACCCGGGCCTCGCCGCCGACCGGCCGGCAGCGGAAGACGAGCACCAGGTACTGCGACACGTCGCCGTTGGGGTAGGTGATGTCGTCCGTGACGCGCACGCCGGCGAGCACCTCGGGGACGGCGACGACGCCGGTCTCCTCCAGGCACTCGCGCACCACGCCGTCGGCGGGCTGCTCGCCCGGGTCGAGGATGCCGCCGGGCAGCGCCCAGCGGCCGTCGTCGGCCCGCTGGATGAGCAGCACCCGGCCCTGGTCGTCCAGGACGACGGCGATGGCGGCGCTGAGCCAGAGCTTGCGGGTGCCGACGACGGCGCGGAGGTCGGCGAGGAACGCGGGAATGGCCATGTCCCGCACCCTATCCGGCGACCGGGAACGACGGTCGGGAACGACGGGTCGGGAAGCGGCCGGGAAGCGCTGGTCGGAACCGGTGGCCGGGAACCCCGGTGGAGGATGTCGTCGGGAGTCTGCGGCGGTCAGGAACCGGACGCCCGCAGCGGCCGGGCGGGCGAGCCGACCACCACCTCACCGGGCTGGACGTCCCTGGTCACCACGGCGGCCGCGCCGACGAAGGCAGCCGCGCCGATCTTGCGGCCCTGCAGGACGACGGCGTTGCTGCCGACGGTGGCGCCGTCGGCCAGCAGCACCGCGCCGGACACGTTGCCGCCCGGGTAGACCGTCACCCGCTCGCCGAACACGGTGTCATGGCCGACGGTCGCGTTGTAGTGCACCTGGCTGTGCGCACCGAGGCGCACGCTGCTGGACACGTACGCGCCGCCCATCACCAGGCAGCCCGGCCCGAGCACGGTGTCCGGCGCGATCAGCGCCCGCGGGTGGACGAGGGTGGCGGGCACCGCGCCCCGGCCGTCCAGCAGGGCGGCGAGCCGCTGCCGGACGGCCGGGTCGGCGATGCCGACCAGGTAGCGGGCGCCGGACGGAAGGTCGGCGGGCCTGCGGACGGGCAGGCCGCGGACGGTGGCGCCGTGCTGGTGGTCGTCGAGGAACCCCGCTACCGGGACGCCGGCCGCGAGCGCCGTGTCCAGCGCCTCACGGCCGACGCCGCCGGCGCCGGCGATCCAGAGTTCCTGATGGTCCGTGGCGGCGGTCATGGCGGTCATGGCGGTCATCCTGCCCGGTTCCGGGCCCGGCCTGCCCGGGCCGTGCCCGGCCTGCTCGGTTCGGTGTTCAGGAGGGCTCCTCGACGACGGTGCGGACGGGCTGCGCCAGGCGCGGTCCGGTGGCCTGCCGGGGCAGGCTGATGGCCGGGAACGGGGTGACCGGCGCGGGTGCGGTTGCTGCTGCCGTTGCCGCCGGCGCTGTTGCCACGGGCGTCTCGGCGGGCTCGGTGGGCGCCGGGAAACCGGGGTTGACCCCGCCGGCTGCGGTGATGCCGCTGGGGTTCAGCAGCACCTTGACGGTGAGCACGAGGATGCGCAGGTCCAACAGCAGCGAGCGGTGCCGGACGTACCAGAGGTCCAGCTCGATCCGCTCGGGCCAGGTGATCGAGTTGCGGCCCCTGACCTGCGCCCAGCCGGTGAGCCCCGGACGGACGTCGAGCCGGCCGCGCTGGCGCCGGGAGTAGTGGACGACCTGCTCGGGCAGCGTGGGCCGGGGCCCGATCACGCCCATCTCGCCGCGGGCGACGTTCCAGAGCTGCGGCAGCTCGTCCAGGCTGGTCCTGCGGAGCAGTTCGCCGAGCCGGGTGATGCGGGGCGCGTCCGGCTCCTCGGGGAAACGTTTGTCCCGCATGGTGCGGAACTTGAGGATCTCGAACTCCTTGCCGTGCCACCCGGTCCTGGTCTGACGGAAGAGCACCGGTCCGCCCATCGTGCAGCGGATCAGCAGGGCGATCACCAGGCCGAGCGGAATCGCGACGATCCCGGCCAGAACGGTGACCGCGAGGTCCCCCCCTCGCTTCATGACGGTCCTTCCCCCTGATGTGGTGTGGCGGATGGGCTCAGCCGACCGTCCAGGGCAGGGCCTTGGCGCGGGCGACGGCCGCGTAGGTCTCCAGCGAGACCCTGGCGACGGCGCGCTGGTCGAAGTGCGCCGTGGCGCGGCGCCGGGCTGCGGCGCCGAGCCGGTCGCGCAGGCCGGGCTCGGTGAGAAGCCGGTCCAGCGCGGTGGTGAGGGCCCGGGCGTCCCCGGGCGGGGCGAGGAGCAGGTGCTCGTCGTGGCCGCCGATCTCGCGGCAGCCGCGGATGTCGCTGAGCACCATCGGGAGACCGCCGGCGGCGGCCTCCATGGCGGAACGCGAGAACCCCTCCCGGTAGGAGGGGAGCACGAAGACGTCGAGGGCCGCGTACACCGCGGGCATGTCGCTGCGCGCGCCGAGGAACTCGACTCCGGACTCGGCGCCGTGGGCGTCCGGCTTCTCCGGGTCGTCCGGGCCGATCCAGACGAACCGGGCCTTGCCGGCCAGCGCCCGGGCCGCCTCGGCGTACTCGCCGATGCCCTTCTCGGCCACCCGCCGGCCGACTCCGCCGACCAGCAACTCCTCCGGGCCGACGCCGAATTCCGCGCGGACCCGGGCCCTGGTGCGGGCCCGCTCGCCCGGGTCGGTGGCGAACCGGGTGAGGTCGACCCCATTGCCGACCACCCGCGAGCGGCGGGCCGGGACGGCGCGGGCCAGGGTACGGCGGTCCTCGCCGTTCTGGTACAGCTCCGCGTGCGAGAAGCGGCCCGCGAAGGCCTCGGCACCGAGGACGAACGCCCGCTTGGCGAACGGGTCGTGGGCCTGCGCCCAGAGGCCGTGGCAGGTGTTCACCACGACCGGCACCCGGGCGAGCCGGCCCAGCACCCGGCCGATCACGCCGGTCTTGGGATTGTGGGTGTGCAGCACGTCCGGGCGGAGCCGGTTCAGCACGGCGAGCAGTTCGCGGGCGGCCGCCGCGTCGGCGCGCGGCTGCCAGGCCCGGGTGAGCGCGTGCAGCGGCTCGTGCCGGACGCCGATCGCCTCGATCTCGGGGACGTACGGGCCGGGCGCGCTGATGCCGTAGGTCTCGAAGCCGGACTCCACGTCCACCTTGAGCTCGGTGGCGAGGAGGAGGTGCAGGCTCATGTCGACGGTGGTGAGGTGGGCGACGCGCAGCGGGCGGCCGCCGGGGCCGCGCAGTCTGGGCATCGGCGTCACGGGCTCGGTCGTCACGGGCTCGGTCGTCAGCAATGCGGGCGTCGGGGATGCGGTTGCGGCCGGCGCCGGTGTCACGGGCTCGGGCGTCACGGGCTCAGGCACGGGCCCCCACCGCCTTCGCGCTCGCCACGATCCGGGCGTAGGCGCGCTCGGGTATCAGCCGCCCGTAGAGCTTGGCGCGGAAGAAGTCGATCGGGTCGGTGCGGCGGACCGGCACCCGGCGCAGCCGGACCGGGTCGACACCCGGCGTGTTGCGGCCGACCTCGCCGGTCGCCGCGGTCCGGAACCGGGCCCGCAAGGCAGGCTCCATGTGCGGCACGGGGACACCCCAGGTGTAGGCGTAGTGCCGGGGGCGGACGCCGAGGTGCTGCTCGACGTCGTCGTTGCAGGCGTCCAGCTCGGCGGTGGTCAGCAGCTCGGGGCGGGCATGGCTGCGGGTGTGGTTGGCGACGGTGCACAGGCCGGAGGCGGTCATCTCGCGCAGCTGCTCCCAGCTGAGCCCGGGTGCGCCCGAGGTCTTCGCGGTCGATCCCTCCCAGCGCATCTCGCCGCCGACGTGCCCGCTGGCGAGGTAGATGGTGAACGGGAGCCCGCGCTCGCGCAGCAGCGGCCAGGCGTTGTCGTAGACGTCGGCGAAGCCGTCGTCGAAGGTGAGCACGGTGCTGGGGGTACGGCGGCCGGCCTCGATCCGGTCCACCGCCTCGTCCAGCGGAACCACCCGGCCGGGCGGGAGTTCGGCGAGCAGGTCGGCCTGGGCGGTGAAGTCGGTCGTGGTGACGTCCAGTTCGTCCGGGCTGCCGCCGCCGACGCGGTGGTAGATCAGGACGGTGGCGCCCTCGCCCGGCCGGGCCCCGACCCTGCGTGCCAGGTGGCGTTTGACCTGCGCGCGGATGCCCCCGGTCGTACCGGCCTCGGCGGCGGCCCCGGTCGCACCGGCCTCGGCCCTGGTGGGTGTCGTCCCGGCTTCGACCGGTGTCGTCCCGGCCTCGACCGGTGTCGCCTCGGCTTCGACCGGTGTCGTCCCGGCCTTCGTGGGCCCGGTGGTGCCGCTCAACGTTCCCCCTCTGCCCTCTGCCGCTCTCGGCAGCACCCTCCCCGGCGCCGTCAAGTGGCCTTTCATCCGGCGCAGTTGGCGCACGGATGGAAATCACAGTAGGGGGAACTGTGGGGCTGGTGCCCCGGAATTGTGAAAGAAGCGAGAAGGAGTTGGCAGATGGGCTGAAAACCGGCCGATCTGACCGGTTGGAATCGATCGGCCGTTCAGGCGGCAGCCGGGCTTTCCGGCCTCCCCGGCCCGCGCGTCAGGGGATCGCGCGCCCCGGATTCAGAGGGTGGCGCCGCGCCGGTACCGCAGCAGGGCGAACGCGATCCGGCCGAGCAGCAGCACCCCGGCGGCGAGGCAGCCGGACACCGCCATCGCCCAGGCCGGGCCGTCACTGTCCGGAACCGCCACCGCGACCACGATGCCGATCGCGAGACAGGCCAGCCCGACCACCGCCAGCGGGATCTGGTGGGTGACCAGTGCGCCACCACTCCACGCTCGGGCCATCCGGGTCGCACCGTGCAGGTGGAAGTGATCACGTTCCGCATCTGCCATGAGCCCAAGGTACCGCGAGGCCGCTCCGGAGGCAGCCCGCAGGGAGTGATTCCGTAGCGACCCTGCGCAACCGAAAGGGCGCCGGAAGCACTCCGGCGCACATCCGGGGCGCCGGTTCCGGGCCCGCGAAAAATCCCTCGGCCGTCCGGTACAACCATCTACGGCGTGTAGGGGTCTCCACTACATTGAGCGATCCAGGAGCCGTCCGCGGTGCGGGTTGGGAGTCCCCGCCGAGGACCGGAAGAACCCAGGGGGCGGAGCCGCCGTGCCCTGGAGTCGGAGGCCGGGCTCCGTCCTCCGGCGGTACCGCCACGCCGCACCGGCGACCGAGGGGGAACCGTGCCGCAGTCCCAGTCCATGACATCGACCTCCAGGACCCGGACCAGCTCCGTGGTCCGAGCCCTGCCGAGCGTGAACGTGCGCCCGTTGTCGCAGGCGGCCGCCGGGCAGCCGGCCGCCCGGCAACCCGCCGTTCGCACGCCCGTCCGGCAACCCACCGTCCTTCCGGTGGCAGCCCCCCGCCCGACGCCCCGGCCGGCCGCCGGGCGGGGTGACTGGCTGCGCTTCGCCCCTGTCCAGCCGCTGTTCCGGGCCCGGGCCGCGCAGCGGCTCGCCGTGCTCGCGTACCACGGCGTCACCGACCCGCGCTCCTTCGGCGCCCAGCTCGACCGCCTGCGAAGACTTGCCACACCCGTCTCGCTCGCCGCCGTCCAGCAGGCCGTCACCGAACGACGCCCCCTGCCGGCCCGCAGCGTGCTCGTCACCTTCGACGACGCCGACCGCAGCGTCCTCACCCACGCCCTCCCCGCCCTCAACGACCGGGGCATCCCGGCCGCCGCGTTCGTCATCTCCGAGCTGATCGGCACCGAGAAGCCGTTCTGGTGGCACGAGGCGGACTTCCTCGCCCGGCACGGCGGGCGCGCCCGCTCACTCGACTGCGGACCGGCCAACCAACTGCTCCCCCGGCTCAAGGCCATGCCCGACCCCGACCGGCGCCGCAGCCTTCAGGAGCTCCGGGTCAGCGCCGACCGCCGACCGCCCCGGCAGGAACAGCTCACCCCCGCCGACCTGCTCGCCCTGCGCGCGGGCGGCGTCGCCATCGGCAACCACACCCAGGGCCACCCCTGCCTGGGCCGCTGCGACGACGCCACCGTCCGCGCCGAGATCACCGGTGCCCACGAGGCCCTCACCCGCTGGCTCGGTGAACCGCCGGCCGCCTTCGCCTACCCCGACGGCGGCCACGACCCCCGCGCGGAAACCGTCCTCCAGGAGCTCGGCTACCGCCTCGGCTTCCTCTCCGACCACCGCCTCGGCCCCCGCCTGCCCGACCATCCGCTCCAGATCAGCCGCCTCCAGGTCGACTCCACCACCAGCACCCGCCGCTTCGACACCATCCTCTCCGGCCTCGAACCCGCCTACCGCCGCTGGCGCGGCCAGGCGGTGGCCTAGGGCAGCTCGGCGCCGCACGGGACGTCGGGCGGGGCCGACGTCCCGTGCGGCGGCGCAGGGTGCGGCCGGCTGCGGGAGTGGCGGGGGTGCAGCAGCGGGGTGCGGCGGCAGGTGGTCACGCCTCGCGCGCGGCGGTCAGCCTCCACGACCGGGCCGGCCAGGGAGCAGGTGCTCCGGCGACCGGCCCGCCCCGCTGCCCCTCCCGTTCCCGCTCGTCAGACCGCCGGGGCCGGAGCGGCCAGGGCGTGCCCCTGCGGGTAGAGGAGCGCCGCCGGCGGGAGCGTCGCGGGAGCGCCGGCGTGAAGGACGGCGAGGGTGGCGTTGCCGGTGCGGCCGGGGTCGGCGACGCGGCGGAGGGCCTGGGCGGCGACGGCCTCGGCGGAGCCGTGCAGCGTGAGGTGCGGGGCCGCGAGGGGGGCGACGGCGGTGCGGATGCGGTCGGCGACCAGTTCGTAGTGGGTGCAGCCGAGCACGATCGCCGCCGTGCCCGCCGGCGTACGGGCGGCCGCGTCGGCGATGGCCTCGTCGATGGCGCCGTCGTCGCCGTGTTCGACGGCGTCCGCCAGGCCGGGGCAGGCGACCTCGGTGACGGCGGCGGTCCCGGAGAAGTCGTGGATGAGGCCGCGCTGGTAGGCGCTGCCCGTGGTGGCGGGGGTGGCCCAGATGGCGACCGGGCCGCCGAGGGCGGCGGCCGGCTTGATGGCCGGGACGGTGCCGATGACCGGCAGCGCGGGCTCCAGTTCGGCGCGCAGCGTCGCGAGCGCGTGGACGGAGGCGGTGTTGCAGGCGATCACCAGGGCGTCCGGGCGAAGGTCCGCGGCCGCCCGCGCGCAGCCGAGGGCGAGCGCGGTGACCTCCTCGGGCGTGTGCGGGCCCCAGGGCATCGAGGCGGGGTCGGAGGAGAGCACCAGATCGGCGTCCGGGCGGAGCTTCCGCAGGGCGGCAGCGGCGGCGAGCAGGCCGATTCCCGAGTCCATCAGTGCGATCTTCACAGGGCAAGACTTTAGTCGATGCCCCGCCGCGGGCCCCGGGTGCGGCAGACTGCCCGGGTGACCGTCCTGCTGTGGATCGCCCTGCTCTCCCTGCTGGTCTGGCTCTGGCTGGCGTGCTGCCACGGCTTGTTCTGGCGTACCGACGTCCGGCTTCCGCCGCGTCGCCCGCCTGCCCGCTGGCCGGAGGTCGTGGTGGTGGTACCGGCCCGGGACGAGGCGGCGGTGCTGCCGCTCAGCCTGCCGGGCCTGCTGGCGCAGAAGTATCCGGGGCGGGCCCGGGTGGTGCTGGTGGACGACCACAGCTCGGACGGGACCGGCGCGCTGGCGCGGGCGCTCGCCACGCCCGGTGGGCTGGGGCTGACCGTCACCACCCCGCCCCCGCTGCCGCCGGGCTGGACCGGCAAGCTGTGGGCGCTGCGGCACGGGGTGGAACTGGCCGGTCCGGACGCCGAGTACCTGCTGCTCACCGATGCGGACATCGCGCACGGTCCGGACTCACTGGCCGAGCTGGTGGCCGCCGCCGAGGGCGACCGGCTGGACCTGGTGTCGCAGATGGCCCGGCTGCGGGTGGAGACCGGGTGGGAGCGGTTGATCGTGCCGGCGTTCGTCTACTTCTTCGCCCAGCTGTACCCGTTCCGCCGCAGCAACCGGCCCGGGGCCCGGACGGCCGCGGCGGCGGGCGGCTGCTCGCTGGTGCGGCGGGAGACGCTGGAGCGGGTGGGCGGGGTGGCGGCGATCCGGGGGGCGGTGATCGACGATGTGTCGCTGGCCCGCGCGGTGAAGGCGGCGGGCGGCCGGACCTGGCTCGGCCTGGCCGAGCAGGTGGACAGCGTCCGCCCGTATCCACGGCTGGCCCAGCTCTGGCGGATGGTCTCGCGCAGCGCGTACGCGCAGTTGCGGCACTCGCCGCTGCTGCTGCTCGGCACCGTCGTCGGACTGGCGCTGGTGTACCTGGTGCCGCCGGTGGCGGCGCTGGCCGGCCTGGCCACCGGCAGCTGGGCGGTGGCCGCGGCGGGCGGGGCGGCGTGGGCACTGATGGCGGGGACCTTCCTGCCGATGCTGCGCTACTACGGGCAGCCGGCGCCGGCCGCGCTGCTGCTGCCGTTCACCGCGTCGCTCTACCTGCTGATGACGGTGGACTCCGCGGTGCAGCACTGGCGCGGGCGCGGGGCCGCGTGGAAAGGCCGGACGTACTGACCCCGGCTGGTCCACACTGTTCGGATGGACCGCCAGACGATCTCCCGCCTCGCCCATGCCCACCACCCGATCGCCGCGCCGGTCGCCGACGACTCGGTGGCCAGGCTGCTGGCCCGGGCGACCTCCCGCTCCGAGGCCGGCCGGGCGCTGGACCTCGGCTGCGGTGAGGGCGGCTGGCTGCTGCGCCTGCTGGCCGCCCGTCCGCGCTGGCAGGCGGTCGGGGTGGACCTGGACGCGGAGGCCCTGACCCGGGCCCGGGAGACCGCGCAGGCCCTCGGGGTGGAGCGGCGGATCGGCCTGCACCATCTGGACGCCCGGGAGTTCACGGCCACCGAGCCGTTCGGCCTGGTGCTGAACGTCGGCGCGACGCACGCCTTCGGCGGCCTGCTGCCGACCCTGGCCGCGGCCCGCGAGCACCTGGCGCCGGGTGGCCTGGTGCTGGTCGGCGAGGGATTCTGGGAACGCGAGCCCGCCCAGGCCGTGCTGGACGGCCTGGGCGCGACCCGGGACGACTACGCGGACCTGGCGACCACCACCGACCGGGTGCTCGCGGACGGCTGGACTCCGGTGTACGGGTATGTCAGCAGCCCGCAGGAGTGGGACGACTACGAGCTCTCCTGGACGGGTTCGCTGGCCGAGTGGGCGCTGGACCACCCGGACCACCCGGACGCGGCGGCCGCGCGTGAGGCGGCGGACCGGCACCGCGCCGAGTGGCTGCACGGCTACCGGGGCACCCTGGGCTTCGTCACCTATCTGCTGCGCCTCGGCTGAGGGCCGGCTCGTCCCGGCAGGCGATCACTTCTGCGTGCGGGCGAGGAAGTCGTCGATCAGCGGGGCGATCTCGGGGAGCTTCTCCTCCAGCGCGAAGTGGCCGGTGTCGAACACGTGCAGCTCCGCGTCGGGCAGATCGCGCAGGTAGGCGCGGGCGCCGGGCTCGGTGAAGAAGGGGTCGTTCCGGCCCCAGATGACGAGCGCCGGCGGCCGGTGGGTGCGCAGCCACTCCTGCCAGACGGGGTAGAGCGCGACGTTGGAGTGGTAGTCGAGGGCGAGTTCGACCTGGATGTCCTTGCGGCCGGGCTGGTCGAGGAAGTGCTGGTCGAGGGTCCAGCCGTCCGGGGCGACGAGTTCCGGGTCGCCGGTGCCGCCCTCGTACTGGCTGCGGGTGACCTCCAGGGTGAGGATGGAGCGCGCCCGTTCGGCGGCGCCGTCGACGCCGTGCCGGTTGGCGATGAACTCCCGGGCCTGGTCGGAGAGTCCCTCCTCGTAGGCGTTGCCGTTCTGGACCACCAGGCCGGTGATCCACTCCGGGTGGCGGGTGGCCAGCCGCAGGCCGACGGGGGCGCCGAAGTCGAAGACGTAGAGGGCGAACCGGTCAAGGCCGAGGGCCAGGCAGAAGCCTTCGACGACGTCGGCGAGGGTGTCGAAGCGGTAGGTGAAGTCGCCGGGCGCGGGGCTGTCGCTGTGGCCGAAGCCGGGGTAGTCGGGGGCGATCAGGCGGTAGCGGGTGCCGAGCGCGTCGAGGAGCCGGCCGAACTGGTGGGAGGCGGAGGGGAATCCGTGCAGCAGCAGGAGGACGGGCGCGTCGCTCGGACCGGTCTCCCGGTAGAAGACGCGCAGGCCGTCGACCTCGACGTGGCGGTGCCGGATGTGCGGGATCGTCAGCTCGCTCATGCTAACCATTAAACACCGCAGTAATGGTTAGAAGCAATGGCCCGGCGATCACCGCCCCAGCAGCCGCAGCACGGCCGGCTTGGTGAACTCGTACCGCGCCATCTGTTCGAGGTCCTTCAGCCAGCCCGTCACCCGGGCCGGCCGGGCCAGCACCCGGCCGTACAGCTCCTCGAAGGCGGTGGTCACGCTCTCCAGCGAGAACCGCCCGACCACCCACTCACGCCCCCAGGAGCCCAGTCGACCCCGGCGCCCGGCGTCGTCCAGCAGGCCGCGGAGCTGGCCGGCCAGCACCTCCGGGGCGCGCGAGCCGTCACCGAACCCGTACATGCACCGTGAGGCGTGCGGCTCCACCAGCGGGCCCGGCTCGTGCACGGCGGTGTACCCGGCCGCGCCGTGGACCACCACCGGCTTGCCGAAGGCCAGGCCGCGCAGGGCCGAACCGCCCATGCCGAGGACGACGTCGGCAGCCTGGTAGGCGGGCCGCGGATCGGCCAACTGGCCCGGGACCAGGACGGCTTGGCGGCCGAGCGCCGCGTTCGCCCCGGCCGCTCGGGCGCGCAGCTTCTCCAGACTGGGCCCGGCGCCGACGATGACGAGCCGCACCCTCGGGTCGTCCAACTGCCGGACGGCATCGACGGTCAGCTCGGCACCGGCGTCCTTCTCCAGCGCGGGCACCAGGCGGGTGACGATGGCGAGCAGCAACTCGTCGTCGCCGATACCGTGTTCGCGGCGGAAAGCGGCCCCGTCCACCCGGCCGGGCGCGTCGGTGGCGGTGTTGACCGGCGGCTCGATCAGGCTGACGTCCCGGTGGCCGAAGGCCCGGCCGTCCCCCATCAGCGCACCGAGTCCGAGCACCAGCGGCTGGTGCCGGGGCAGGCCTCGCAGCATCCGGATGCCGTAGAAGGTGGTGACCACCGGCAGCCGGCCGTAACGCCCGGGCCCGAAGTAGGAGTTGCGGGCGGCCCGGACCTCCCAGGCGTGCAGCAGCTGGCTGCCGTGCTCGGCGGCGAGACGGCCGAGACGGCGGCGGATCTCGGCGTGCGGGGTGTCGGGCCCGCCCGCGACCACCACCTCCAGACCGTGCCCGGCGGCGACCTCGACCAGCGGGGCGGGGCCGGCCACGCCCTGCGCGAACAGCACCGGGTCGTGGCCGCGGTCGCGCAGGGTGCGGGCGATGTCGACGGCGTTGAGCTGGGCCCCGCCCAGGGCGAGGTTGTTGAGATGGACCAGCACCCGGACAGGTCGCAAGGCTCACTCCTCCCAGTGGTGCGGGACGAACACCGGCGCGGCCAGCACGACCGCGCGCGGCGGCGTGTCCAGCATCGGCCCGAACACGTCGAACTGGCCGACCGAGTGCCAGCTCATCAGCGTCCCGCCGTCGGTCCGGCCGATGCTGTAGACGCCGGCCCAGAGCGTGTACCGGCCGCGCGGCAGCGGCAACCTGGGTATCACACAGGCGACTTGGTGGTCCTCGCCGGTGAGCCGGACTTCGTGGCTGATCTGGAAGATCGGGCTGGAGGTGCCCTCGCTGACACCCAGGTGCAGGGTGGCGTCGCCGCGGTAGTCGCCGCCGAGGGTCAGCTCGATCGTCATCGGCTCGTCGGTGGTCAGGCTGTCGCGGTCCTCGCCCCGGACGGCGTGCTTGAGCAGTTGCAGCGGCTCGCCGGTACGGCCGCCGGCCTCGGACTGCGCCTCGATGGAGTCCCGGTAGCCGGCCATCGCCTCCTTGATGCCCGCGTCCACCCGCACCGAGCCCTGCTCCAGCCAGATGCCGCGGCGGCAGATCGACTCCACCGCCGGCAGGTCGTGGGAGACGAAGACGATCGTGGTGCCCTGCTCCGCGACCTCGCGCATCCGGTCCAGGCAGCGCTGCTGGAAGACGGCGTCGCCGACCGCCAACACCTCGTCCACCAGCAGGACATGGGGCTCCAGGTAGGCCGCGACGGCGAAGCCGAGGCGCATCTGCATGCCGGAGGAGTAGAACTTGACCTGCCGGTCGATGGCGCCGCCGAGCCGGGCGAACTCCACGATGTCGTCGAAGCGGGTGGCCACCTCGCGCCGCCGCAGGCCCAGCAAGGCGCCGAACAGGTAGATGTTCTCCCGGCCCGTCAGATCCGGGTGGATGCCGGCCCGGATCTCGATCAGCGCGCCGATCCGGCCGCGTACGTCGATCACGCCGCCGTACGGGTACATCACCCGGGTCAGCATCTTCAGCAGGGTGGACTTGCCGGAGCCGTTGGAGCCGATCAGGCCGACCGACTCGCCCGGCTCGATGTGCATCGTGATGTCGCGCAGGGCCCAGCGCCAGTCCTCGCCCTTCTCGCCGCGCAGCCGGCGGGCCAGCGAGTCGACCTTGTCGCGCAGCAGCATCCGCTGCTGGTCGGCCTTGAAGCGCTTCCACACCTGGTCGGTGCGGATGGTGCCCAGGGGGTACGTCCGGCTAGGCGACATCGGCGATCCCCGTCTCCAGCTTCTTGAACAGCAGGTAGCCGCCGACCAGGAACACCAGCGAGGAGACCGCGGCGATCGAGGTGAGCGTGACGTCCGGCGCGTCCCCGTACAGCAGGGCTCCGCGGTAGCCCTCGATGACGGCGCCGAGCGGGTTGAACCCGACGTAGATCTCCTGCAGGCGCTGCGGGATCTGCGCCAGCGGGTAGGCGACGGGGGTGGCGAAGACTCCCATCTGCGTGATGATCGGCAGCAGGTGGCGGACGTCGCGCAGGTAGACCACGGCCACCGAGAGGACCAGCGCGACGCCGTAGGTGAAGGCGAACTGGATGAGCAGCAGCGGCAGCACCCAGAGGAAGGTCGCGGCGGGGGCGGTCCAGAAGATCAGGAAGAGCAGGCCGAGGACGCCGATGCCGATCACCATGTCCACGCTGGCGACCAGCATGGTGGCCAGCGGGAAGACCTCGCGCGGGCAGTAGACCTTGTTCAGCAGGCTGAGGTTGTTGGCCAGGCTCAGCGCGCCCTGGTTCATGGTGTTGCTGAAGAACTGCCAGACGATCAGGCCGACGTAGGCGAAGAGCGGGTAGGCCGCCGTGCCGGTGTCGATCTTCACCGCGCGGTGGAAGACCAGCGTGAAGATGGAACAGAGCGCGAGCGGGGTCAGCACCGCCCAGGCGAAGCCGAGCACCGCCTGCTTGTAGCGGGCGCGCAGGTCGCGCTCGGCCAGCGCGCGGACCAGCTCACGCGCGCCCCACAGCTCCCGGGCCACCTGCGCGGGGCGCAGGTGGCGTTTGAAGACCAGCTCCGGTGGCGGCCCGTCGGCGGCCGCGGGCCGCCTCGGAGCGGCCGATGTCTGGCTGTCGCGCTCGTCGACGAGCTGCGCGCGTTGTCCCCCCACGGACCCCTGCCCTCTCCGGTACCGCCGGAATCGAGAAGTGGGCCTTCCGCCACGGCAGTTCCCGGCCTGAGCGGTGCGGCCCGGCGTCCACTCTGGCACAGAGTGTGGTCGCCGGGGGTCGGTTCGGTGAAGGTGATCGGGGCGGGGTCAGTACCGCGTCCGGCGCGGGTTGCGCTGCTGATCCTGCTGCACCAGCTGGTCCATGACACCGGGCATCGCCTCAACGCTCCCGGCGTGGGTCGGCGAGGTGCGGTGCTCGCCCTGCACGACGACGGTGGGCAGCTCGTTGATCCCGTACCGGACGAACAGTGCGGCGGCCTCGTCGACGGCGTGCCGCACGTCGGCCGAGCGGTACGCGTCCCGGAACTGCTGCTGGTCGACGCCCTGGCGCAGCGCCCAGTCGGTGGCGGTGTTCTCGGTGGTGAGGTCCTGCTTGTCGGAGTGGACCGCACGGAAGGCGCTGGTCTGCAAGCGCTCGACCAGGCCGAGGCGCTCCAGCGTGTAGTAGAGGCGCGCGTGGCCGCGCTGCGCGCCCTCCTCGCGCTTGCCCGGCCAGATCGCGGGCACCCGGCGCAGGTCGACGTCCTCGCGGTGCTTCTCGGCCCAGGCCTGGAGCGGCTGCTCCAGCTGCTGGGAGTGGCTGCAGTCGTACCAGAAGAACTCGAGCGCCTCGGTGCGGGCGCTCGCGCGCGCCGCCTGCGGGTGGTCGAGGCGGGTGAACCGGGAACCCTCGGTGGCGGGTTGATGCGTGGCTGCGCCGGCCTGGACAGGGGATGCGGCGATCCCGGTGGCGACGGTGAGCAGGACGGTGGACCTCAGCAGCGATTTCACACCGCGCATCCTCGCGGCCACGGTCCGCGACCGGCTGGTTCCGCCGGTGCGTCGCGGACGGATTCACCCGGACGGCCCAGCGCGGCCGGCCGCCCCGCCCGGGCCCACCCCGGCCCGGCCCGCCCCGGAGCCGGCCGCCGCCACGGCGACAGGCGGGACCAGGCGGGACCAGGCCGGACCAGGCCGGGGCCCTATGTCACTCCGGACGCGGCGCCTGCTCCGGGCGCGGCGGGACCACGGCGGGCGTGGGCACGGGCGCGGCCTGGGCGAGGGCGGGCGGCTCCCCGGCCGGGCGGTGCTCCCCGGCCGGCCCCTGCTCCCCGGCCGGCTCGGGCGACTGCCGTGGGGCGGTGCCCGCCTTCGGCGTGGCGCCCTCGAAGAAGCGCAGCAGCTCGACCGGGAACGGCAGGACGAGGGTGGAGTTCTTCTCCGCCGCCACCTCCACGACCGTCTGGAGCAGGCGCAGTTGGAGCGCGGACGGCGTGCTGTCCATCATCTCCGCCGCCTGGGCGAGCTTCGCGGCGGCCTGGAACTCGCCGTCGGCGGTGATGATGCGGGCGCGCCGCTCGCGGTCGGCCTCGGCCTGCCGGGCCATCGAGCGCTTCATCGAGTCCGGCAGGGCGACGTCCTTGATCTCGACCCGGTCGATGTGCACGCCCCAGCCGACGGCCGGGCTCTCCAGCATCAGTTCCAGCCCGCGGTGCAGGTTCTCCCGCCCGGACAGCAGGTCGTCGAGCTCGCTCTTGCCGATGATCGAGCGCAGCGAGGTCTGCGCGACCTGCGACATGGCGAAGGTGTAGTTCTGCACGTCGACGGTGGCGAGCACCGGGTCGACCACCCGGAAGTAGACGACCGCGTCGACGCGCACCGAGACGTTGTCCCGGGTGATGCCCTCCTGGGCGGGCACCGGCATGGTGATGACCTGCACGTTCACCTTGCGCATCCGGTCGATGACCGGCACCAGCAGCGCGGGGCCGGGCTGGCGCACCCGTCCGCGCACCCGGCCCAGCCGGAAGACCACACCCCGCTCGTACTGCTGCACCACCCGTACCCCGGTGGCGAGCCAGAGAATTCCCAGGGCCGCGAGGCCCGCGAGTACCACCATGCCGGTGACCTTTCCCCGTGCCGGCGCACCCGGGCGGAGTCCCTGCTGGCTCCGTCGTACGGGCGCGCCGCGCAGCGAAGTATGCGCCTGTCCGGCGTCCGTTCCCAGGGGCGGATGCCGTTTTGACGCATCGTCGGTGCGCGCCCCGGGCACGGGCCGGTCAGCTCCGGCGCCAGACCTCGGTGAACAGGCCCTGCCAGGCGTCGGTCACCACGCCGAGCTCGTTCTGCGCGAGCGTGTGCGCGCGGGCGGCGGCGCCGAGCGCGGCACGGTCGCCGGCCAGCACCTCGGCCAGTGCCTCGGCGAGCGCGAGCGGGTCTCCGGGGGCGACCAGGGCGCCGGTGACACCGTCGCGGACCACCGAGCCGACCCAGCCGACGTCGGTGGCGACGGCGGGCAGCCCGGCCAGCCCGGCCTCGATCAGGACACCGGGCACGCCCTCGCTGTCGCTGGTGAGCAGCAGCGCGTCGGCGGCCCGGTAGAGCGGGCCAGGGTCGGCGAGGGTGCCGAGGAAGTGGGCCCTGGCCGCGGCCGGATGCTGTTCGAGGGAGGCGCGCTGCGGGCCGTCGCCGGCCACGGCGAGGCGGACGTCGGGGAGCCGGTCGAGGGCGTCGAGGGCGAGGTCGAGCCGCTTCTCCGGCGCGATCGCGCCGATCCAGGCGACCAGCAGACCGTCGGCGGGCAGGCCGAGGGCGTGCCGGGCGGCCCGTCGGCCGGCCTCGCCGTCGGCGGGCGGGTAACGGTCGGCGGCGCGGGCGTTGGGGATGGTGCGAACCTTGCCGGCGGGCAGCCGGAAGCGGTCCCGCAGGACGCCGCGGGCCTCGTCGGCCAGTGCGGTGACGACGGCCGCGCGGTGCAGCAGGACGCCGGTGCGCAGCCGGCGCAGTGGGCTCGCCGTCCAGTGCCGGGGGTCGCCGATGGAGACGTAGACGAAGGGCGTGCGGGTGCCGGCCAGGGCGAGGGCGCAGGCCGGGAGGGTGGACGAGCCGTGCGCGACGACGAGGTCGGCGGTGCGGGCCGCGGCGCGCAGGGCGCGCAGGGTGGCGGGGTGCAGCCGGCCCGGTCCGAGCACGGTGGTGGCACGGGTGTCGGGCGCGTCCGGGTGGGCGTCGGGGTGCGGGGCGAGGGCGCGCAGTGCGGAGGCCTGGCCGCGGCGGCGCAGCTCCCGGTGGAGGTCCCTGGCGAGGTTCTGGGCGCCGCGGCGGCGCGGATCGGTGATCAGGTGCAGGATGCGGGGGCGGGTTCCGGCCGTCTTCGCCGGCGTCGCGTCGGGCATGGGAACGACCTTGGCACAGGGCCCGGCGCGGTACAGCCCGTTCGCGCAACCCCGTGGTGGCCTGCGCGCCCGCGTGGGTACTCCCGCGAGGCGCCGCGGGATGCCACCGCCCGCCGGGCGCACCGGCTCTGCGCCCTGCTGCGCGCCCCCGGCCGCCCCCGGCCGCCCCGGGAGGCGGGGGAGCGTCCTGGCCGATTCCCTGGCGGGCGGCGGCCGCCACCTGCGATGCTGATCGGCAATCAGGGTGCCGGCCGGCAGGGAGACCGGGCGCGCCCCAGGAGGGCGGGGGTTGGCCTGTGCATGTGCTCTATGTGATCGACAGCGTGAGCCGGGTCGGCGGGGCCGAGCAGGGTCTGGTGGCGATGGCCCCCCAACTGGTGCGGGCCGGGGTGAAACTGGACGTCGCGTACCTCAAGGACTCCCCCGGCGGCTTCCAGCCGGAGCTGACCGGGGCCGGTGCCGACGTGTTCGGCGTGGGCCGGGCCACCCGAGGGCGGACGGGCGCCGCACTGCACCGGCTGATCCGGGAGCGCCGGCCGGACCTCGTGCACACCACGCTCTACGAGTCCGACGTGCTCGGCCGGGCCGCCGCCCTGTCGGCCCGCACCCCGGTGGTCTCCAGCCTGGTGAACTCGTCGTACGGCCCGGAGCACCGGGGCGCGCGCGGGCTCAGCCCGTGGAAGGTTCGGGCCGCACAGGCGGTGGACGCCGCGACCGCCCAGGGCACCCGGCGCTTCCACGCCCTCACCCGGTACGTGGCCGGGACGATGGCGCAGCGGCTGCGGGTGCCGCGGGACCGGATCGACGTCGTCCCGCGCGGGCGCGACCCGGAGCTGCTGGGCTCCGTCACCCCGGACCGGCGGGCTGCCGTCCGGTCCGCGCTGGACCTCCCGCAGGACGTCCCGGTGGTCCTCGCGGCGGCCCGCCAGCAGTATCAGAAGGGCCTGGACGTGCTGTTGGAGGCCTGGCCCGGGGTGCTGCGCGCCGAGCCGGACGCGGTGCTGCTGCTGGCCGGCAGCGAGGGCGGCGAGACGGCCCGGCTGACCGCGCTCGCCGCGGCGGCGGGGAACGTGCGCTTCCTCGGGCCGCGCGACGACGTGTTCGACCTGATGGCCGCCTCCGACGCGTTCGCCGTGCCCTCCCGCTGGGAGGGGCTGGGCAGCGCCGCGATGGAGGCGATGGGCGTCGGCGTGCCGCTGGTCTGCGCGGACGTGCCCGCGCTGCGCGAGACGGTCGGCTCGGAGGACTACGCCCGGCTGGTGGCGCCGGAGCGGCCGGCCGAACTGGCGGCGGCGCTCACCGACACGCTGGAGGACCGGGCGGCGGCCCGGGTGCGGGCGAAGGCGGCCCGGGCCCGGTTCCTGACCTCGTTCACCCTGCACCAGGTGTCGGCACGGATGGTCGAGTTCTACGAGCGGTCGCTGCGGGTGCGCGCGGTCTGACGGGTTCCGGCCACTACCGGGCCGTTCGTCGGGAATCGGCCGGTCCCAGTATCGCCAAAGCGGTTGCGCCGCACGTCGCGGCTCGGCAAGCATCGCAAGGGGGGACCGGCGGGGGCGGCGGGCCGAGAGCGGGCTCGCGCGGCGACGCCGGACGGGGAACGCCGGGGAGCGAGTCGTCAGGGGGGCGAGTTGCGACATCAGCCGAGGGATCCCACCGTGCCGCGAGTCCGGCACAGGTAGCAGCACCCGGACCGTCGCGCTCCCGAACGGGCCGCCCCCGGGCGGGAGTTCCACAGCACCACCGCACCACGAACGCGAGGGGATCCAACCGGTGGAACCGGCAAACCACTTCACCGTCCTGCGGCGGTACTGGCGGCTGCTCGTCGGCTGCACGCTCGCCGCGCTCGTCGTCGGCTGGCTGCTGACCCCGGCCGGTGACACGGTGGACAACGCCAAATGGAAGTGCAAGGTCGCCATCACGCCGGTCGCGGGGGCCGGCGACACCGTGCGGGCCGACCAGGTGCTCTCGTACGCGCAGGGCTCGGACGTCGCGACGGCGGCGGCCAGCCAGCTCGGCATCGCCGACGCCGCCGCGGTGATCGCCCGCCGGACGGTGACGGCCGACAGCGCCCAGATGCTGTCGATAGCGACCACCGGGCCGACCCAGCAGTCCTGCTCCGACTTGGCGGCCGCCTACTCGGCCGCGATCATCAAGGGCTTCAGCGACGAGTCCGCCAAGAGCGCCGCCGAGACCATCAAGAAGCTCCAGTCGCAGGCCGACGCCCAGCAGAAGGCGCTCGACGACATCCAGCAGCAGTTCAACCGCTCCTCGGCCGGCGACCAGCCCAAGCTCCAGCCCAAGCTGACCGCCGCGTCCACCTCGCTGACCGCGACGCTCACCGCGATCAGCAAGTTGCAGAACGGCGCCCAGACCGACGCCATCCAGCAGTGGGGCAGCATCGACGCCCGCCAGGGCACCAGCAACCTGCTCTCCTCCCCCACCCGCAGCGTCCGGCTCGGCCTGGCGGTGGCCCTCGGCCTCGCCCTGGGCGTCGTCGCGGCGCTGATGCTCAGCCGGATGGACACCCGGCTGCGCACCCGCAACGCGGTCGAGGAGGCGTTCAACCTGCCGGTGATCGGCGAGGTGCCGCAACTCTCCCGCCGGCTGCGGCGGTTGCGCGAACCGCTGGTGCGCGCCCGGCCGTCCGACCCGGCCGCCGAGGCGTACCGTTCGCTGCGTTCCACCCTGCTGCTCACCGGCCCGGACGCGCTCGCCCTGCCGGCCCACGGGCAGACCAGCCGGGAACCGGCCGAAGGCGTCGCGCGCCGGCTCGGCCGACCGGCGCCGGTGGTCCTGGTCGCCTCCGGCAGCAGCGGCGACGGGCGGACCACCACGGTGGCCAACCTGGCCGCCGCGCTCGCCGAGACCGGCCGCGAAGTCCTGGTGCTGGACTGCGACTTCCGCCACCCGCAGCTGCACGCCCACCTCGGCGTGGGCGGCGGGCCGGGCATGGCCGAGCTGCTCAGCGGCGAACAGCTGGGCGAGCTGGACGAGTTGATCCGGCCGACCAACGTCGAGGGCGTCTCGCTGATCACCGGCGGCAACACCACCGCCTACCCGGCGGCGCTGGTGCTGCGGGCCGCCGAGGTGCTGCGCCGGGCCCGGCGGCACGCGGACGTGATCCTGGTCGACACCTCCCCGCTGCTGCACGCCAATGACGCGTACGACCTGGTCCAGCACGCCGACGCGGTCCTGGTGACCGTGCGAAGCGGCAACGTGACACCGGAACAGGCGGACCGGGTGGCGGAGTTGCTCTCCCGGACGGGTGTGCCGGTGGCCGGCGTGGCACTGCTCGGCACCTACGGCCCGGCCGGGCGGCGGCGACGCAGCACGGCGGGCGGCGGTCCGGTGGCGGTCGGCGGCCGCTCGGCGCAGACCGCCCTGCCGCGCGCGGCCGCTCCGGCGACGGCACCGGCGCTGGAGCGGGCTCGGGAGCGCGGGGCCGAGCGGCCGGCGGAACGGTCGGCGCCCAGCTGGGCCCGGCGCGGCGCCGACGGCCACCGTGTCGACGGTCAGGGCGGTCACGTCGGCCAGGGAGGCAAGGGCGGGCACGCCGCCCAGGGCGGCCCGGACCCCGAGGGCGACGGCGACCACGACGAGCCCGCCCTGCTGCGCGAGGCGGAGGAGCGGTGAGCGGGCCGACGAGGGTCCTCTGGCTGGCCAAGGGCCTCGGCCGCGGCGGCGCCGAGCAGCTGCTGCTCAACTGCGCCCGCCACGCGGACCGTTCACGCTACGAGATCGAGGTCGCGTACGTGCTGCCGTGGAAGGACGCCCTCGCCCCGGCACTCGTCGAGGCCGGGGTGCGGGTGCACTGCCTCGGCGGTGCGCCGGGCACCCCCGGCCGGGCCGACCCGCGCTGGCCGCTGCGGCTGCGCCGGCTGCTCGCCGGCCGCCGCTACGGGCTGGTCCACACCCACATGCCGATCCCGGCCGCCGCCGCCCGGCTGCTGGCCCCCACCGCCGGGTCCCCGCGGCTGGTGCACACCGAGCACAACGTCTGGGAGCGCTACCGGCCGGCCACCCGCTGGGCCAACGCACTGACCTACCGGCGCAACGACGCGGTGATCGCCGTCTCGCACGCCGTCGAGCGGACCATCCCCGCCGAACGCCGACGCCCCGGCGACTGGGTTCACGTGGTGCACCACGGCCCCGATCTGGCCGGCGCCCCCGGCGGTCCGGCCGCCCGCGCCGCCGCGCGCACCGAACTCGGGCTCCCGCAGGATGCGTTCGTGGTCGGCACGGTCGGCAACCTCACCCCGAAGAAGGACCAGGCCACCCTGCTCGCGGCCCACGCCACGCTGCGCCGCCGGCACCCGCAGGCCCGGCTGGTGCTGGTCGGCGCCGGCCCGCTGGACGGCCGGCTGCGGGCCCGCGCCACCGAACTGGGCGTCGCCGACAGCGTGTTGTTCGCCGGTTCGCGCTCCGACGTGCCGGTGCTGCTGCCCGGACTGGACGTGTTCACCCTGAGCTCCCGACAGGAGGGCCTGCCGGTGGCCCTGATGGAGGCGATGACCAGCGGCCTGCCGTCCGTCGTCACCCGGGTCGGCGGCATGCCGGAGGTGGTGGACGACGGCGGGCAGGGCCTGCTGGTGGAGCCCGGCGACCCGGCCGCGCTGGCCGAGGCCCTGGCCCGGCTGGCCGGCGACCCGGAGCTGCGCGAGCGCCTCGGCGCGGCGGCCCGGGAGCGCGCGAAGGGCTTCGACGTGGCGGGCGCGCAGCGGGCCGTCGAGGCGGTGTACGAGCAGGTCCTGCGGCGCTGAACCCCCGACCACCGCCTCCTCCGGAGGCCCTACCACCGAAATGAGTGCGAGTCCGGACGTGAGTGCCCTGCCCTCCCCCGCCGAGCCGGCCTTCCGCCCGCTCACGGACGCCGACCTCCCGGCGGTACTCGACCTGCTGACCGCCTCACTGGCCGGCGGCCCGACCGGCACCCGCACCGCCGAGTTCTTCACCTGGAAGCACCGGCAGAACCCCTTCGGCGCCAGCCCCGGCCTGCTCGCCGAGACCCCGGACGGGCGCCTCGCCGGCGTCCGGCTCTTCCTGCGCTGGCAGTGGCACGAGGGCGCCACCGGCCGTACGATCGCCGCCGTCCGGCCGGTGGACACCGCCACCCACCCGGACTTCCAGGGCCGCGGCATCTTCCGCCGGCTCACCCTGGACCTGCTCGAACAGGTCTCCGGTGAGACGGAGTTGGTGTTCAACACTCCGAACGGCAAGAGCCTGCCCGGCTACCGGACGATGGGCTGGCAGGAGCTCGGGACGGTCCCGGTCGCGCTGCGGGCCGTGCGCCCGGCGGCGTTCGCCCGCGGCGTGCGCGCCGCACTGGACCGCCGTCCGGCCGGTCCGGCGGCGCCGGTCGCCTGCCAACTCCCCACCGCCGGGGACTGGTTCGATGCCCAGCCGGCCGACGGCCCGCTGGCCGAGCTGCTGCGCGAGCGGGCCGCGGCCGACGCGGCCGACCCCCGCCTGGCCGTGCGCCGCACCCCGGAGTTCCTGCACTGGCGCTACGGGCGGGCCCCGGGCCTGGACTACCGCGTCCTCACCGCCCACCGCGGCGGCGAACTGACCGGCCTCGCCCTCGGCCGGCCCCGCCGGCGCGGCCCGCTGGCCGAGTTCACCCTCGCCGACGTCCTGGTCCGCCCCGGCGACCGGGACAGCGCCGCCCGGCTGCTGCGCGCCGCCGCCCACGAGTCCGGCTGCGACCACGTCGCCACCCACCTCTCCCCCGGCACCGAGGCGGCCGCCGCCGCACTGCGCACCGGCTACCTGCGCGCACCGCGCACCGGCATGCGGCTGGCCGCCCGCACCCCGGCCGGCCGCACCGAACTGACCGTGGCCGACTGGCGGTTCACCCTCGGCGACCTGGAGGTCTTCTGATGCCATGGCCGGCCCCGGCGGCCCGGGCCGCGCTGCACCCCGCCCGGGCCGCACTGACCCGCGTGCCCTGGCCCTCCACCGTCGCGGCCGCGCTGGTGACCGGCTACGTCACACTCTTCGTGCTCGCCATGGTGCACACCTCGTACGACACCTGGGGCGCACTGCTGATCCTCCCGGCGCTGATGGCGGTCGGTACCCCGATCCTCGCCCGGATCGCCGCCGCCAACCCCGAGCGGGACGTGTTCCGCCTGCTGCTGCTGGCCATGACGGCCAAGCTGCTCTGCGCCTTCCCCCGCTACCTGATGGCGTTCGTGCTGTACGGGGGCGCGGCCGACGCCAAGATGTACCACCAGAAGGGCACCGAGCTCGCCGTCTACCTCGACCAGGCCGACCTGTTCGCCGGCGTCCACTACGACCTCGGGATGAAGGTCGCCGGGACCGGCTTCGTCATCATCGTCACCGGCGTCGTCTACGCGATCACCGGGCCGTCGCTGATCGGCGGGTTCCTCGTCTTCTCCTGGCTGGGGTTCTGGGGCCTGCTGCTGTTCTGGCGGGCGCTGCAGATCGCGTTCCCCGAGGCGGACACCCGCAAGTACGCCAAGCTGGTCTTCTTCCTGCCCTCGCTGCTGTTCTGGCCGTCGAGCATCGGCAAGGACGCCTGGATGATGTTCTGCCTGGGCCTGACCACCTACGGCACCGCCCGGCTGCTGGACCGCCGCTTCGGCGCCTTCGCCTGCATCGCGCTCGGCTCGCTCGGCACCGCGATGGTCCGCCCGCATGTCACCGCGCTCGCCGGGGCCGGACTGATGGTCGCGTACGTGCTGCGCAAGCGCCCGCAGCAGGCGAGCGCGCTCGGGCCGCTGCGGACCATCCTGACCGCGGTGGTGCTGGGCGCGATGGCGGTGCTGATGCTCCAGCAGGTCTCCACCTTCTTCGGCACCGACGGCACCGGCGGCGACGCCGTCAACCAGGTGCTCTCGGAGACCTCGCGGCGCACCAGCCAGGGCAACTCCATGATCAGCGCGACCGCGCCGGAGGACGCCGCGCCCAGGTTCAGCCTCAATCCGGCGGGGCTGCCGGTCGCCGTGGTCAGCGTACTCTTCCGGCCGTTCCCGTTCGAGGCGTCCAACATCCAGAACCTGATCCAGTCGGTGGAGTGCTTCGCGCTGCTGGTGATGTTCATCCGCAGCTGGCCGCGGCTGAGCCGCTTGCCCCGGCTGTTCGTGCAGCGCTCGTACCTCGCCTTCACCGCCGTCTACACGCTGCTGTTCTGCTGGGCCTTCTCGACCATCAACAACATGGGCATCCTGTCGCGCGAGCGCGTCCAGGTGCTGCCGCTGGTGCTGGTGCTGCTGGTCGTCCCGGCGGCCACCACGGCCCGCGGGCCGGCCAAGCGCCGCTCGCCACCGGTCTGGCGGGTCGCGCCGGGGCAGTGGGGTGGGCGGCTGCGGCCGCCCGAGGTCCACGCCGTCGGCCGCGTCGGCGGTCCGGGCCGCACGGAGGCCGCTGCGTCGTCCGGCTCGCCGCCTCCCTGCCCACCACCGCAGCCCTCGCCCCGGTCACCGTCACAGTCCTCGCCCCTGCCCTCGTCGCAGCCCTCGCCCCGGTCACCGTCCGGGCCACCGTCGGCGGGCAGGCTCCCGTTCCCGCGCAACTCCGAGTCCCAGTCACCGTTCCAGGGGGGATCCACCGCGCCATGACCACCGACACCCTTGCCCTGCCCGCCGCCCTCGGCGGCACGCCCGCGTTCCCGGACGGACTCCCGCTCACCCGCGTGCGGGTCCCCGACCGCGCCGCGCTGCTGGAGCGGCTCGGCACCGTCCTCGACAGCGGGCAGCTGACCAACGGCCGCACCGTCGCCGAACTGGAGGAGACCGCCGCCAAGCTGCTGGACGTGCCGCACGTGGTGGCCGTCTCCAACTGCACCGCCGGCCTGATGCTGGTGCTCCAGGCCGCCGGGGTCGAGGGCGGGCGCCCGGTGGTGATGCCCGGCTTCACCTTCTCCGCCACCGCGCACGCCGCCCACTGGGCCGGCGGCACCCCGGTGTTCGCCGAGGCCCGCGAGCAGGACATCACCCTCGACCCCGACGACGCGGCCGCCCGGCTCGCCGCCGCCGACCGCCCGGCCGCGCTGATGGCCACCCACGTCTACGGCACGCCCTGCCAGGTCGAACGGCTCCAGGAAGCCGCCGACGCGGCCGGCGTGCCGCTGGTCTACGACTCGGCGCACGGCTTCGGAAGCCGCCGCAAGGGCGTGCCGGTCGGCAACTTCGGCTACGCCGAGGTGTTCTCGATGAGCCCGACCAAGGTCGCGGTGGCCGGCGAGGGCGGCCTGGTCGCCACCCGCGACGCCGGCCTCGCCGGCCGGCTGCGCACCGCCCGCGACTACGGAAACCCCGGCGACTACGACACGCTCTTCCCCGGCCTGAATGCCCGGATGAGCGAACTGCACGCCGCCGTCGGCCTCAACTGGCTGGCCGGGCTGCCCGAACGGGTGGCCCATCGAGGCACTCTTGTGGCCGAGTTCGCCGCGGAGACTTCCGGCCTGCCGGGGCTGCGGCTGGCCCTGCCGGAGGAGGGCGACGTCTCCACCTTCAAGGACCTCACGCTGATCCTGGACGCCGCCGCCTTCGGGCTCACCGCGTCCCGACTCGCCGACGCCCTGAGGGCCGAGGGCATCGACTCGCGCCGCTACTTCCACCCGCCGGTGCAGCGCCAGCGCGCCTACGCCCACCTCGGCCAGGCCGAGGCCCTGCCGGTGACCGACCGGCTGGCCTCCGCGGTGCTCACCGTGCCGCTCTGGTCGCACATGGACGCACCCGTCGTCCGCCGGATCGCCGCGGCGGTGGCCCGGATCCAGCCGTACGCGGAGCGCCTGCGCGCCGCCTGACCGGCCGCCCGCCCGGTTAGGCGGATCGGGTGAACGCGGTTGGACCGCGGGCACCCCCGGTCGGCAGGATGTCCGGCCGGGGCCCGCGGTCCCATCTCGCCCTCCCCCGTCCGGATTTGGAGTCACCCGGTGCTCAAGGGATTCCGCAGCTTCCTGCTGCGCGGAAACGTCGTCGACCTCGCGGTCGGCATCGTCATCGGCGCGGCCTTCACCGCCGTCGTCACCGGGTTCGTCACGGCCTTCCTCACCCCGCTCATCGGCGTCGCCACCGGCGCCGTCGGCGACTTCACCCAGAAGACCTTCGCGGTGGCCGGCACCGCCTTCCCGTACGGCGTGTTCGTGAACGCGCTGATCAGCTTCGTGCTGGTGGCCGCGGTGATCTACTTCATCGTGGTGGTGCCGGTCGGCAAGCTCCAGGCGAGGCTGGACGGCGCCAAGCCGGCACCGGTCGCCAAGGCGGACTGCCCGGAGTGCCTGAGCCCGATCCCGGCGGCGGCGGTGCGCTGCTCGTTCTGCACCTCCGAGGTGGCCGGCCGGCCGGGCTTCCCCGCCCAGGCGTCCCACCGGCAGCCGGCCCAGGCCCGCTGACGCCCGGGCCCCCGGCACACACGCCCACGGCCCGTACACGACGACCCGCACACCAGGGCCCACACATCCACGACACACCGGCCCGCGGCCGCGCAGGCTCGCTGACCTCGGGCTTCGCGCCCCTGACCAGCCCTCACGGGAAATTTATTCCCGAAACATTCACGAGCCGCTGCCGGCCCCCCGGCAGGGGCTCGAATGCGCCAGCGCACGCCCCGCCCGCAAAGGTTTCTTCGCCCGGACCGGAACCGTCCACTGCCCCGTCACCGCACCGGCCTTCGCGGGCCCCGTCCGGGCTCCGTTCGAGGCCGCACCCCGGCCCGAACCTGGCCTGAACTCGCTGCCAGAATGTCCGTTCTTACTACTTTCGAAACCTTTGTGCGAGCGAAGACTGTGTAAACACTCGAACTGCTCGGCCTCCCACTCTCCTCAGCAGGCGCATTGTGGGCTTACCGTATGCCCCATGACCTCGCCCCGCTCCTACGACGGAGTCGGCTACCCCTCTCCGTCCTTCTCCTCCGGCACGCCCATCTACGACTCCCTCGTCGCAGAGCGCGGTGTCCCGCAGATCGCGCCCATCAACGTGCCGGCCGCCCTGCCGCCGGCACTGTCGTCCGGTTACGGATCCGGCCTCGGCCCGTCCTACGACAACCGGTACGGCGGTGGGTACGACACCCCCGGCAGCAACCTCCCCGCGCTGCCGCCCGCCCGCCTCGCCCTGGGCCCCGGCCCGAGCAGCGGTCCCTCCGCCGGCCCCGCCACGACGTACATCCCGGCCCAGCCCGCACCGGCGTACGCCTCCGCGCCCCAGCCGCCCGTCCCCGGTTACGGAGGCCCGCAGCCGTACCTGTCCGGCCAGCGTCCGCAGGCTCCCGCCCCCGGCTTCTCGCAGGCCACCGGCGGCGGCTACCAGCCGTCCGGCGGCCAGAGCTTCGGCGGGCAGAACACCTTCGTCGGCGCCGGCCAGGGCGGCCCGCAGTCCTTCGGCGCGCAGCCGATGGGCGGCCCGGGGTCCTTCGGCGGCCAGCCGCAGCCCGCCGGCCAGCCGAACGGCGGCCCGCAGAGCTTCGGCGGCCAGCAGTCCTTCGCCGGCGCCGGCCCGGCCGGCGGCCCCGGCTTCCAGGGCCAGGGCGGCGACCAGGGCTTCGGCGGCGCCCAGCTGCGCCCGGCCGTCTCCCCGGTCGCGCCGGTCCGCCCGATGCAGCCGCAGCGCCCGGGCGCGTACGGCGAGCCGGGCCAGTTCCAGCAGGGCTACCAGCCGCAGGGCCAGGGCTACTGACGCCCTCGGGCCGGCCCCACCCGGCCCGAACCCGCACCACCTGAGCACCACCCGGCGCCACCGCGCGCCGGGCGTACGGAGAAACGGGTCATCCACGGACCGCCCGGACCGCCCCCCACGGCGTCCGGGCGGTCCGTGCGCGTACGGGGTGCCGCAGCCCCGGCCACCGGGGGTGCCGGCGGTCCGGCGGGTGCTGGCAGGATAGGGGGATGCTGCTCACCGGACTCCACGTCTACCCCGTCAAGTCGATGTACCGTCTGAGCCCCGCGAGCGCCCGGGTCGAACCGTGGGGTCTGGTAGGCGACCGCCGCTGGATGCTGGCCGACGCCACCGGACGCTTCGTCAGCCAGCGCGAGAACGCCGCCCTCGGCCAGATCCGCGCCGAGCTCTCCGAGAACGGCACGCTCACCCTGACCGCCCCCGGCGGCTCCCGGATCGACGTCCCGGCTCCGGCCGTCGCGGCCGGTGACCCGCTCGCCGAGGTCGAGGTCTGGGGCACCCGGTTCCGCGCCGCCGAGGCGGTCAAGGAGGCCCACCTCTGGATCGCCGAGCACCTCGGCGACTACCGCCTGGTGCACCTGGACGACCCGCGGGCCCGCCCGGTCGACCCGCAGTTCTCCGCGCCCGGCGACACCGTCTCGATGGCCGACGGCTTCCCGCTGCTGCTCGTCACCACCGCCTCGCTGGAGAAGCTCAACGCGCTGATCGGCGAGGAGCACCCGGAGGGCCACGAGACCCTGCCGATGGAGCGGTTCCGCCCGAACGTCGTGGTCGGCGGCGCCGAGCCGTGGGCCGAGGACGGCTGGCGCCGGATCCGGATCGGCGGGCTGACCTTCAAGGTGGTCAAGCCGTGCGGCCGGTGCGTGGTCACCACCACCGACCAGGAGAGCGGCGAGCGGCGCGGCCCCGAGCCGCTGCGCACCCTGGCCCGGCACCACAAGCTGCTCAAGAAGGCGGCGTTCGGGCAGAACCTGATCCCCGAGCGCCCGGCCGGCACCGACGGCGACGTGCTCGGCACGCTCCGGGTCGGTGACGAGGTCGAGGTGCTGGAGGACGGCGCCCACTGGCCGGCGAACGAGACGGTCTGAGCCTCCCGGCCGCCTCCTTCGTTCCCGTCCCGTCCGGAACCGGAACTGTGCGCGCTCGTTGAAGCATGTGGTGAAGACGAAACGGCCCCCGGCACCTCTCTGCGCCGGGCGGCCGGACCACCCGCGCGGGCGCGCTACGGTGGGCGGGCGGCCCGCGCAACACGCGCACACGGCCCGTTGATCGCCGGCTCGACGAAGGTGGGGACGACAGACCGTCATGGCTGAGCACAGGGTCCGGGTCACCCAGGACAGCGCATCCCGCTGGCGGCGTCGCGCCGGCGAGTACGACACGCTCGCGGAGGCCCTCGCGGCCGCCGAGCCGGGCGACACGGTGACCGTCCGGCCCGGCACCTTCCGGGAGAACCTGGTGCTGGACAAGGCGGTCACCGTCGTCCCCGCGCAGGGCCCCGGCACGGTCCGGATCGACCCGCCGGGTGGCGTGCCCCTGACCGTCACCGCCGCCGCCATCGTCCGTGACCTGGTGATCGAGGGCAGCGACAGCTCCGTCCCGGCCGTGCTGGTCACCGGCCCGGAGGCGACTCCCTCGCTCAGCGGCTGCCGGGTGGAGACCCGCTCGGCCACCGGCGTCGAGGTCACCGGCGGCGCCCGGCCCACCCTGCGCGGCTGCGTGGTCACCAACCCGGCCGGTCTCGGCCTGCGGCTGCGCGGCGAGGGGACCGCGGCCGCCTTCGAGGACTGCGAGGTCGCCGCCGCCGGGCAGGCCGGACTGGCCGTCCTCGACGGCGCCACCGCCGCGCTCGAACGCTGCCGGATCCACCACGCGGGCGGCGCCGGCGTGCTCCTGGCCGACCCGGGCAGCGCCGCCGAGCTGACCGGCTGCGAGATCTACGAGATCCGGGGCAGCGGGGTGCAGGCCGAGGCGCAGGCCGGCGGGCGGCTGGTCGACTGCGAGATCCACCGGGTCACCGGCAACGGCGTGACCCTGGACAGCGAGGCCGAGTTGGTGCTGACCGGCTGCCGGGTGCACGACCTTCCGGAGAACGGCGCCGACCTGCGCGGCCGGGCCCGGCTCAGCCTGGTCAACAGCACCGTGCGGGACTTCGGGCGCGGCGCGCTCTCGGTCTGGGACCAGGGCACCGAGGCCACCGCCGAGTCCAGCGAGATCCACGGATCGTCGGGCGAGTACCCGGCGCTCTGGGTCAGCGACGGCGCCCGGCTCACCCTCACCGACTGCTCGCTGCACGACCTGCCGGACGCGCTCTTCGTCCTGGACCGCGACTCCACCGCCACCGCCGAGGGCTGCTCGTTCAGCCGGATCCGCAGCTCCGCGGTCTCGGTCAGCGGCGGCGCCGGGGTGACGCTCACCCGCTGCCGGGTCCAGGAGGCCGGCACCGGGCTCTGGTTCCGCGACCACGGCAGCGGCGGGCTGCTCACCGACTGCGAGATCTCCGACGTGGCCACCGGCGTCATCGTCACCAAGGGCGCCGACCCGGTGGTGCGCGACTGCACCGTCCGGGCCAGCTCGGACGCCGGTGTGTACGTCTCGGCACAGGGCCGCGGCACCTTCGAGGACTGCCGGGTCTCGCACGGCAAGGGCTTCGGCTTCCACATCATCGACGGCTGCCGCACCGTCCTGACCCGCTGCCGGGCGGAGCAGAACGAGCGGGCCGGCTTCGAGTTCTCCGAGCCCGGGCCGGTGGTGGAGGCCTGCACCTCGGACGACGTCGCGCCGGCCGCACCCGGGCCCGAGCTGCCCGCCCCGCGGACCGCCCAACTCGCGGCACCGGCACCTCCGTTGACCGCACTGGTGGCTCCCGCCCCGGTGTCGGCACCGGCATCGGCGGCGATCGGGCCGATTCCGGACTGCCGGCCCGCCGACGAAGCGCTCGCCGAACTCGACGCGCTGGTGGGCCTGGCCACGGTCAAGCAGGAGGTGCGGACGCTGATCGACCTGATCTCGGTCGGCCGGCGCCGCCGACAGGCCGGGCTCAAGGCCCCCTCGCTCCGCCGCCATCTGGTCTTCACCGGCGCCCCCGGCACCGGCAAGACCACCGTGGCCCGGCTCTACGGCGAAATCCTCGCCTCACTCGGGGTGTTGCAGCGCGGCCACCTGGTCGAGGTGGCCCGCGTCGACCTGGTCGGCGAGCACATCGGCTCCACCGCGATCCGCACCGCCGCCGCCTTCGACCGGGCCCGCGGCGGGGTGCTCTTCATCGACGAGGCGTACGCGCTGGCCCCCGAGGACGGCGCCCGCGACTTCGGCCGCGAGGCGATCGACACCCTGGTCAAGCTGATGGAGGACCACCGGGACGAGGTGGTCGTCATCGTGGCCGGCTACACCGCCGAGATGGAACGCTTCCTCTCCGCCAACCCGGGTGTCTCGTCCAGGTTCTCACGGACCATCACCTTCTCCGACTACAGCGCGGACGAGCTGCTGGAGATCGCCCGCGCCCAGTGCGCCGAGCACGAGTACGCGCTGGCCGAGGCCACCGAGGGCGCGCTGCTCGACCACTTCGCCGGCCTGGAGCGCGGCCCCAACTTCGGCAACGGACGCACGGCCCGGCAGGTCTTCGAGACGATGGTCGAGCGGCACGCGATGCGGGTCGCCCACCTGGAGGACCCGTCCACCGAGGAGCTCCAGCTGCTCGTCCCCGCCGACCTCCCGGGCGCCCGGATCCCCTGACCGGCTGCCCCGAGCGGCCGCCCCAACCGACTGCCCCAACCGGCTCGACGTGGCACCGTCCGGCTCGACGTGGCACCGTCCGGCTCGGCGTGGCACCGTCCGGCGAGGAACTCCCCTCCACCCGCCGGGCGTTGAACCGGCATGAGCATGCTTCTCACCGGCGCGGCGGGCGGGCTGTTGCTGCCGGCCGCCCTGGTCGTGGTGTTCTTCCTCGGCGCGGTCGCCCGCCGGCTGCTCGCCCGGCCGGGGGCGGACGGCGCGCTTCCGGGATCGCGTACGGGATCGCGCAGGGGTGGGGGCGGCGCGGGAGCGACCGCCACCGAGGAGCTGCACGCGCTGCTCTACCCGAGCAAGCGTGTGCAGCTGGAGCAGCGGCGGATCGAGCTGGTGCTGCGGGACGACGAGCACGACGGCGCGCCGAAGCGGACCGGCATCGACCTCGCGGGCGGCAGGGCGGTGCTCCGCCGCACGGGCAGGCAGGGCGCCTGACCTGCGGAGCCGCAGCTGACAAGCGGCAGAGGACGACATCCGACATGCGTTCGCTGCCCACAGTGCCTCTGCCAGCGACGTCCCGTCACCCCCGACGGGCCGCACCACCCAGCATCCGCTCCACCAGCAGCGCCAGCCGCTGCTCCGCGAAGTCCGGGCGCAGCCGGCCGCTCCGGGCGAGGGTGACGAGGCCGTGGAGGGCCGCCCAGACCATCTCGGCGAAGGGCTCCGGATCCTCGGCACCGGCCACCTCGGCGATCGGCCCGACGAGCGCGGCGAAGGCCTCCTTCAGCGGGACGGGCGAGTCCGGCTGCCCGAACGGCAGGTCCGTCGCGAGGGTGAACATCGCGTCGTAGAGCGCCGGATTGGCAGCCGCGAACGTGAGATAGGTGCCGGCCACGGCGCCGAAGGCCTCGGCCGGCCCGTCGGCCTTCCGTACGGCGGCCCGCAGGTCGGCGGCCAGCGCGGGGAAGCCCTCCAGTGCGACGGCCGCCACGATCGCGTCCTTGTTGGCGAAGTGGCTGTAGAGCACGGGCTGGCTGTACTCGATCCGCTCGGCGAGCCGACGGGTCGTCACCGCCTCCCAGTCCTCGCCCTCGGCCAGTTCGCGGGCGGTTCGGATGATCAGCTGCTGCCGCTCGGCGCGTTCGCGCTCGCGGCGCTCCCGGATTGACATGGGACGAATCCTAGCAGCGCTAGACAAGGGAGCGTCGATAGGGCTAGCCTCGTTTCAGTTCCTAGCGGCGCTAGAAAGCAGTGCGGCGCAGGCTTCCGGTTCACATCAAGGGGGATCCACCATGTCCGGCACCACCACCGTCACCCCGGCCGCCACCACCGCGACCTCCACCGGCACCGCCACCGCCACCGCCACCGGCACCCGCCCCGTGCGCACTACCCGCACTACCCGCACCGCCCGCGAGAGGACCGCCACCGTCCTGGCCGTCCTGCTCGCCCTCGGCATCGGATACGTCGGCGTCAGCTACCTGTTCGCCCCCGAGACCACCGTCACCGGCTTCGGCCTGCCCGAGTGGCCGCACGGCGGGGCCGCCGCGTTCTTCGACGTCAAGGGCATCCGAGACCTCGCCTCGGGCATCGCCGTCCTGGCCCTGCTCGCCACCGGCCACCGACGCGCCCTGGGCATGCTCCTGCTGGCCGACGCGCTCGTCCCGCTGGACGACGCACTGAACGTGCTGAGCCACCACGGCTCGGCGGCCGCCGCCTACGGCATCCACGGCGCCACGGCCGTCCTCGTTGCGCTGACCGGCGCCCTGTTCCTCACCGAGCGCCGGCCCGGCGCCTGACCCGAGCGGGCCGTGGCCGGCGTCAGCCCGACCAGGCGCCGCCGGCCAGGAAGGACTCCAGACCGGCCCGGTACGGCGCGATGTCGATCCGCTCGCCGGCCAGCCAGTCGTCCGAGTAGTACTTGTCGAGGTAGCGGTCACCCGGATCGCAGATCAGGGTGACCACGCTGCCGCGCTCCCCCGCCGCCCGCATCTGCGCGACGATCTTCAGCGCTCCCCACAGGCCCGTGCCGGTGGAGGCGCCGGCCTTCTTGCCGAGCACGTCCTCCAGCACCCGCACGGCGGCGATCGACGCGGCGTCCGGGACCTTCATCATCCGGTCGATCGCCCCGGGCACGAAGCTCGGCTCCATCCGGGGCCGGCCGATCCCCTCGATCCGGGAGCCGCTGTCGCAGAGCGCCTCCGGGTCGTGCTGGACCCAGCCGTCGAAGAAACAGGAGTTCTCCGGGTCGGCGACACAGATCCGGGTGTCGTACTGCATGTAGTGGACGAACCGGGCGATGGTCGCCGAGGTGCCGCCCGTCCCGGCCGTGGCGACGATCCAGGCCGGTTCGGGGTGCGGCTCCAGGCGCAGCTGGGCGAAGACCGACTCGGCGATGTTGTTGTTGCCGCGCCAGTCGGTGGCCCGCTCCGCGTAGGTGAACTGGTCCATGTAGTGGCCGCCGGTCTCCTCGGCGAGCCGGGCGGACGCCTCGTACACCTCGTCCGAGCGCTCCACCAGGTGGCACTCGCCGCCGTGGAACTGGATCAGGTCGATCTTGGCCTGGCTGGTGGACTTGGCCATCACCGCGACGAACGGCACGCCGATGAGCTGTGCGAAGTACGCCTCGGAGACGGCGGTGGAGCCGCTGGAGGCCTCGATCACCGGCTTGCCGGGGCGGATCCACCCGTTGCAGAGCCCGTACAGGAAGAGCGAACGGGCCAGCCGGTGCTTGAGCGAGCCGGTGGGGTGGGTGGACTCGTCCTTGAGGTAGAGGTCGATGCCCCAGTCGGCGGGGAGCGGGAAGCGCAGTAGGTGGGTGTCGGCGGAGCGGTTGGCGTCGGCGTGGACCTTGCGCACCGCCTCCTTGAGCCAGCTGCGGTAGGCCGCGTCGGAGCGGTCGACGTCGTCGGTCCGCGCGGTGCTCGTCCGCTCGGCGCTCAGCTGGCTTCCCATGGTTGCTCTCCTCGCTCGACCCCCCGTATTGCTCACTACGAGTGTACGGGAGTCACGATAAGTAACCATTTCCGTAGCCCCAGCTTCCGCTTATCGCCCTGCCGGTCCTCGCCCCGCCGCCCACCGCCGCGGAACCGCGGAGCCGCCGAACCACAGAACCGCAGAGTCTCCGAGTGACCACACCACACCCCGCCCCGGTCGCCTCCGTGGACGCGGGCTACACCCCCGCCGCCACCGACTGCGGGTCCGCCAGGTACGGCCGCCAGGCGAGCTCCGCCGCACCGGCCAGCGCGCCGTGCGCCAGCTCCGCGCCGACGATCGGCACCCGGCCGCTGCGCCCCCAGAGGCAGCGCTCGGCGACCACCGCGCGCAGCCGCTCGGGGGCGGCCTCCAGCAGGTCGAGGTGGAGCCCGCTGAGCACCACCCGGTCGGGGTTGAGGATGTTGGCGACGCCGGCCAGCCCGAGGCCGAGCCGGTCGATGACGTGCTCGACGGCGGCCCGGGCGCGCTCGTCGGTGGCGGCGGCGCGGCAGAGTTCGCGGGCCTGGTCGAGCAGCGGCCGGTCCGGGTCGGGGGTGAGCCCGGCGGCGGCGAACAGGGCGTCCGGGTCGGTCTCGGAGTTGAGGCAGCCCCGGTTGCCGCACTGGCAGGGTCGGCCCTGCGGGTCGACGGTCAGGTGGCCGACCTCCAGCGCGAGCCCGGCGCTGCCGGTGTGCAGCCGGCCATCGATGACCAGCGCGCCACCGACGCCGCGGTGGCCGGAGGTGACCAGCAGCAGGTGGCGGGCGCCGCGGCCGGCGCCGTGCCGGTACTCGGCGAGCGCGCCCAGGTTGGCGTCGTTGGCGATGGCCGTGGGCAGCGGGTCGAGCGCGCGCGGACCGTTGTCGGCGCGGCCGACCTCGACGTCGTAGAGGTCGGCGACGGGCGTGCCGCTGGGCCAGGCGAAGTGCAGGGCGGCGAGCGCGGTGCCGTCGGGCTCGGTGACCGGGTTGGGCAGCGCGAGGGCGGCGCCGAGGCAGCGGCGACTGCTGTTGCGGGCCAGTTCGGCACCGGCCTCGGCGACGGCGCGCAGCATCCGGACGGGGTCGGTGGCGGCGGGCAGCGGCCGGTGGACCGGCGGTTCCAGCAGTCCGCCGAGCCCGGCGAGGGTGACGCTCAGCCCGTCGGCGTGGATCTGCCCGGCGATGACGACCGGACCCTCGGGGTCGATGGCCAGCCGATGCGAGGGGCGTCCGCGTCCGCCGCCGGCCGGGCGGGAGTCGACGGTGATCAGGCCGAGCGCCTCCAGCTCCGCGGTGACGGCGCCGGCGGTGGCCCGGGTGACGTCCAGCGCGCGGGTGAGGGCCGAACGGGTCGGCGCCTGGCCGGTGTGGATGAGCGCGAGCGCGGGGCCGAGCAGCGTCCGGCCGCGATCGGGGGCGGCGCGACGGTGGGCTTCGCGCTGCGCGTCGTGGTCGGCCTCAGCGCCGGGCCGCGGTCCTGAGGGCTTCGGACTCGAGGGCTTCGGACTTGAAGGAGTGAGCTGCACGCCCCTATTGTTACTTTGTGCCGCTCCGAAACAAAATCCAAGACCATGCCCGCACCGACCGGCCGTTCCCCGAGTCTCGCAGCACACCCGCCCTCTCCGACACCCCCCGGGGAGCCGACGGGGCCCCACGGGGCGCCACCGGCGGCTCCTGGGGTGCCGCGCGCCTGGCGCTCACCGCCTTCTTCGCCGTCGACGGCTTTCTCTTCGCCGCCTGGGTCGTCCGCATCCCGGACATCCGCAGCCAGGTCAGCGCCTCGCACAGTGCGCTCGGGCTCGCCCTGCTCTGCGTCTCGGCCGGCGCCGTCGCCACCATGCCGCTGGTCGGCCGGCTCTGCCTCCGGTACGGCTCCCGGCCGGTCACCGTCGGCTCGCTCGCCCTGCTCAGCCTCGCCGTCCCGCTGCCCGCGCACGCCCACTCGGTGGCGGCACTCGGTGGCGTCCTGCTGCTGTTCGGCGCGGGGTACGGCGGGGCCAACGTCGCCATGAACAGCGCCGCCGTCGACCTGGTGGCGCAGCTGCGACGCCCGGTGATGCCCAGCTTCCACGCCGGGTACAGCCTCGGCGGCCTGCTCGGCGCGGGCGTCGGCGGCCTCCTCGCGACCACCCTCACCACCGCCTGGGCACTCGCCCTCGGCGGCCTGCTCGGGCTCGCCGTCACCGTGGCCGCGGGTGTCGTCCTGCTCCGCGGGCCGGCCGCGCCGGTGATCGCCCCCGGCCGCGCCCCGGCTCCGGCGGCCTCCTCCGACGCGCCGGACAACCGCCTGCCGCACGCCCGGCTCCTCGTGCTGCTGCTCGGGCTCACCGCCCTCTGCACCGCCTACGGCGAGGGCGCCATCGCCGACTGGACCACCCTGCACCTCACCGACGACGTCCACGCCAGTGCCGGCACGGCCGCCGCCGGGTACGCCGCCTACGCCTTCGCGATGACCAGCGGGCGGGTCGCCGGCACCTGGCTCTCCATCCGCTTCGGCCAGACCCGGCTGATGCTCCTCGGCGGACTCACCGCCGCGGCCGGCATGCTGCTCGCCGCGCTCGCCCCCTCGGTGCCGCTCGCCCTCACCGGCTTCGTCCTGGTCGGCCTCGGCCTGGCCAACCTCTTCCCGCTCGCCATCGCCCAGGCCGGCGCCACCGGCGGCCCGCAGGGCGTCGCCCTCGCCTCCACCCTCGGCTACGGCGGCATGCTGATCGGCCCGCCGGTGATCGGCTTCCTCGCCGACGCCGTGGGCCTGCCGCTCGCCCTCACCACCGTCGCGGTGACCGCCGCGCTGGCCGCCTTCCTCCCCCTCACCGTCCGCACCCGCCGCTGACACAGCGCGCGGCGCCGCTCCCGGCACGGCCGCTGACGCCCCTTCACCACCGGCCCCGGGGAGCGTCACCCGTACCCTGGCACGGTGGACGGAGCCCTGTACCGCCTGACCTGCGGCGAAGAGGGCCTCCACCGGCACCGTGCCGACCTCGCCCGCACGCGGCTGCCGCGCCTCCCCGTCGTGTGGGAGATCCTGCGGGAGAGCCGGGTCGAGGTCGTCCTGCTCTGACCTCTCCCCCGGCCCCGTGGCAGGATGCCGCCATGACGACCAGCGGGCGGATCCGGGTACTGCGGGCGGGCGAGCGCCCGGCGACGGCGTGGCTCAACGGGGGCGGGGTGACCAGGGAGGTCGCCGGCTTCCCGGCCGGGGCCGGGCTGGACGCCTTCGACTGGCGGGTGAGCCTCGCGGACGTCGCCTCCGCCGGGCCGTTCTCGGTGTTCCCCGGGATCGACCGGGTGATCACGCTGGTCGACGGCCCGGGGATGGCGCTGACCGTCGACGGCGCCGAGCACCGCGTCGACGCCCCGTTCCGCCCGTTCGCGTTCTCCGGCGACGCGGCCACCGACTGCCGTCTGCTCGGCGGCCCGGTGGTGGACTTCAACGTGATGACCCGCCGCGGCCGCACCACCGCCGGCCTCGCCCTGGTCACCGCGCCCGGGCCGGTGGAGGTCCCGGCCGGCGCCACCGCCCTCGTGCTCTGCCTCGCCGGCACCGCCGCCCTCGCGGACGGCACCGCCCTCGACCGCTTCGACGCCGCCCTGCTGGACGGGCCGGGCACGTACGAGCTGCGGCCCGACGGCGTGACCGCCGTGGTCACCTTCCGCACGGCCACCCCCTGAAATGCCGCTGCACAGGACGTCGGACCGGCCGACTTCCTGTGCAGCGAACTCCGCGGACACAGCGCACGCAGCGAACGCGGCGAACGCGGCGGCTGCGATCAGCCGCAGAACGCCGGTGTCGCGTGCGCCGGGTCGAGCGCGTTGGTGACCAGGTGCAGCGCGGTCGGCGAGAAGGCGATCGCCACATGCTCGGCGAGCGAGACCGGGCAGTTGTCCTGGAGGACCACGTTGTCCACGTTCGGACCGCTGAGGAACTGGGTGCGGTACGGCGTGACCACCTCGTCGTACACGGTCGAGATCACCGTGTAGCGAACGCCCGGCACGGTGTCCGGCACCGAGGCCATCTTCTGGTTGAACGCGGAGCCCACCGCCTGGTCCCGGCAGGCGTTGCAGGCGGTGTAGATCAGGTCGGCGGCCCCGGGGAAGTACGGCGCCAGCTTGGTAATGCCGTCGAGCGTGGTCCCGTGGTTGGACGGCGCCAGGCCGACGACCTTGTCGACCTTGGCCGCGCCCCCGAGGAACTTCAGGTAGTAGTTCGGGAGCATGCCGCCCTGCGAGTGGCCGACGAGGTCGACCTTGGCCGCGCCGGTCGCCGCACGCACCAGGTCGACGAAGCCGCCGAGTTGGGCCGCCGACCGGTCGGCCGGACCGAGCCCGCCGATCGGCAGCAGCAGGCCGCTGCCGGACGAGGTGATGCCCGGCACCGTGCCGTAGTCCAGGGCGAAGACGCAGTAGCCCTTGCTCTTGAGCAGCGGTGAGAGGGCGAGCCAGTTCTCGTACCGGTTGGCGAAGGTGCCGTGCACCAGGACCACCGGGTCGGGGTGCGCGGCCGTCGGCTTGCAGGACCAGTCGTTGGCGCCCGGCGGCGAGGCCACCGTGTCACCGTCCGGCGGTAGTTGGGCCGAGGAGGGCTGTGCCTCCGGGAGCGGGACCGACGGGGCGGACGCGGTGGGGGTCGCGTCCGTCCCGGCAGCCGCGTACGCGGCACCGGCCTGCCCGCCCGCGAGCAGCGCACCGGCCAACAGGGCCGGGCCGAGGGTGCCGAGCAGCCCGCGGCGGACCGGTCTTGCGGAGAAGCGGAGAAGTGGGGTTCCCAACTGTTGCCTCCACAGCGGAAGTTTGTTACCAACAGGTAACCCGAGTGCCTCCATCATGCGGTCGCCCCTCCGACCCGGCCCTTGGGTGTCCCCCAGACCTGGACGGTGTTTTCTGTGACCAGTCACAATTCACCCGCTCTCGCCCCCGGTTGGCGGATCCCGGTGATCGGTGGAGTGCCCGCCGACCAACGGCTGCTCGGCGCCGTGCCGGAGTTGGTCGAGACCGTCATCGCCGCCCTGCTGGAACGCGTACCGACCTACCGCCGGCTGCCGCGCGAACAGGTCACCGGTGAACTCGCCCAGGTCACCGAGCGCCGGATCCGCGCCCTCGCCCAGGCCGTCCGCACGGGACTGCCCGCGCCCGAGGGCGAGTTCGCCGCCGTCCGGGAGGCCGCCGCCCGCCGGGCGGAGGAGGGGCTGCCGCTCGACGCCGTCCTGCTCGCCCACCACCTCGGCATGGAGGTCTGCTGGGAGCTGGTCACCCGGCAGGCACGGGACGGCGACGCCGCCGACCTGCTCGTCCTCAACCGGCTCCTGCTCGACCAGCTCCGCCAGGCCACCTCCGCCGCCGGCGCCGGCTACGTCGAGGAGCACCGCGGCCTCGCCGACGAACGGCACGCCACCCGGCACGCCCTGCTCACCGCGCTGCTCGACGGCGCCCCCGCCGACGAGGCCGCCGCCCGCGCCGGCCTCCGGCTCCCGCCCGCGTACGCCGTGCTCTGCCTCGCCGTCGCCGACCACCCCGACGAACGGGCGCCCGGCGTCGACCGGACGGTGGCCGGCCACCGCAAACTCCGCCGGCTCCGCGCCGAACTCGACCACCGCACCCGGCAGTCGGCGCTCACCTCGCTCACCGTCTCCGGCGGTGTGGCACTCGTCCCGCTCGACCACCGGCCGGACGCCGTCCCCGTCACCACCTGGCAGCAGCTCGCCGACACCGTCCACCGGGCGGCCCGCACGGCGGGCGCCGCCGTCCAGGCCGGCGCCGCGGCGACCACCCCCTCCGGCGTCCCGGGCGCGGCCGCGCTCGCCCACGAGGTGCTGGAGGTCGCGCAGGCCTTCGGCCGCCCGCCCGGGCTGCACCGGCTCGACGACGTCCTGCTGGAGTACCAGCTCAGCCGGCCCAGCCACGCCCGGTCCGGACTCGCCTCCCTGATCGAGCCGTTGGCGGGCTCCGGCGACCTGCTCGCCACCCTCCGCACCCACCTGGCCGGCGGCCTCAACCGCCGTCACACGGCCCGCGCCCTCCATCTGCACCCGAACACCGTCGACTACCGGCTGCGCCGCATCGCCGTCCTCACCGGCCTCGACCCCACCCGCCCCGCCGACCTCCTGCGCATCACCGCCGCCATCGCCGCCCACGACGCCGAGCGCACCCAGGAGCCGGCCTGACGCCGGCACCGGCACCGGCGGGCAGAGAACGGGGGGCGGACCCGAGGCCGGAGCTGTCGCCTCCGCCCGCGAGCAGCCGACCGCGAGCCGACCGCGGCCCGCCCGGGCCCGGCAGCGGCTCGCCCCGGCCCGCCGGGCCCCGCCGCGGCCCGCCCGGGGCAGCTCAGGACCCCGACGGGCCCCTCACGCCCCCGACTCGCCCGGCAGCCTCAAGTCCCAGCCCGCCAGCGCCCGCAGCTGCTCGGCGGTGATGTCGTCGGCGAGCGGGTTGGGCGGGTCGTGGCGGAACGGCGGCTGCCACCCCTCCTCCGCGGTCCAGCGGCGGACGATCTTCGCGGGCGCGCCGGCGACGACGCTGTGGTCGGGCACCTCACCGCGGACCACCGAGCCGGCCGCGACCACCACGTTGCGGCCGAGCCGGGCGCCGGGGAGGATCACCGCGCCGGTGCCGATCCAGCTGCCGGCGCCGATCTCGACGGGCTCGTTGCGCGGCCACTGCTTGCCGATCGGCAGGTCGGTGGCGCGGTACTCGTGCGCCTGGTCGGATATGTAGACGCCGGGGCCGGTCCAGACGTCGTCGCCGAGGACGATCGACTGGTGGCCGACGATGTGGCTGTCGCGGCCGATCACGCAGCCGCCGCCGATCCGGATGATCGGCTCGGGCCCGAGGTCGAGTCCGGGCAGGAAGCCGGCGCTGATGGTGACGCGCTCGCCGATGATCGAGAACGGGCCGATGGTGATCCACTGCTCGTTGAACACCGCGCCCAGCGGGAAGGTCAGCTTCGTCCCCGCGCCCAGTTCGCCGAACCGGTACGGCCCGGGGCTCTCGCTGGACACCGCACCGGCCCGCTGCACCCACTGCCAGCCCCGGTGAACGAGGCGGCCGGCGGCGCGGCGACCGCCGGACCGGACGGCGGAGAACAGGGAACGGGTGATCGACATGCGGCCACGTTACCGGTCCGTAGGGCGCCGCCACCGGGCAGGCGGCCAACATCACACCCGGCTCGGCCGGCCCGGAACCCCGTCCGAAATCCGCCGACGGGTGCCACGCTCGTGCGCCACGGAGATCACCGAGCACACCACCTCGCCGCGCCGCACGCCCTCCCTCAGCGGGCCCAGGGCGCCGGCCGCTTCTCCAGGAAGGCCCGCATGCCCTGCTGCGCCTCGTCCGAGCCGAACAGCCTGGCCGACAGCTCGACCAGCTCGTCGGCGTCCCGCTCGAAGGAACGCACCACCTCGGCGTTGGCCAGCCGCTTGGACTGCGCGAGGCCCTGCGGCGAGCCGAGCCGCAACGCGTCCAGCAGTCCCTTGAGCGCGGTGCCGGTGGACTCCGCGGAGTCCGTCGCCTCGGTGATCAGGCCGATCCGGGCGGCCTCGGCGGCGTCGAAGACCTCGCCGGTCAGGTAGTACCGGGAGGCGGCGCGCGGGTCCAGCTTGGGGCGCAGCGGCAGCGAGATGACGGCCGGCGCGAGGCCCAGCCGGACCTCGGTGAACGCGAAGGTGGCGGCCGGCCCGGCCAGCGCGAGGTCGGCGGCGCCGACCAGCCCGAGGCCGCCGGCCCGGACGTGCCCGTCGATCACGGCGATCACCGGCTTCGCGCAGTCGACGATGGCCCGCTGGAGGTCGACCAGGCCGCGCGGGCCGACGGTCGGGTCCGCACCGGTCGCCTCGGAGAGGTCCGCACCCGCGCAGAACACCTTGCCGGTGTGGCCGAGCACCACGGCGCGGACCTCCGGGTCGGCCGCGGCGGCGGTCAGGCCGGCGGTCAGTTCGGCCATCAGCCGGGTGGAGAGCGCGTTGCGGTTGTGCGGCGAGTCGAGGGTGAGGGTGGTGACGGCGTCGGTGGTGGTGACGCGGACGAAGGGCACTTCGCGGGTCATCGGTGCGGGCCTGCTTTCCGGCTGAGGGTGGGTCGGATTGCCGGGCGTCGGTCCTGCTCGGACGCCGCCCGGACGACTCTGACATGCCCACCCGCCACTCGGCCAGAGCCACCCGCCGCGAGACCCGTCACCCCTTCGCCCCGAAAACCGGTGGTCGGCCCGCCTCCCGGCACGGCAGCATCGGTGCACATGACCACCGACGCCGTCCTCCTGCTCGCGCCCCGGATCAACGACACCGGTCTGCAGCTCCGTACCGCCGCAGGCCGCCGCGGCCTGCACGCGCACACCGCGACGGCCTGGCGCGCCCCGGCGGAGCTGCTCGGCGCGTCCGTGCACGTCTACGGCGGCCCGCTGTTCGGCGATGCGGTCGGCGGCGCGTTCGGCCTGGGCCTGCTGCAGCCGCCGGACGACTGGCCGGCCCTCCTGCCGCAGGAGCTGACCGGCCGGCCGCTCTCCCTCACCACGCTGGCCGAGGCCCGCCGGCTGCGCCGCCCGATGTTCCTCAAGCCGCCGGGCGACAAGCTGTTCCCGGCCAAGGTCTACCCGGACGGCTCCGGCCTGCCCGGCCCGGACGCGCTGGACGACGACACCCCGGTGCTGGCCAGCGAGGTGGTCCGGTTCCTCCGCGAGTACCGGCTGTTCGTCCTGGACGGCGAGGTGCGCACCGCCTCGCGCTACGCCGTGGACGGTGACCTCGACGTCGCGCCGCTCGACGAGGACCGGTACCGCGCCGAGGTGACCGCCTTCGCCGCGGACGTGCTGGCCGCCTCGGCCGGGACGCTGCCGAGCGCCGTCGTGATCGACGTCGGTCCGCTGGACGGCGGCCGCTGGGCGGTGGTCGAGGCCAACTCGGCCTGGGCGAGCGGCGGTTACGCCTGCGCCCCGGACGCCGTGCTGGACGTGGTGCTGCGGGCCGGCGGCCCGGCCGCCGGCCTCCCCGCGGCCGACCGTCCGTACTGCCGCGAGCTGCCCGAGGTGGTCCACTGACCGGCCGGGCGGCGAAAGGCGCTGGTGCGGTGATCATTCGTCGGCCACGATGGGGGCCATGAGCTCCCGCACCCCGCACCTCACCCACATCACCGAGCCGCCCGGGGTCGCCCCCGGCACCGGCTACACCCAGGTCGTCACCGGCACCGGCCGCCTGGTCGCCGTCTCCGGCCAGGTCGCGTTCGACGAGCAGCGGCAGCTGGTCGGGGCCGGCGACCCGAAGGCGCAGGCGCGGCAGGTCTTCGAGAACCTGAGCCGCTGCCTGGCCGCCGCCGGTGCCGGCTTCGCCGACGTCGTCAAGCTCACCTACTTCGTCACCGACATGGCGTTCATGCCCGCCGTACGCGAGGCGCGGGACGAGCACTTCGGCTCCACGCCGCTCCCCGCCAGCTCGGCGATGCAGGTCGCCGCGCTGTTCCTGCCCGAGGTGCTGATCGAGATCGAGGCGCTCGCCCTGGTCCCCGGCCAGTCCTGACAGGCCCGGCGGCTGTCCGTCGGCCCCGCCCTACTCGCCGGTGGCCCGGCCGCGTCGCCGGGCCCACCGGACGGCGGGGCCCATGGCCAGCCCGGCCGCCGCGAGCACCCCGCCGAGGACGGACCAGCCGATCAGGCCGTGCGCGATGACGGCGCTGCTGACCACGGCCGGCCCGATCATCATCGCGCCGGAGGTGCCGGCGTTGTAGACGCCCTGGTAGGCGCCGTGGTCGCGGTCGCCGGCCAGGTCGTAGCTGAGCGCCCAGCCGCCGGCCTGGCTGAGCACCTCGCCGAGCGCCTGCAGGGCGACGCCGCAGAGCACCACCACCGCGGCGACGGCCGCGGGCAGGCCGTGGGCGAGCGCGAGCACCAGGCAGGAGGCGGCCAGGATCAGTCCGGCCCGGCCGCAGACCCGGGCGGCGGTCGCCGGGTCCTCGGTGCCCCGGGTGGCCCGTACCTGCAGGGCTATGACCAGCACGGTGTTGACGACCATGGTGGCGGCCACGGTGATCCTGGGCGCGTCGGTGTGGTGGACGATCCAGAGCGGCACGCCGACCTCCAGCATCGCGAACTGCAGGCAGAGCAGCGCGTTCAGCACCGTCACCACCAGGAAGGGCCCGTCCCGCAGTGCGGGGTTGCGCCGCCGTCCGCCCCCGACGCCCTCGCCTTCCGCCGCCCGGGCCGACGCCCCGGCCGCGGACCCCTCAGCCGGCCCCTCGGTCGGCCCGCCCGCGGATCCGACCGCCGATCCCGCCGACGCCGCCTCGGCCTTCCGCGCCGCCCGCGCGTCCGGGAGCCGGTGGAACAGCACCGCGACCACCGCGTACGAGACGGCGTCGGCCAGGATCGCCGTCAGATACGCCGGCCGGGTGTCGATCTGGAGCGCGATCGCGCCGATCCCCGTGCCGAGACAGATCCCGACGTTGGTCACCACCCGCAGGTAGGCCCGGCCGGCCACCCGACGGTCGGCAGGCAGCACCTCGGCGTAGAGCGCGTTGCGCACGGCGGCCGAGCCCCGGTCCACGGCGGTGACGACGCAGGCCAGCGCCAGAAAGGCCGGGTAGCTGTGCACCAGGGCGTAGCAGGCGGTTCCCACCGCGTCCACGGCGACCAGCACCACCAACACCGGCCGCGCACCCCACCGGTCGGCGGCCCGGCCCGCCGGCAGGCTGGCGGCGACCCCGCAGAGCCCGGCGGCGGTGAGGCCGAACCCGAGCTGGGTGGCGCTCAGCCCGAGGACGCGGGTGAAGAAGAGCACGCCGACGGCCAGCGAGAGCCCGCTGCCGACGGTGTTGACGAGGGTGAGCCCGGCGAGCCGGCGCACCATCGGATCGGGGTGCAGCAGCCGTGAGGCGCGGGACGGACCGGCGCCCGGCGAATCGACGCCGGGCGACCCGGGGCGGGACGAACCGGCGCCGGACGCACCCGCGCCGGTCAGGTCGGAGTCGGGTGCGGAGGTCTCCGCCTGCGAGGTGGTCATGCCGATGATCACACCCCGTTCTCCCACCCCGCAGTACTGATTTAGGCTCTGGCTAAAAGTGGCAGCCACCGGGGGGCGGGACATGCACAGGTTCAGGCTCGGCCTGGCCGACCTCGCCACCACCTGGTTCGCCTGCTCGCCGATCCAGGAGGCCGCCCTCAGCCTGCGGATGTGGACCCACCCGGGCGTCTACGTGTTGCAGGCCCCCGCCTTCGAGCGGCTGCGCCCGGCCTTCGAACGGCTGGACTCCACGCTGCTGCGCTCGCTGGTCGCCGGGAACCGCTGGATCCCGGACTTCCTCACGCCCCGCCCCGCCACCCCCTCCGCCGACTTCCGCAGCGAGCTGGCCGTGGTCCGCGCGCTGCCGCCGGAGCAGCTGCGCCCCGAGCTGGAGCAGACCTTCCTGCCGCAGGGCGCACCGCTGCCCGCTCCGCTGGCGGCCGGACTGGCCGATCCGGCCCGGCTGCTGGCCCGGATCGCGGACGCGCTGGAGGAGTACTGGGAGGTCTGCCTCTCCCCCACCTGGTGGCCGCAGGCCCGCGCGGTGCTGGAGGCGGACCTCGTGTACCGGGCGCGGGTGCTCTCCCAGCACGGCGCGGCGACGCTCTTCGCCGACCTGGACCACCGGCTGTACTGGGAGGACGGCGTGCTCTCGATCAACCGCCGCTGGTCGGCGCAGGACCACGACATCACCGTGGACGGGCGCGGGCTGGTGCTGACCCCGACCTTCTTCGCCCGCGGGGCGGTCACGATGATCAGCAACGACCGTGCACCGCAGATCGGTTACCCGGCGCGCGGCCAGGGCGGGATGGCCGGCCGGCCGGCCCCGGTCACCCCGCGCGCGCTGGAGCAGTTGCTCGGCGCCCCGAAGGCCCGGCTGCTCGCGGTGCTGGCCGAACCGGCCTCGACCACCGACCTGGCCTACCGGCTGGGGGTCACCCCGGGTGCGATCAGCCAGCACCTGGCGGTGCTGTACCGCACCGGCCTGGTGACCCGGGCCCGGCACGGCCGCTCGGTGCTCTACAGTCGCAGCCCGCTCGGTGACGAACTGAGCGGCGCCCCGCGGCGGGCCTGACCGAGCACCCCAACTCCCCAGTGGTACAGACCTGTTGACGCCTTGGTTCGGCTACCTGGACATCGCCAACGTCCAGGGCTACGACTTCCACGGCGCCGGCAGCGACAACTCCTGGGAGCCGAACAGGGCTGGTCACCAGGCCAACCTCTACGCGGACGCCTAGGACCCGTACACCTTCCACTTCAGCGTGGACGCGGCCGTCCAGGCGTCCCTCGGCGCCGGGGTCAACCCGCGCAAGCTCACCATCGGCCTCCCGTTCTACGGGCGCGGCTGGCAGGGCGTGGCGGACGGCGGCGCGGCGGGCGAGTGGCAGAGCGCGGCCGGCGCGGCGCCCGGCCAGTTCGCCGAAGAGGCCGGCACCCGCGGGTACAACAACCTGATCACCACCTTCCCCGACCTCACCGTCCACCACGACCCGCAGTCGATCGCGACGTACGGCTACACCGGCGCGGGCGGGCAGTGGTGGACCGACGACGACGCCTGGTCGATCGGCCAGAAGACGGCCTACGTCAACTTGACCCAGTCCTGAAGGACCGGGCTTGTGGGTAGGGTGCGGCTGGCTGCCGCGTGGCCTTCCACGTCTGAGCCACCTGTGGAGTGGCTGGGACGCGTGACTCACGCCCCGCGGTCCACGCGGCCTCGCCCTTGCGGGCGATGTTGCGGGACGCGTTGTGGTCCGCGTGCAGCATGACGCCGCAGGCGCGGCACGCGAACTCGGACTGCGTCGCCCGGTTCTTCCGGTCGACGTGGTGGCATGCGGAGCATTGCCGGCTGGTGTACGCCGGATCGACGTACACCAGCGGCACCCCGGCGCGCTTCGCCTTGTACTCCACGAAGGCGGCGAGCTGGTGGAAGCTCCACGAGTGCAGTTGTTGCCGCTGGTCCTTGCGGAGCCGTACCCGGTCGCGGATGCCCGTGAGGTCTTCCAGGGCGATCCCGTGGCCGGTGCGTTCAGCGGTGGCGACGATGGTCTTCGAGACGATGTGGTTGACGTTGGCGGTGTGCCGGGCTTCCTTGCGGGAGCGCTTCTTGAGGAGCCGTTTGGCGGACTTGGTGCCCTTGGCCTGCAACTTGCGCCGCAGGTGGAGCTGTCGTTTGCGGTGCCGGTTCAGGCCACGGCCGGCGGCACGGTACCCGGTCGAGGTGGTGGCGATGTTGACGATTCCCAGGTCCACCCCGATGAACCCGACCGGGTCCTCGTCGACCGGTTTCTCGGGAACATCGCAGGTGGCGATCAGGTAGAACACGCCGTCACGCTCGATCAGGTCGGACTCACCCTTGCGGTGGCCCCGCAGCATCGTGAGCGCCTCCGCCGAGCACACGAAACGCACGTTCTTCAGCCGCCCGACCGTCGTCCAGATGCTGACAGTCTGCCGGTCCAACTGCCAGGACAGGCACCGGTCGTCGTACGGCTGCGCGGCCTCCGCCCGGAACGTGATCGGCTTCGACTCCGCCCTGCGGCGGCGCTTCGACCCGGGCCTGCCCAGGTTCCCGCCCCGAATGTTCGCCTTCAACGTGGTGTAGGCGTCGCGGACCTTCTTGATGGTCTGCTGGGCGGCCTGGGCTCCCAGACCGCGCGCCTTCAACTCGGCGTAGGTGTGCTTGCGCAGCTCGTACTCACGCGGGACTCCGTGCTCGAACGCCACGACGGACACCCAGTTCGCCGCCTCGTTGACCGTTCGCAGGGTGGAGCGCAACGCGAACGCCGCGGAGGCATCCGGCAGCAGCTTGACCCGCACCACGAGCTTCACGGCGGGAACCGTAACAGCCGCCACCGACAGGCAACCCTCCAATGTTCCGGAATGCTCCACGCCGCAGGACTCGGGATGCGATTCCTCCCGGCCGTGAACAGCCGGGGTCCCTCGCAAGACCACACTGAAGTCGAAGAACCTGCTCGGCGCGATGATCTGGGAGATGACCGGCGACACGCCGGGAGGCGCCCTCATCACCGCCCTGGACGCCGGGCTCAAGTGAGCGCCGGGCTCCCGAGAGCGTGGCCGCACGCCCTCGGGAGCCCCCGCGCAGACCGCTACCGCGACGCCAGCGACGTCAGCTTCCGCGCCGCCCGGTACTGCCGCATTACCTGCGCGAAGGTGGTGTGCCCCTGGGTCGTCCGGGCGAACGCCCGCCAGGCCGGGGCGACCAGGCAGACCGCGGCGTGGAACAGGTACGGCCGGCGCTCGAACGCGGCCAGCATCTGCTTGCCGGCCCGCATCTCCACGCCCAGCCCGGCCTTGATGGCGAACGCGTAGTTCAGCGCCTCGCGCCGCACCTGCGCCGCGTTGCCCGCCTCGGCCACCTTGACCGCCCACTCGCCGGCCAGCCGGCCCGAGCGCAGCGCGTACGAGATGCCCTCGCGCGTCCACGGTTCCAGCAGGCCGGCCGCGTCGCCGGCGACCAGCACCCGGCCGCGGGAGAGTGGCGAGTCCTCGGCCCGGCAGCGGGTCAGGTGCCCGGACTCCACGCTCGGCGGGAAGCCGGCCAGGCCGAGCCGGCGGATGTAGTCGGCCAGGTACTGCTTGGTCCGCTCACCGTCGCCGCGGGCCGAGATCACCCCGACGGTGAGGCTGCCGGCCTCGGTCTTGGGGAAGACCCAGCCGTAACTGCCGGGCAGCGGCCCCCAGTCGAGGTGGATGCGACCGGCCCAGTCGGCCGCCACCGAGGGCGGGACGGGGATCTCCGCCTCCAGCCCGAGGTCGATCTGGTCGAAGGAGACCCCGACGTGCCGGCCGATCCGGCCGGCGCTGCCGTCCGCGCCGACCACCGCGCGCGCCTCGAAGGTGCGGCCGTCGGCGGCGGTGACGACCGCCGTCCGGTGCTCGCCGCCGCGCTGCTCCACGCCCGTGACGGTCACTCCGGTGACCAGCACGGCGCCGGCCTGCTTGGCCGCCTGCACCAGGCGCAGATCGAACTCGTCCCGGTTGACCAGCCCGAACAGCATCCGCTTCGAGCGCCGCGTCCGGGTGAACCGCCCGCCGTACGCGAAGGTGACGGCGTGCACCCGGTCCTGCAGCGGCAGCCGGAAGTCCGGCGGCAGGCTGTCCCGGGAGGGCCCGATGATGCCGCCGCCGCAGGTCTTGTAGCGGGGGTGTTCGGCCTTGTCGAGCAGCAGCACCCGGCGGCCCTGCGAGGCGGCGGCGTGCGCGGCCGAGGAGCCGGCCGGTCCGGCACCGACCACGACGACGTCCCAGACGCCGTCGAGGCGGTCGGTCCCGGGCGCCGCCCGGTCGGGCTGCGGCTCGTCGGGCTGCGGCTCGTGGGACTGCCGCTCGAACGGCTGTCCGGACGCCGCGGCGTCGAGCGGGCTACGGGAATCGGAGCTTCCGGAGTCAGTCACGTCGAGCAATCCTATGCGGCCGGGTGAGCCGGAGCCCGCCGCGCCGCCCCGAGCGTCCGCGGGACCCCCGGGGCCGCCCGTTCGACTCGGCCTATGATCGGCGGTATCCCCGTCAGCACCGTCCGCCCGGACCATCCCCCCGGACGGACCCGCCCTCCCGGAGCATCCGCATGCCGCAGCAGCCCCTGGCCGACGCCGTCCGGTCCCTGATGGACCGTGCCCGCACCGACCTCGCCGAGCTGGTCGCCTTCCCCTCGGTCGCCGACCCGCGCCAGTTCCCGGTCGAGGAGTGCGAGAAGGCCGCCCGCTGGGTCGCCGACGCCTTCGCCGCCGAGGGCCTGACGAACGTGCAGCTGCTGGACACCCCGGACGGCACCCAGTCCGTCTACGCCGAGCTGCCCGGCCCGGCCGGCGCACCGACCGTGCTGCTCTACTCCCACTACGACGTGCAGCCTCCGCTCGACGAGTCCGCGTGGCTGAGCCCCGCCTTCGAGCTGACCGAGCGCGACGGCCGCTGGTACGGGCGCGGCGCCGCCGACTGCAAGGGCAACATCCTGATGCACCTGACGGCCCTTCGGGCGCTGCGCGAGGTGTACGGGAACGCCTACCCGGTCGGGCTGAAGATCATCGTCGAGGGCTCGGAGGAGCAGGGCACCGGCGGCCTGGAGCGGTACGCCGAGGCGCACCCCGAGCTGCTCGCCGCCGACGCCATCGTGATCGGCGACACCGGCAACTTCGCGGCCGGCCTGCCCACCGTCACCGCCTCGCTGCGAGGCATGACGGTGGTCGAGGTGGCGATCACCACGCTCGCCGGCAACCTGCACTCCGGTGCCTTCGGCGGCGCCGCCCCGGACGCCCTGCAGGCCCTGGTGAAGGTCCTGGCCTCGCTGCACGACGAGCACGGCGACGTCGCGGTGGCCGGGCTGGTCAGCGACCAGACGTGGTCCGGCGTGCAGTACGCGGACGAGCAGTTCCGGGCCGACGCCAAGGTGCTCGACGGCGTCGCGCTGACCGGCACCGGCACCGTCGCCGACCGGCTCTGGGCCCGTCCGTCGGTCACAGTCCTCGGCATCGACGCCCCGCCGGTGATCGGCGCGACCTCCTCCGTCCAGGCCGCCGCCAAGGCACTGGTCAGCCTGCGGGTGCCGCCGGGCACCGACACCGCCGCCGCGCAGGACGCGCTGGTCGCGCACCTGGAGGCCCAGGTGCCGTTCGGCGCGCAGATCCGGATCGAGCGGCAGGGCAACGGCGCGCCCTTCAGCGCGGACACCTCCGGCCCGGCGTACGAGGCGATGGGCGAGGCGATGGCCGAGGCCTTCGGCACCGCGATGGTCGCGTCCGGCGAGGGCGGCTCGATCCCGCTCTGCAACACGCTGCGCTCGCTCTACCCGCAGGCCGAGATCGTGCTGATCGGCGTCGAGGAGCCGACCACGCAGATCCACGCCGTCAACGAGAGCGTCGACCCGCTGGAGCTGGAGCGGATGGCGCTCACCGAGGCGCTCTTCCTGCGCCGCTACGCGGAACTGCGCAAGGCCTGAGGCCGCCCGGCGGTCACACCGGCACCCGCTCGCGGTCGCGCTCGCGATCGCCCGGGCGGGTGCCGCCCCACCTCCCCAGCCGCCGTGCGGCGGCGTGCACCAGCGCGTAGCCGACGGCGCCGACCGCGAGGCCCGCTCCGGCCCCGAAGCAGAACTCGGGGATCAGGTTCCGCCGCAGCGGCGCGAGCCGGTGCACCACCCCGGCCGCCATCGCCGCACCCAGCGCCGCGACGGCCGTCCGCCGCACCCCCGCGGGGAGCACCACCTGCGGCCGGACCGGCTCCACCGCCCGGGCCGCCCGCCCCAGGTGCCCGGCCAGGGCGGCCAGCGCCAGCGCGGAACTGCCGTACTGCAGCACGGTGTACAGCGGCAGCCCGGCGACCGTCCGGTCCAGCACCGGCAGCAGCGTGACACCCAGCCGGCCCTCGTGGGTGAAGGCGTCCCAGCCGACGTGGGTGGCCGCGCCCAGCGCCGCCGAACCGGCGAACCACGCCGCGTCCACGACGCCGCCCGCCCTCGTGGCACCGCCCCGACGGGCCGTCAGCGCCTCGGCCGCACCCGCCCACCGGTCGGGCAGCAATCCCACCAGCGGCCCGCGCACCAGCCCGTGCCACCCCGCCACCAGCACGCCCGCGATCGCCACGTCCAGCGTCGGCACCGCCCACCACTGATGGGTCAGCCCGCCCCGCCCGTAGAGGCCGGGCAGCAGCGAATCCGCGAAGAACGGCACATCGGGCGCCATCGACCCGGCGACCAACGCCGAGGCGACCAGCGGCCCGCGCGCCCCCGCCGCGCGCAGCAGGGGCAGGACGGCGGCCGGATGGCTCAAGGTGAACGGCATGCCCCTATCCTGCCGTCACCGGTCCACCGGTGCGGCATGCCCGGGCATCCCCCGGCCGCCGCGCCACAACCAGCCCGGGGCCGCCACCCCGGACCGGCCCGGCCCCCGCACCGCCCCCGCCGCTACGCCGCGTCGGCCGCTCTCGCCAGGCCCAGCGCGGCCCGCCGCCCGGCCTCCAGGTACCGCAGCTCACCGCTGCGCCGGGCGTCCAGCGCGGCGGCGAGCCGGCGGTAACGGCCCGGCGGCAGCAGGCCGGCGGCCTCCTCCAGGCTGACGAAGCGCCAGCCGCGCAGCTCCTCCTGCGGGAGCAGCAGGCTCTGGCGGGCGTCGGCGTCCAGCAGCCCGCCGTCGTAGACCAGCCGCAGGCCGCCGCGGCGCGGGCCGGTGCGCGGTTCCCAGTCGACCGCGAGCAGGCGCAGCGTGGCCGGGTCGAGGCGCAGCCCCAGCTCCTCGGCGGTCTCCCGCAGGGCGGCGTCGGTCGGCGCCTCGCCGCGCTCGACCACGCCGCCGGGGAACTCCCAGTCCGGCTTGTAGACCGGGTCGACCAGCAGCACCCGGTCCTGCTCGTCGAAGAAGAGGACGGCGGAGGCCACGGTGTCGCCGGTCGGGTCGGGGGTCTGCACGATCGGGCAGCGGGCGGAGCCCTCCCGGACCAGCTGGGCGAGCCGGGCGGCGGTCTCGCGCGGGGTCAGGGTGCCGTTGTCGACCAGCCGGGCGTCTCGGCCGAGCCAGCGGCGGGCGGTCAGGTAGCGGGGCACCTGCTCCAGGCACCACTGCCGGATGCGCGCGCTGTGCTCCGGATCGCCGGGGACCTCCTCGCGCCGGGATATCCGCTCTCGCAGGATCGTTTCTTCAGGATCCAGCACGAGATGGTGCACCGTGATGCCGTTCGAGGCGAGCGCACCGAAGATCTCGTCCCGGTACTCCTCCCGCAGCAGCGTCATCGGGACGACCAGCGGGCCCGGCACCTCGCCGAGCAGCGCGGCCGCCGTCTCGGGGACGAGCCGGCGCCAGGCCGGCAGGTCCTGGAAGTCCGACACCGTCGCCAGCCGGTCGGCCGGCAGCATCCCGCGCAGCCCGAACCCGATCAGCTCCGGGTCGAACAGCATGCTGCCGGGCAGCAGCTCCACCAATTCACGACAGGCACTCGTCTTGCCCGCGCCGAACGTGCCATTGACCCAGACGATCACAACGTCCCCTGCCCCTCGACTTCCCCCGGTACCGTTCGCACCGGGCGGCGCCCCCGTCAGCCGTGCCGGCGCCACCCGAGGTGGTACCCCCGCCGCGCCGGTCCCCATGCCTCGGAAGCGGGCCCTCCCGCCGAACTGTGCCCCGCCCCGTGACAGCGGCATGTGCCCAGGCCAGGCGGCCTACCCTACCCGCCGCACACCCTCGCGACCGCCGGTCCGCACGCCCTCGATCACCGGCGTTCACCCACTCCGTACGCGCTCCCTCTGCGCCCTGCGCGCCCCCTCCGTACCCGACCCCTCCGCGCAAGAAGTCGGCCCGTCCGACTTCCTGCGCACCGCCCACCCCGAACCCTCACACCGAACGCCCGGGCCGGGGGGGGGGGGGGGGGGGGGGGGGAGGGGGGGGGGGGGGGGGGGGGGGGGGGGGGGGGGGGGGAGGGGGGGGGAGTGCGTTCTCCCCCCCCCCCCCCCCCCCCCCCCCCCCCCCCCCCCCCCCCCCCCCCCCACCCCCCCTCGCTGCCCCACACCCCCCCCCCCCCCCCCCGGCCCGGGCGTGGTGGCACCGGCGCGCGCAGGCCTCAGGGCCGGCCCATATGGGTGGGGTAGTAGCCGCTGCTGATGCCGGAGATGCGGATGTCGGTGCCCGGCCGGGCGGCCTCCACGTACTGGTTGTTCCCCAGGTAGATCGCCACGTGCTGGATGCCCCGGGCGCTACCGTCGGTCGACCAGAAGAGCAGGTCGCCGCGCCGGAGTCCGCTGGCGCTGACCGGCGTGGTCGCCGCGTACTGGTCGTTGGCCACCCGCGGCAGGTCGATCCCGCCGCGCCGGAAGGCCTGCTGGACCAGGCCCGAGCAGTCGTAGCCGTCCGGCCCGTTGCCGGCCGTGATGAACGGCTTGCCGAGCTGGGCGAGCGCGAACAGCACGGCCGTCTCGACGTCCCCGTCCGCCGCGGGCGCCGCGGAGTCCGCGGACGCCGAGGTCGAGGAGCCCGAGCCCGAGGACGACGAGCCCCCGGTGCGGTCGAGGTAGACGTCGTAGTGCGTGGTCCAGCGCCACTCACCCTTGCTGTTCTTGAACCAGTAGCGCGAGCCGTCCCACCCCTGCTTGATCCCACCGGACGAGGACGCCGAGGAGGTCGAGGCCGCCGAGGACGACGAGCCCCCGGTCCGGTCGAGGTAGACGTCGTAGTGCGTGGTCCAGCGCCACTCACCCTTGCTGTTCTTGAACCAGTAGCGCGAGCCGTCCCACCCCTGCTTGATCCCAC
>NZ_JBVINN010000030.1:0-3373 GCF_055579305.1 Kitasatospora sp. NPDC032757 | reverse complement strand
CACCGGACGAGGAGCCCGAGGAGGTCGAGGACGTCGAGGCCGCCGAGGACGACGAGCCCCCGATGCGGGCCTGGTAGACGTCGTAGTGCGCGGTCCAGCGCCACTGGCCCTGGCCGTTCTTGAACCAGTACCGCGAGCCGTCCCAGCCGGCGTGGGCCGGCGCGGGCTCGGCGGCTGCGCTGCCCACGCTGGTGCCGAGGCCGATCACGCCGGCTCCGGCCGCGATCACGGCCACCATGCCTATCCCCCGGCGGACCCGCCCCGCCCGGGAGGGACGGGCGGCACGGGGCCGCGCGTCGGTGGTGGCGTGCTGCCCGGTCGGGTCGTCGGCGGCGCCCGGTGCGCCGGTGTTGACGGTCGTCATCCTGCTGTCTTCCTTTGCTGAGCGGGAACTGCAGAGACCCCCCCGGCCGACATGCCACGTCTTCCGGTCCTACGACCGGAAGCCGCCGCATGTCGTCCAGGGATTCGGTTCTGCCTGCATGTCACGGTAGGCACGCGTCCGCTCACAGCGCGCAGTGGAGTGCGCCAAAGGAAGGGTTCACGGATGGTGAGCAGGGAGACGGTCGATCAGGTGAGCGTCCGTCACCGGACGACCGCCCGGACGACCACCGGGTGACCTCCCGTCACCCGTGTGCCGACTCCGCCAGCAGCTGCTTCTTCAGCACCTTTCCCATGGCGTTCCTGGGCAGTTCGGGCACCAGCACGACCTTCCGGGGCCGCTTGTGCACCGAGAGCCGCTCCGCCACGAACGCCGTCAGCTGTTCCCCCGTCACCGCGCCGTCCGGGATGACGTAGGCGACCACCGCCTGGCCGAGGTCGTCGTCGGGAGCGCCCACCACGGCAGCGTCCGCGACCGCCGGGTGGTCGCGTAGCGCGGCCTCCACCTCGCCGGCGCCGATCCGGTACCCGCCGCTCTTGATCAGGTCGACCGAGGCCCGCCCGACGATCCGGTGGAACCCGTCCTCGCCGATCACCGCGACGTCGCCGGTGCGGAACCAGCCGTCCGCCGTCCAGGACTCGGCGTTGGCGTCCGGCCGGTTGAGGTAGCCGGCGAACAGGGTCGGCCCGGCGACCTGCAGCTCGCCGACGCTCTCGCCGTCGGACGCGACGGGCTCGCCGTCCTCGCCGACCAGCCTGGTCCGCACGCCGGCCACGGGCAGGCCGACGCTGCCGGGGCGGCGCTCGCCGTCCGCCCGGGTGGAGACGGTGATCAGGGACTCGGTCATGCCGTACCGCTCGATCGGGGCGTGGCCGGTCAGCGCGGTCAGCTTCCCGAAGACCGGCACGGGCAGCGGGGCGCTGCCGGACACCAGCAACCGGGCCGAGGCCAGCTGCCCGGCGGCCTCCGGGTCGGCGGCCAGCCGGGACCAGACGGTCGGCACGCCGAAGTACAGGCTGCCGCCGGCGGCCGCGTACCCGGCCGGGGTGGGCCGCCCGGTGTGCACCAGCCGGCTGCCGGTGCGCAGGGCGCCGAGCACGCCGAGCACCAGACCGTGCACATGGAAGAGCGGCAGTCCGTGCGCGAGGGTGTCGTCGGCGGTCCACGCCCAGGCCTCGGCGAGCGCGTCCAGGTCGGCGGCGACGGCCGAGCGGTGGATCATCGCCCCCTTGGGCGCGCCGGTGGTGCCCGAGGTGTAGAGCACGAATGCGGTGGCGTCCGCCGCGGGCTCGGCGTAGGTGGTGGCGGAACGCTCCGTCAGGTCGACCGGCAGCGCCGCCACCCCGGCGTCCTGCGGCACCGTGTCCGCGGCCGCGTGCGCGAGCAGGGCCGCACCCGAGTCGCGCAGGATGTGCGCGCGCTCCTTGGGGCCGGAGTCGGGCGGCAGCGGTACCACGGGCACGCCGGCCAGCAGCCCGCCGACCACGGCGGCGACGGTCTCGGCGGTGGGCCGGGCCAGCACCGCCAGGGCGGGGGCGCCCGTCACCCGGTCGGCCACCGCGGTCGCCGCGCCGAGCAGCTCCTCGCGGGAGAGCTCGCGGCCGTCGATCCGCAGCGCGTCACCGGAATCGCCGAAGTCGCCCTGAAGTGCCGTCAGGAGTGTCATGCCTCTGCCCTCGCCCTTGCTCACGGTGTGCGGCCCTGTCCTCGCCGGCCCTGTCGTGGCCGGCCCCGTCCCCGCCGGCCGTGTCGTGGCCGGTCGTGGGGCCGACTCTACGGGCCGGGCGGCAGACCCCGGCAAGACCGCAGGGCGCGCCCGGGAGGTCCCGGACGCGCCCTGCGGTTGTGACGCACGCGGCGGATCAGCCCTTACGGGCCTTCACCTCGCCGGTGAGCTGCGGCAGCACCTCGAAGAGGTCGCCCACGACGCCGTAGTCGACCAGCTCGAAGATCGGGGCCTCGGCGTCCTTGTTGACGGCCACGATGGTCTTCGAGGTCTGCATGCCGGCCCGGTGCTGGATCGCGCCGGAGATGCCGGCCGCGATGTAGAGCTGCGGGGAGACCTGCTTGCCGGTCTGGCCGACCTGGTTGCTGTGCGGGTACCAGCCGGCGTCGACGGCGGCACGCGAGGCGCCGACGGCCGCGCCGAGCGCGTCCGCGAGCTCCTCGACCACGCCGAAGCCCTCGGCGGCACCGACGCCGCGGCCGCCGGAGACCACGATGGCGGCCTCGGTCAGCTCGGGGCGGCCGGTGGAGACCCGCGGGGTGCGCGAGGTGACCTTGGCGGCGTTGCCGGTGAAGGCGACGGTGACGTTCTCGACGGCGCCGGCGGCCGGAGCGGCCTCGGGGGCGACGGCGTTCGGCTTGACCGTGATGACCGGGGCGCCGTGCGACACCTTGGACTTCACCTGGAAGGACGCGGCGAACACCGACTGGGTGGCGACCGGGCCGTCCGCGCCGGCCTCCAGGTCGACGGCGTCGGTGATGATGCCGGAGCCGATCCGCAGCGCGACGCGGGCGGCGACCTCCTTGCCCTCACCGGAGGAGGTGACCAGCACCGCGGCGGCCTCGGTGGCCTTGGCGATCTGGGCCAGCGCGTCGACCTTGGGGACGACCAGCTGGTCGGCGAACTCGGCGCCGTCGGCGACGTACACCTTGGCCGCACCGAACTCGCCGACCTTGGCGGCGATGTCGGCGGCGGCCGCACCGGCACCCAGGACGACGGCCGACGGCTCGCCGATCCGGCGGGCAAGGGTCAGCAGTTCCAGGGCCGGCTTGCGGACCACACCGTCGGCGTGGTCCACGAGAACCAGGATCTCAGCCATGATTCGTTGCTCCTGATCGATCGTTGGAAACGCGAACGCGTGGGATTAGATGAACTTCTGGTCGGCGAGGAAGGCGGCGAGCTGCTTGCCGCCCTCGCCCTCGTCCTTGACGACCGTGCCCGCGGTCCGCGCCGGACGCGCCGCCACCGACTCGACCGCCGTCCAC
>NZ_JBVINN010000029.1:0-116281 GCF_055579305.1 Kitasatospora sp. NPDC032757 | reverse complement strand
AAAACGCTCGGCTGGAGAACTCCAGCCGAGCGCCTGCGTGATCTACTGGCAACCGCATAGGCCATCAGGTGTTGCGAGGACTACTAGAGACCACCGATCTCCGGGCGGGGGCGCTCGCGTTTGCGGGGGGTCGGGGCGCGGGCGTTCGGGACTCGGGCTGCCGGGGCCCGGGCCGCTCGGCATCGGGCCTGTTCAGCGGTCGGTCGCGCAGGGGTGCAGTGACCAGCGGGTACAGGACACCGGCCCCGTCGCGGCCGGACCGGGCGGGGGCAGCGCCTCCCCGGCGCGGGCGGCGGCCGGCAGCTCCCACGGGCGGGACCCGGGCGGCGGCGGGTCGACCACCACCGCTTCGACGCCCGGGGCCGTGCTGCACCAGAGGCTCACGATGCCCGTCGGCGGGGCGTCCGGCGCCGCGGGGACGGCGTCGTTCGGTGCCGAAGCACAGACGGCCGGGGCGGGCGGCACCCCGCCGGGCCGGAACAGCTCGCGCGGTCCGCCACCGGCCAGTGTCGCCACCGCCGCCCCGGCGACCGCCACCGTGATCAGCGCCGCCGCCCCCGTCCGGGTCGCGTTGGCCAGTCCGTACCGGGCCCGCAGCACCGGCACCGGCGGCCGGTGCGGCTCCGGGCAGCCGCGGACCGCCGCCCGGTGCAGCAGCCCGCTGAGCCGGTCCGCGAAGCCGTCCGCCGTCGGGTCCGGCCCGGCCAGCTCCGGCACCCATTGCGCCAGCGCCGCTCGGGCGGCCCAGACCCGGCCCTCGGCGGCCGCCATCGTGGACTCCACCTCGACGGCCACCGCGGCTGCGGGCAGCCCCAGGCCGTCGTGCAGCACCAGGGCCCGGCGCTGCGGGCGGGAGAGGCGTTTGAGCGCCTTGAGCAGCGCGCGGTCCCGGTCGGTCAGCCGGTCGTGGTCCGGCAGCACCGCCTGCGACTCGTCGGCCGGGCGGACCTTGATCCGGCGGTGCGGCAGCCGCCAGGCGTGCGCCCGGCGCGGGCCGCCCCGGTGCCACGGTGACAGCGCCGCCTCGCAGGCCCGCGCCCGTACCCAGCCCTCCGGGTCGGGCTCGGCGGCCACCTCGTCCCACTGCCGCCGGGCCTCGCCGAACGCCCGCTGGACGCAGTGCACGGCGCGGTGCTTGCACGCGGTGAGGAGGAAGACCTGCTGCACGAGGCGGGTGTGGGCGGTCTCGTAGAGCTCTCCGAAGGCGAGGGTGGCCGCGTCGGCCGTCTCCGGGCGGGTGTCCTTCCGGGGCACGGGTGCGGGCGCGGGTGCGGGCACCGGCCCGGGCCGGCCGGGGTCCGTGCGCTGCGGTCCGCCGTCGGCGACTCCGGGCCGGCGGGCCGGGGCGGGTGCCGGGGCGGGGGCCTTCCGGTGGCCGTTCAGCGGGGCCGGCTTCCCGCCCTGTGGCGGACGGCGGCCGGCGGGTGCTGCGGAGGGGGCTTCGGCGGAAGCTCCGGATGGGGCCTGAGGCGTCCGGCGCGGTCCGCCGGCGGGGGTGGCGACGCCGGGGGGTGCGGCGGGCGGCGTGGCGTCGGCAGCTCCGGGGTGGCTGTTGACTGCGGCCGGTTTCTCGCGCTGCGGGCGGCGGTGCGCCGTGGCCTCCTCGGCACCCCTCGGCTGACCGTCCGACAGGCCCGGCGCCCCGGGTCGGGGGGAGCGGCGGCCGTCGGGGGCTGCCGTAGGCGCCGGGGTCTCCCGCCGGGCCGGAGCGGGGGGTGCGGCAGCGGCCTTCGGATGACCGTTCGGCGGGGCCGGCTTCCCCTGGTCCCGCTGGGCCCGCCGGCGGTCGGCGGCGCCTGGAGTCGGAGCCGGGGCCGGGCCCGGGGCCTCGGCGGTGTCCGGCCGGGGGGCGGCCTTCCCGCCCCGGGCGGGCTCGGACGGGGTCTTCGGCGCGGGGCCCCGCCCGCGGGCCGGCGTACCGGGTGCCGCTCGGACGGCCTCGGGAGCGGTCTGAGCGGGGCTCAGCAGAGCGGCGAAGGCGGAGACCTCGGTGCGGGTCCGCGTGCCGAGCTTGCGCATGGCGCGGTGCTGGTAGCTGCGCGCGGTGGCCGGGGTGACACCGAGCGCGGCCGCCGACTCGGCGAGGTCCCGGCCGGCCGCGAGGTGGGCCAGGGCCTGGGCTTCACGCGGTGTCAGCTGTCGGAGCAACCGGGCCACCTCCTCCTGGCCGCCGGAGGGGCCGCGGGAGGGGCCGCCGGCTGCCCCGGCCCGCGTCGCCTTGGTGTTCTTGGCGGCCCGGCCGCGTCCGGCCCGGCCCTTTCCGGAACGGCCCTGCGGCGGGGGCTCGTCGGTCGTGGGGGCGCCGGTGGGGCGCGCGGCGTTTTTCGGCGGCGTGGCCATCAGACGCTCCGAGCCGGAGTGGGGGCGGCGAGAGGGCAGGGTCTGAAAATGCGCATAAGCCAATAATCTGGGACACGACGGTGGTTTGCCTCTTCACGGAGCATGGCGAGTCGCCTTGGCACCATGAGGCGCATGACGCAGCTGATGGGCCGTCCGATCGTGGAAGTGCCGGGGGAGCTGGGCGCCAGGCCCGTCCTGGCCGACGTGCTCACCGGGGTGCGGACGGCGCTGCTCGGCCTGGCGGTGGTCGCGGTGCCGGTGCTCGGGCTCTGGGTGGTGACCCCGTTCGCGGACGACGGTGCGGCCGGCGCCGTCCGGCTGGCGGGCGCGCTCTGGCTGCTCGGGCACGGCGCGCCGGTGCTGCGCGGCGCCGCGGACGCCCCGCTGACCGTCACTCCGCTGCTGCTCGGCCTGCTGGCGGTGGCGCAGCTGTACCGGGCGGGCGCCCGGGTGGCGGCCCGGCGTGGTCCGCGGCCGCGCTGGAGCGGCCCGCCGGCGGTGTGGTGCGGCTACTGCGCGGTGGCGGTGGCGGTGGTGGCGCACTGTTCGGGCGCCGGGCTGTTCCGCGCGCGGGTGCTGCCGGACGTGCTGGTGGTGACGGTGCTGGCCGCGGCCGCGACGGCGGCCGGTGCGCGGACGGCGCGGCGCGCGGGGGGCGGCCACGGACTCTCGGGGGTGCGCCGGCCGGCGTCCCGGTGGCGGGTGCCGGCCCGGGTCCCGGCCTGGGCCCGGCCCGACGGGGGAGCGGCGGCGGTCCGCACGGCGGCGCTGGCGGCCGGGGCGGGGCTGGTGGCGTCGGGTGCGGCGGTGCTGGCCGTGGCGGCGGTGGTGGACGCGGTGGACGGCAGCGGTCAGGCGATGGCGGCGCTCGGCCGGGGCCCGGCCGCGGTGGCCGGGTTGGTGCTGCTCAGTGTGGCGCTGCTGCCGAACGCGGTGCTCTGGGGCGCGGCGTACGCGCTGGGCCCGGGGTTCGCGGTGGGGGAGGGGACTGCGGTGGCGCCGCGCGGGACGGTGCTGGGGCCGGTGCCGGATTTCCCGCTGTTCGCGCTGGTGGCGGAGCCGGGCGCGGGTGGCTGGCGGCTGGTCGCGTGTCTGCTGCCGGCGCTGGCCGGGGTGGCCCCGGCCCTGTTGCTGGGCCGGGCGGCGGCCGAGGGGGCGACGCGTCCGGGCACTCGGGCCCCGGACGGCCGGCCCTCCGGGGCGGGCGCCCCGTGGCACCCGGTGGCGACGGGCGTCGCCGTGCTGGCGGCGGCGCTGTTGACCGGGGCGGCGGCCGCGGTGCTCGGCTGGCTCTCCGGCGGCGCGCTGGCGGGCGGCCGGATGGCGCAGCTCGGGCCGGTGCCGTGGTGGACGGGCCTGGCGGCGGCGGGGTGGGTCGCGGCGGTGGCGGTGCCGGGCGCGCTGCTGGTGCGGGCCCGAGCACTCGGCCGGCCGTGGGGCGGGCTGCTGGGCGGGGCGTTGGTCCGGCCCACCGGCCGGGGCGTCGTAGAGGGCGGCGTCATCGAGGGCGGCACCGCCGAGGGCGGCGTCACCGATGGCCGGAGCGGCACCGAAGAGCCGGAGGCCCACATGCCCACCGGGGCCGGCACCGCACGCGCCGACATCGCGCTCGTCCGCACCGCACGCGCCGGCACCGCACGCGCCGGCACCGCACGCGCCGGCATCGCGCTCGTCCGCATCGCACGCGTCGGTACGGCGCTCGCCGGCCGCACGCGCCGGGCCGCACTGCTGCTGCGCGTCCGCGCCTACGCGGTGGTGCTGCGGCTGGGCACGCCCGCCGACGGGGCGGGCGGAACGGACGGCGACGGCGGGGCGGGCGCAACGGAGGGCGCCGACGGCGCCGTCTCCGCCCCCGGTCCCGGGAACTGACCGGCCCGCCCTACCCGCCGGGGGCGGCTACTCGCTCTTGGTCGTGATGTCCACGTACCACTTCGGCGCCAGCCGGTCGCAGTTGTCCGCACCGGTGGTGGTGAGCGAGTCCCGGACGCAGGTGACGTAGTCGTTGTAGTACAGGCTCAGCCCGATCACCGAGGAGACGAAGACCAGGGTCATCGCGCCGGTGAGGATCCCGGCGAGCGCCGCCGGGGTGAGCGGGTTGGGTGCGCCGGCCTCGGTGGTGACGGCGGGTGTCACGACGGCGGAGGGCGCGGCCGGCTTGGGCGTGCGCATCGCGCCGACGCCCCAGACGATGGCGAGCGCGCCGACGAACAGGGCGACGTAGTGCAGCGCGGCGAACGCGCAGACCAGCGATGCCATGCCCGCAAGGGCCGCGTTGCGGGCCTTGCGCTGCGCCGGGTCGCTCGGGTCGAGCTTGGGCGGCTGCGGGGCCGGCGGCCGGGGGTGCCAGCCGCCGCCCTGGTAGCCGGGGCTCCACGGGTGCGGCGGGGGGACGTGCGGGCGCTCGTCCTGGCCGCCGTCACCGTCCGGCGCGTCCGAGCCCTCGGCGGGCCCGGGGTTGCGCGGCCGCCACGGCTGGTCCGGGGCATCCGCCGGCGGCGGCGCGAAGGGGTTGCGCTCGCCGGTGTCGTCACCGCTGCTCATGGTTCAGCCATTCCTTCTCGGTCGGTGGGGCGGACGCCCGCGCCACCCTATGATCCCGCAGTCGCCCGCGGGCACCCCTGCGACCGGGGCGGCCGGCCGGGTGCGGGTTCCGGCGGGCCGAGGAGATCCCCGTCTCAACTACGCGCGTAGCGCCACCGGGCCGTTTCAGAGGCCGTCCGACCTGCCGTTATCGTGGTGACGGTCAGCAGCTCACAGAGGTTCCCGGGGCCCGCGTCGCGGCGGGTTCTCCTGATGTTCCCCCTTGCTCGACCTGCCGTTCGTAGTGGCCCCACCACCGGTGGACGTACCAGCGGGCGGCGCCCCGACCTACGGAGAATCGCGCAGTGGCCGCCGCCCCCGCCCAGCTCTTCCCGCCCCGCACGCCCGGACCGGCCCGCCTGGTGGTGCTGGTCTCCGGCTCCGGCACCAACCTGCAGGCGCTGATCGACGCCGCCGCCGACCCGGCCTTCGGCGCCGAGATCGTCGCCGTCGGTGCCGACCGCGACGGGATCGCCGGCCTGGAGCGCGCCGAGCGCGCCGGCCTGCCGGTCTTCGTGCACCGGGTGAAGGACTTCCCCGACCGGGCCGGCTGGGACGGCGCGCTGACCGCCTCCGTCGCCGCGTACGAGCCGGACCTCGTGGTCACGGCCGGCTTCATGAAGATCCTCGGTCCCGGCTTCATCGAAGCCTTCTCCGGGCGGATCGTCAACACCCACCCCGCACTGCTGCCCGCCTTCCCCGGCGCCCACGGCGTCACCGACGCGCTCGCGTACGGGGTCAAGGTCACCGGCTGCACCGTCCACCTGGTCGACGCCGGTGTGGACACCGGGCCGATCATCGCGCAGGGCGTCGTCGAGGTCGCCGACGCCGATCACGCCGATGGCGGCGAAGCGCTGCACGAGCGCATCAAGACAGTCGAGCGCAAGCTGCTCGTCGACATCGTGGGCCGGCTGGCCCGCGAAGGTCACCGCATCGAGGACCGAAAGGTATGGATCCCGGCATGAGTGCCAGCTCCACCACCCCCCCTGTCTCCGAGAACGTCCGTCCGATCCGTCGCGCGCTGATCAGCGTGTACGACAAGACCGGTCTGGAGGAGCTGGCCCAGGGCCTGCACGCCGCCGGGGTCGCCATCGTCTCCACCGGCTCCACCGCCGGCCGGATCGCCGCCGCCGGCGTGCCGGTGACCGAGGTCTCCGAGCTGACCGGCTTCCCGGAGTGCCTGGACGGGCGCGTGAAGACGCTGCACCCCCGTGTGCACGCCGGCGTGCTCGCCGACCTGCGCCTGGAGTCGCACCGCGCGCAGCTGGCCGAGCTGGGCGTCGAGCCCTTCGACCTGGTCGTCGTGAACCTCTACCCGTTCAAGGCCACCGTCGCCTCCGGCGCCACCCCCGACGAGTGCGTCGAGCAGATCGACATCGGCGGCCCGAGCATGGTCCGCGCCGCCGCCAAGAACCACCCGTCGGTCGCCGTCGTGGTCGACCCGGCCCGCTACGGCGACGTGCTGAAGGCCGCTCAGGAGGGCGGCTTCGACCTGGCCACCCGCAAGCGCCTGGCCGGCGCCGCGTTCGCGCACACCGCCGCGTACGACGTCGCGGTCGCCTCCTGGTTCGAGGCCGGCTACGCGCCCAGCGACGAGCGCTTCCCCGAGTTCCTCGGCGCCACCTGGGAGCGGCAGAACGTGCTGCGCTACGGCGAGAACCCGCACCAGGGCGCCGCGCTGTACGTGGACGGCACCGGTGGCCTGGCCGGCGCCGAGCAGCTGCACGGCAAGGAGATGTCGTACAACAACTACGTCGACACCGATGCCGCCCGCCGCGCCGCCTACGACCACGCCGAGCCGGCCGTCGCGATCATCAAGCACGCCAACCCGTGCGGCATCGGGACCGGTGCGGACGTCGCCGAGGCGCACCGCAAGGCGCACGAGTGCGACCCGGTCTCCGCGTACGGCGGCGTGATCGCGGTCAACCGCCCGGTCACCGTCGAGCTGGCCGAGCAGATCGCGCCGATCTTCACCGAGGTCGTGGTGGCCCCGGGTTACGAGGAGGGCGCCGTCGAGGTGCTCGCCCGCAAGAAGAATCTGCGCGTGCTGCTCGCCCCCGAGGCGCCGGCCAACCGCCAGGAGGTGCGCCCGATCTCCGGCGGCGTGCTGCTCCAGGAGACCGACCGGGTGCACGCCGAGGGCGACGACCCGGCGACCTGGACGCTGGCCACCGGTGAGGCGCTCGGCGAGGCCGAGCTGGCCGAGCTGGCCTTCGCCTGGCGGGCCTGCCGGGCCGTCAAGTCCAACGCGATCCTGCTGGCCAAGGACGGCGCCTCGGTCGGCGTCGGCATGGGCCAGGTCAACCGGGTCGACTCCTGCAAGCTCGCGGTCGAGCGGGCCGGCGAGCGGGCCAAGGGCTCGTACGCGGCCTCCGACGCGTTCTTCCCGTTCGCGGACGGGCCGGCGATCCTGATCGCCGCCGGCGTCAGGGCCATCGTCCAGCCCGGCGGTTCGATCCGCGACGAAGAGGTGATCGCGGCCGCCGCCGAGGCCGGCGTGACCATGTACCTCACCGGCACCCGTCACTTCTTCCACTGATGACGGTGTGACAGACGGAGCGGCCCGGCTCCCCCTCGCGGGGAGCCGGGCCGCTCTGCTGCGTCCGGTGGGCGCTACTTCTTGATCACCACGGTGCCGGCGGCACGGTCGTGCCAGCCCTGCAGCTTCCCGGTGTTGTCGAAGAACGGGGACAGGTAGACCAGCAGCTGGCCGATGCCGCACAGCAGCGCGCCGACGCTCGGGATGATGAAGCGGATGAAGCCGCCGCCCACGCCGGGGTTCTGGCCGGTGTTCTCCTTCACGACCCGCAGGCCCATGGCGAACTTGCCGAGCGTCGCGCCCGTGAAGGCCACCAGCAGCCACTCGTAGAGCAGGCCGACCGCCATGAACAGGCCGAACAGCACCATCAGCGTGACGAACCAGCCGGCCGCCGCCTGCGAGTTCTGGTGCACGCAGTCGTAGTAGGCGGAGTTGGAGCCGCTGTAGGACGAGCCGTAGTCGAGCTTCGAGCTGCAGTCCTGCTGGTCCTTGGCCACGCCCATCGCGCCGACGACGCCGAACAGCGTGAAGAGCGCGTACAGCGCGCCGAAGAACAGGCCGTCGATCAGCCGGGCGGCGAACCGCTGACCCATGGTGGCGATCTTCACCGTGCCCAGCTGGGCGATGTTGATGTAGCCGTTGTTCGCCTGGATGGTGCCCGGCATCGGCGCGTACCCGTACGCCTGCTGCTGCGGCACGCCGTAGCCCGGGGCCGGGGGCTGCTGGGGGTAGCCGTAGCCGGCGGCCGGCGGGGCCTGCTGCGGGTAGCCGTAACCGGGCTGCTGCGGCTGGCCGTACGGGTTGTTCGGGTCGGGCGGGTAACTCATCGATGCCTCCGGGCAGGATGTGGGGACAGGGACGGGACGGCGGGGCACCCGGACCGGACCGGCGGTGTGGGGCACGCCGGACGGACGGGACGATAGCGGAGCGCGGTGACATCGGGGGCGCGCGGATTCGGGCGCCCGCCGTCGCGGCTCAGGACCGCGAGGACGGTGGGAGTCGGGGCGACGGTGTGAACGGGAGCATCGACGGCTGCGGTCCTGGCAACATGCGGCCGTAGTGGTCGGGCGGCACGGCGTGGTGTGGTCGGCTCACTCTGTTCTTCCCCCGGGTACGCCCCCGCCGGTGTGTGTCCGTCGGCCCGTCACCGGGCCGGAGGCGGCAGGGAATGCCCGCTCATCGTCAACCGGACGGCCCGGTGCTGTCCAGCCGCGCCCGCGCACCGGACCGGACTGTGGCGCAACCGCAACGTGGCCCGCACGTTCCGTACCGGAGCGGGGCCGTCGCGGCGGGGAGCAGGACGGGGAGCACGGCGCTGAGCGCGGCGGCGGCGCCGGGGCTGGCGCAGCAGGTTGCCGCGATCCGGGAGAATGGGGTCATGACTGCCCAGATTCTCGATGGCAAGGCCACCGCGGCCGCGATCAAGTCCGAACTCGCCGCCCGCGTGGCGGCCCTCAAGGCCAAGGGTGTCACGCCCGGCCTCGGCACCGTCCTGGTCGGCGACGACCCGGGCAGCCGCTGGTACGTCAACGGCAAGCACAAGGACTGCGCCGAGGTCGGCATCGCCTCGATCCAGCGCGAACTGCCCGCCACCGCCACCCAGGAGGACGTCGAGAACGTCGTCCGCGAGCTCAACGCCGACCCGGCCTGCACCGGCTACATCGTCCAGCTCCCGCTGCCCAAGGGTCTCGACCAGAACCCGGTCCTGGAGCTGATGGACCCGGACAAGGACGCCGACGGCCTGCACCCCACCTCGCTCGGCCGCCTCGCGCTGGGCATCCAGGGCCCGCTGCCGTGCACCCCGCTCGGCATCGTCGAGCTGCTGCGCCGCCACGACGTCGAGATCGACGGCGCCGAGGTGGTCGTGATCGGCCGCGGCGTCACCGTCGGCCGCTCGATCGGCCTGCTGCTCACCCGGCGCAGCGAGAACGCCACCGTCACCCTCTGCCACACCGGCACCCGTGACCTCGGCTACCACCTGCGCAAGGCCGACATCGTCGTGGCCGCCGCGGGCGTGCCGCACCTGGTCAAGCCGGAGGACGTCAAGGCCGGCGCGGCCGTCCTGGACGTCGGCGTCAGCCGCAGCGAGGGCAAGATCGTCGGCGACGTGCACCCGGGCGTGGCCGAGGTGGCCGGCTGGATCTCCCCGAACCCCGGCGGCGTCGGTCCGATGACCCGCGCCATGCTGCTGAACAACATCGTCGAGGCGGCCGAGCGCCGCGCCGGCATCTGACACCGGAGGGACGGCGAGCCATGAGCAATCGACCGGCGAGGTCTCGGCGCAGGCCGGTCAAGACCACCGGCACCCTGCCCCCCGAGGGCTCGGCCGCGGCGCTGGGGCGTGAGCACGCCCTGCCGGTGCGCCAGTGGCCGATAACGCTGGTCCTGCTGGTGGTCGGCGCCGGGCTCGCCGTGACCTGGTTCGCCGACTTCAAGGACGGCTTCAAGTACGGGCTGCTGATCCTCGGCGGCGGCGTGCTGCTCGGTGCCCTGCTCCGGCTGGTCCTGCCCGAGGTCGGCATGCTGGCGGTGCGCAGCCGGTTCACCGACGTGATCGTCCTGTCCTTCCTGGGCCTGTCGATCGTGCTGCTGACGCTGGTGGCCCAGCCCAACCCGTGGCTGGAGATGCCGCTGCTCGACAACATCGGCCAGCTGATCGGACGTCCGCGCCGCTGACGGCCGGACCGCGGCCGACCGGACCCTGACGGCCCCCGCCCGGAGACTCCCGGCGGGGGCCGTCCGCTGTGACCTATCAGCCACGACCGCACACGCGGCGTACGCTTCGCTTTGCGATAACCTGACGCGGGTCTCTCGATGTCGAGAGACCGTCCTCGGCTCCAGTGCGCCGGTGTGCCTGGGGCACCTGGCGATTTGCTGGAGAAGGTAGAAATGACCCGCACCCCCGTCAACGTCACCATCACCGGAGCGGCCGGCCAGATCGGCTACGCGCTGCTCTTCCGCATCGCCTCGGGCCACCTGCTCGGCGCCGACGTGCCGGTGAACCTGCGCCTCCTGGAGATCCCGCAGGGCGTCAAGGCCGCCGAGGGCACCGCGATGGAGCTCGTCGACTGCGCGTTCCCGCTGCTGCGCGACATCACGATCACCGACAACGCCAACGAGGCCTTCGACGGCGCCAACGTCGCGCTGCTGGTCGGCGCCCGTCCGCGCACCGCGGGCATGGAGCGCGGCGACCTGCTGCAGGCCAACGGCGGCATCTTCGGCCCGCAGGGCAAGGCCATCAACGACCACGCCGCGGACGACATCAAGGTCCTGGTCGTCGGCAACCCGGCCAACACCAACGCCCTGATCGCCCAGCGCAACGCCCCGGACGTCCCGGCCGAGCGCTTCACCGCGATGACCCGCCTCGACCACAACCGCGCCGTCGGCCAGCTGGCCCTGAGGACCGGCGCCGCCGTGTCCGACATCAAGCGCGTCACCATCTGGGGCAACCACTCGGCCACCCAGTACCCGGACATCTTCCAGGCCGAGATCGCCGGCAAGCCGGCCTTCGAGGCCGTCGGCGCCGACCAGGCCTGGCTGGAGGGCGACTTCATCCCGACCGTCGCCAAGCGCGGTGCGGCGATCATCGAGGCCCGTGGCGCCTCCTCGGCCGCCTCCGCCGCCAACGCCGCCATCGACCACGTCCACACCTGGGTCAACGGCACCGCCGAGGGCGACTGGACCTCCATGGGTGTCGTCTCCGACGGCTCCTACGGCGTTCCGGCCGGCCTGATCTCCTCCTTCCCGGTCACCACCAAGGACGGCAAGTTCGAGATCGTCCAGGGCCTGGAGATCTCCGACTTCTCCCGCGGCCGCATCGACGCCTCGGTCAACGAGCTGGTCGAGGAGCGCGACGCGGTCCAGGCCCTCGGCCTGATCTGAGCGAAGCCACGCTGACGCACCGGCCCGTCGCCTCCCCGGGAGGCGGCGGGCCGCGTGCGTAGGATGACCCCCCGTGAGCGAAACCATCGAGGACGCGGCGCTCGTCCTCGTCTTCATCATGCTGGGCGGCCTGTTCAACGTCGCGGAGATCTCGCTGATCTCGCTGCGCGAGGGCCAGATCCGGTCGCTGGAGGCACGCGGCACCCGGCGGGCCGCCCGCGCGGCGCACCTGGCGGCCGACCCGAACCGCTTCCTGGCCGCCGTCCAGGTCGGGGTGACCTGCATGGGCTTCCTGTCCGCGGCCTTCGGCGCGGACACCCTGGCGGGAAAGCTGGCCCCCGTGTTCGTCCGGGCCGGGCTCTCCGAGGGCGTCGCCGACGCGGTCTCGCTGGTCGGGCTGACCCTGGTGATCAGCTACGTCTCGCTGGTGCTCGGCGAGCTCACCCCCAAGCGGATCGGCCTGCAGCGCGCCGACTCCATCGCGCTGCTCGCCGCCCCGGTGGTGGACGTGATGTCGGTGGTGCTGCGCCCGGTGATCTGGCTGCTCGGCCACTCCACCAACCTGATGGTCCGCCTGTTCGGCGGGGACCCGGCCGCCGGGCGCGGTTCGATGAGCTCCGAGGAGCTGCGCGGGCTGGTCGCCGCCAACACCGAACTCGGCAGCGACGAACGGGCGTTGATCGCCGACGTGTTCTCCGCCGGGGAGCGCCAGCTGCGCGAGGTGATGGTCCCGCGCACCGAGGTGACCTTCCTGGACGCCGAGCGCCCGCTCGCCGAGGTGCGCGAACAGGCGAGCTCCTCGCCGCACTCGCGCTACCCGGTGGTCGAGGGCAGCTACGACGCGGTGACCGGCTTCGTCCACGTCCGCGACCTGTACGGGGCCCGCGCCGAGCAGGCCGTGAAGGTCCGCGACCTGGCCCGGCCGGTCAAGCTGCTGCCGGGCACCAAGCGGGTGCTGGAGGCGATGGGCGAGATGCGCCGGGAGGGCCACCACCTGGCGATCGTGGTCGACGAGTACGGCGGCACCGCCGGCATCGTCACCCTGGAGGACCTGGTCGAGGAGGTGATCGGCGAGATCCGCGACGAGTACGACTCCCAGGAGCCCAGCACCACCCGGCAGCTGGCCGGCGGCGGCATGGAGCTGGACGGCCTGCTGAACCTCGGCGACTTCACCGAGGAGACCGGCGTCACCCTGCCCGAGGGGCCGTACGAGACGGTGGCCGGCTGCCTGGTCGCCGCGCTGGGCCGGCTGCCGGCCGACGGCGACCAGGTCAGGATCCCGGTCGGTGCCGAGGAGGTCCGGCTGACGGTGGCCAAGCTGGAGGGCCGGCGGATCGCCCGGGTCAGGGTGAGTGCGGTCACACTGGCAGAACCTCCAGGCGAAGACGTTTCCTGACCGGTCGCTGTAACTGGAACAATGGCCCCCATGGTCAACGCAGCGGTCACTGGTCCGGTCAAGGACCGTCCCCGGGTTCTCTCCGGCATCCAGCCCACCTCCGGCTCGTTCCACCTCGGCAACTACCTCGGCGCGGTCCGCCAGTGGGTCGACCTGCAGAAGGAGAACGACGCCTTCTACATGGTCGTCGACCTGCACGCGATCACCGTGGCGCAGGACCCGAAGGAGCTGCGCGAGAACACCCGGATCTCCGCCGCCCAGCTGCTGGGCGGCGGCCTGGACCCGGACCACTGCACGCTCTTCGTCCAGTCGCACGTGCCCGAGCACGCGCAGCTCGGCTGGGTGATGAACTGCCTCACCGGCTTCGGCGAGGCCTCCCGGATGACCCAGTTCAAGGACAAGTCCAGCCGGCACGGTGCCGACAGCACCACGGTCGGCCTGTTCACCTACCCGGTCCTCATGGTCGCGGACGTCCTGCTCTACCAGGCGGACGCCGTCCCGGTCGGCGAGGACCAGCGCCAGCACCTGGAGCTCACCCGGGACCTCGCCGAGCGCTTCAACACCCGCTACAGCCCGACCTTCACGGTGCCGAAGCCGTACATCCTCAAGGAGACGGCGAAGATCCAGGACCTCCAGGACCCGGGCGCCAAGATGAGCAAGTCCGCCGCCTCGGACAAGGGCCTGGTCAACCTGCTCGACGACCCGAAGAAGAGCGCCAAGAAGTTCAAGAGCGCCGTCACCGACACCGGCACCGTCGTCTCCTACGACGAGGCGGAGAAGCCCGGCGTCTCCAACCTGCTGCGCATCCACTCCGCGCTCAGCGGCCAGTCGATCGACCAGCTGGTCGAGCACTTCGAGGGCAAGATGTACGGCGCCCTGAAGACCGAGCTGGCCGAGCTGTTCACCGAGTGGGTCACCCCCTTCCAGGAGCGCACCCGAACCTTCCTCGACGACCCGGCCGAGCTGGACCGGCTGCTGGCGATCGGCGCCGAGAAGGCCCGGGAGGTGGCGTCGCAGACGCTGGAGACGGTGTACGACCGGATCGGCTTCCTTCCGGCCGCCAAGCGGTGACGCAGCTGACGAGCCTGCCCGATGGTGGCGACCTCCCGGAGGTCGTCACCATCGGCGTGTCCGTGAGCGTCCCGGATCCGTACGGCTCGGCGATCCAGGACGCGCGGGCCGGGCACGGCGATCCGCTGGCCCGGTCGATACCCACGCACGTCACCCTGCTGCCGCCGACCGAGGTGGCGGCCGCGGAGCTGCCGAAGATCGAGGAGCACCTGGCGTCGGTGGCCGGCGCGCACCGGCCGTTCCGGATGCTGCTGCAGGGCAGCGGCACCTTCCGCCCCGTCTCCCCGGTGGTCTTCGTCCGGGTCGAGGAGGGCGCGCAGGAGTGCCGGCTGCTGGAGGCGGACGTCCGCTCCGGCCCGCTGGCCCGGGAGCTGGCCTTCCCCTACCACCCGCACGTCACGGTGGCGCACGGCCTGCCGGAGGACGTGCTGGACCAGGCGTACGAGCAGGCCCGGGGCTTCCGGGCGGCGTTCACGGTGCCGGGCTTCAGCCTCTCCCGGTTCGACGCCGACGAGGTCTGGCGGCCCTGGCGGGCCTACGCCTTCTCCTGACGCGGCTTCAGCCCCCGCCGCCGGCGCCGAGCATCCGGTCGACCACCCGGCGGGCGGCGCCGCCGTCGTCCAGCCCGCAGTGCGTGGCCCGGAACCGGCGGTAGCGCTCCTCGTACCCGGCGGGCAGCTCGGCGCCGCCGTCGGCGAGGCCGCGCAGCGCGGCGAGCAGTTCGGGCGAGCCGGGGACGAGCGGCCCGGGGGCCTGCGACTCGAAGTCGAAGTAGAAGCCGCGCAGGGTGTCGCGGTAGTGCTCCAGGTCGTAGGTGAAGAAGAGCACCGGGCGGCCGGTGATCGCGAAGTCGAACATGATCGACGAGTAGTCGGTGACCAGCACGTCCGCGACCAGCAGCAGCTCCTGCACGTCGGGGTAGTCACCGCAGTCGTACAGGAAGCCGTCGCCGGCGCCGCTCAGCGGCTCGCGGACGTGCACGTGCGGGCGGACGAGCAGCACGTGGTCGCGGCCGAGGGTGCTCCGGGCGTGGCCGAGGTCGATCCGCAGGTCCAGCCGGAAGCCGTCGCCGTTGCCGCGCTGCTGGTCCTCGCGCCAGGTCGGGGCGTACAGCACGACCCGCTTGCCCTCCGGGATGCCGAGCCGGCGGCGGACGGCCGTGGCGTGCCCGGCGTCCGGCCGGGCCAGGACGTCGCCGCGCGGGTAGCCGGCCTCCAGGATCTCGCCGTCGTAGCGGAACGCCCGGCGCAGGATCGGGGTGGCGAAGGCGCTGGGGGAGAGCAGCAGGCTCCACTGCGGGGTCTCCCGGTCGAGCGCCTCCAGGTAGCCGTGGTCGGCCAGCCAGGGGTTGTCGACGTCGTGGGCGATCCGCTTGAGCAGCGATCCGTGCCAGGTCTGCACGACCACCTGGCCGGGGCGGCGCTCCAGGAAGTCCGGGAAGTGCGTGTTGCCGACCAGGTAGCGGCTGGTGGCCAGCGCCCGGTACCACTCGGGGCTCCAGATCCGTACCGCGCGGACGCCGGCGGGCAGTGCGGCCTGGGCGTCGTCGACCACCCAGAGGTGCTCCAACGGGGCGCCCCGGCGGGCGAGTTCGGCATGGACGGCGCGCGGCGAGTCGGAGTAGCCACGGCCGCCGAAGACGTCGTACAGCACGGCCTCGCGCAGCGGTTCGCGGCGGGCGGCGGGGTAGCCGACGGTGCGCTGGCGCTCCTGGGCCCAGGCGCTGCGCTCGGTGGCGGTGAGCACCGGCGTGGAGTCGACCAGCAGGGTGTCGTGCCAGCGGCGCTGGAGCAGGATCCGCTTGCCGCCGGCCCGGGTGACGGCCGGCAGGGCCGGGAGGACGGCGGGGGCGGCGATCAGCTGGCGCTGCGGGCCGCTGCGGCCGGCGGGGCGCAGCGTGGCCTCCCAGATGCCCTTGCGCAGCGGCAGGGCGATGCCGTCCGTGCCGGTGCGGGTGGCGGGCAGCCGGATCCGGAAGCGGTCGTCGTCGCCGCGTTCGACCGGGTGGCGGACCTCGCCGCCGGTGCCGCTGTGGCGCAGGACGAGTTCGAGCGGCCCGGCGCCGGGGCAGCGGCCGGTGAGTTCGAAGCCCTCCGCCCGGACCGCGATCCGCTCGACGTGGCCGGCGGCGCGCCGGACGCAGAACTGGAGCCGGCCGTCGGCCAGGTGCTTGAGCTGGAGCGCCCGGTCGTGCGGCCCGGGCAGCGGGTGCTGGCCGGCCACCGGGCCGCCGCGCTCGTCCAGGGTGAGCTGCTCGGCGGAGCCGTCCGGGCGCAGCAGGTCGGCGTCCCAGTGCTCCAGGTCGCCGGTGCCGCACCCGTCGGCGGTGAACGGCCGGTTCGGCAGGTGGACGGCGAAGGTGTTGCCGGTGCGGGCCACCGGGCACAGCAGGACGGCGTCGCTCTCCCGGTGGCGCAGCCGCAGGACGGTGCCGGCCGGGCAGTGGTCGGCGGTGCCGCGCAGGTCGAGGCCGTCCTGGGCCGGGGCGGCGTGGGTGAGCCGGACACCGGGGCGTTCGAGCAGCAGCCGCAGCCGGCCGTCGGCGAAGTGCGGCTGGAGCCGGACGTCGTGGTCGACCCAGTGGGCGGGCGGGTACTCGCCGGAGCCGCACCAGTGCGGGGCGAGCGCGCCGTACTGGCGGCGCAGCCGGGTCGGGCGGGGGCGGGTGAAGAGGGTGGCCCCGATCCGCCAGTCGCCGAGGAGCCACTCCTCGCCGCGGCGCAGCCGGCGCGGCTCGATCAGGGCGGTGAAGCCGGACCAGTCGTGGTTGTGGTCGGGCTGGGCGCTGTCGTCGGTGACCTCGGGCAGCCGGCGGGGTCTGGACCGCAGGTGGACGGGCGGCTCGTCCTCGTCGCGGTGCAGGGTGAGCCACGTCCAGGCGGAGCCGGGCCGGGCGGTGTCCAGGTCGTGGGGGCGGGCGAAGCCGGTGAGTTCGAGACCGCGGGCGGTCCAGCGGGCGCGCAGCAGGCCGAAGGCGGCGTCCTCGTCACCGGGCGGCGGGCCCTCGCCCGCACGGGGGGCGGCGTGCGGCAGGACGAGCCGGGTGAGGACAGGCATGTGGTGGCCCTTCGGGAGGGGATCCCGGGCCGTGGCGGTGGCCCGGGGGCCTTCGTGCCGAGCGGCTGGTCGGACGGGGCCGATTCGATATCCCATACCGAAATGACATGCGGGGTCAACTGAACTGTCCGGCGGAATTGCTGAGAGATTCGCTCGCGAAACGTGAGTTCGAATGCAATGCGGCAGTAAAGGACAGGTTCCTTCCAGATAACTCCCAGAAAAGCCCGGAGGCGCCCGACGCGTGATGCGTCGGGCGCCTCCGGGGCGCTGCCGGTTTTCGGCGGACTACTGCTGGCGGAGCATCCCGTCCACCACGCGGGCCGCGGCCTGGCCGTCGTCGAGGTCGCAGTACGCCTCGCGGAAGGCCGTGTACTTGTCGGCGTACTCCGCGGTCACCTCGTCGACCCGGGCGAGCGCGGAGAGCAGCTCCTCCGAGGTGCCCAGCAGCGGGCCGGGCGCCTCCGACTCGAAGTCGAGGCTGAAGCCGCGCAGGTTGTCGCGGTAGTGCTCCAGGTCGTGCGTGAAGAACAGCACCGGCTTGCCGGTCGCGGCGAAGTCGAACAGCGTGGCCGAGTAGTCGGTGACGAGCACGTCGGCGATCAGCAGCAGCTCGGCCATGTCGGGGTAGCTGCCGACGTCCCAGATGTAGCCGTTGCCGGCTCCGGGGATCTGGCCGCACATCACGCTGTGCCGGCGGACCAGCAGCACCTGGTCGTCGCCGAGCGCGGCCTTCGCCGCGTCCAGGTCTATCCGCAGGTCGATCTGGTAGCCGCCGTTCGGGCGGCGCCGGTCCTCACGGAAGGTCGGCGCGTAGAGCACGACCTTCTTGCCCTCGGGCAGGCCGAGCCGCTCGCGGACCTGCTCGGCGGTCTTCTCCCGGTCGGGCGCGAACAGCAGGTCGTTGCGGGGCGAACCGCTCTCCAGGATCTCGCCCTTGAAATCGAACGCGCGACGCAGCACCGGCGCGGCCCAGGTGTTCCCGGCGACCAGCATCGACCAGTTCGGGACCTCCTTGGCGACGCCCTTCAGGTAGTTGGCGTCGGTGAACCAGACCTTCTCGAAGTCGTACCCGATCTGCTTCAGCGGGGTGCCGTGCCAGGTCTGCACGACCACCTGGCCGGGACGGCGGACGAAGAAGTCGGGCAGGTGCGCACTGGTGACGATGTACTTGGCGGTCGCCAGCGCCTCGAACCACTCGGGGCTCCAGAGCCGGATCGCGCCCGCCGTCTGCGGCAGCTCGGCCTGCAGGTCGTCGCTGCCCCACAGGTGCTCCAGCGGCAGGCCGCGGCGGACCAGCTCCTCGTGGATCGCCCGCGGCGAGTCCGCGTAGAGGCCGCCGAGCGCGACGTTGTAGAGCACGGTGTCGCGCACCGGCAGCCGGCGGGCCGCCGGGTAGTCGACGGTGCGCAGCTGCCGCTGCCGGTAACCGCTGCGCTCCTCGGGCAGCAGCGCCGAGTGCGACTCCAGCGAGAGGCCGTCGTAGTGGCGGCGCTCCAGCACGATCCGCTTGCCGCGCGACTCCACCTCCAGCGGCAGGGCGCCGAAGCACTCCGGCGAGATCAGCGCGTACCGGGTGGCGATCGTCTCGGCCGGCTCCCCGACCGGGCGGAAGAAGACGTCCCAGGTGCCCTGGGCGAGCGGCACCCGACCGGCGAAGGAGGCCGTCGGCACCGGCGGCAGCGCGGCCCGGAACCGGCCGTCGGCGATCTCCACCGGGTAGACGTGCTCCTCCTCGCGCCAGTTGTGGCGCACGACGAGCTCCCAGCGGTGGTTGCCGGGCAGCGGGAAGGCACCGCTGAGCAGGAAGCCGTCGGCGCCGCGGGCGGCGACCTCGTCCACCACCGGCTGCAGCAGCTGGTCGGAGAACTGCAGGTAGCCGCCGGGGGAGGGCTTGGAGTAGAGCGCGCGGCGCTCGGCGGCCGGGGCCTGCGGGTTGAGCGCCAGGTGCAGCTGCGCCGGGGCGTTGCGGTCGTCCCAGGCCAACGGCATGGTGCTGCCGTCGGCGAGCAGCAGGGTGGTGTCCCAGCGGTCGCGGGCACGCTCGGGGGCGATCGGGTCGAGCTCGGCCCAGGCCTCGCGGACGGCGGTCAGTTCGGCCAGCGAGACGGACGCCGAGAACGGCTGCAGCGTGCCGACCGGGGAGGCGAGCTCCAGCGGGTGGAGCAGCTCGCGGTCGGACTCGACGTGGGTGAGCTTCAGCCGGGCCCCGGCGAGGTCCGGGCCGGTGCGGGCCGCGCCGGACACCTCCAGCCGCCCGTCGTGCGTGGCCAGGCCGGTCACCCGCGCCCGGACGGTCTCCACCCGGAGGTAGACGTGGCCGTCCCGGACCCACGGCACGATCCGCACGTCCGGCTCGACCCACTGCGCGGGGATGTACGCGGAGGTGTCGCTCCACCCGGCCGAGACCCGGCCCTTGTAGACGCCGCCCTTGCCGGCGCCGGCCACCAGGACGCGCCAGTTGCCGTCCTTCCACTGGCCCCGGTGCTTGAGCTTCTTGGGGTCGAGGGAGACGGTGAAGCCGGCCCAGTCGCAGTTGTACAGGTCGTGCTTGGAGCTGGCGGTGGCCTCGGGGCTGTACTGGGTCTTCATCGGCACGGCGATCACCCGGCGGCCCTTGGTCTCGCGCAGCACCAGCGTGCGGACCATGTCGAGCTTGTTGGCGGCGCCCAGCTGCTCCGGGTACGCGTGCCCGGTCAGCTCCAGCCTGCCGCCGGCCCAGGCCGACTCGTAGAGCCGGCTGCGCATCACCAGCGAGTTGTCCAGCTTGAGCACGCCGGCCGGCACGCTCTTGCGCCCGCCGCGCAGGAACGGGTAGTCGGCGTACGGGCGCAGCAGGCCGCGGGCCGCGACACCGCCGTTGCTCTCGCCCTCGTACTTGATCTGCTCGACGAACTCGTCGATCCGGCCCGCCAGGGTCAGGTGGTACTTCAGCCGCAGCGGCGCGCGCAGCTTGCGGACCTGCTCGGGGCCGATCGCCCGGAGCAGCCGGCTGACGTGCTTGAGGTAGGCGTCCCGGTACTCCTTGTCGCCGTCCACGACGGACCAGAAGAACATCGGGATCTCCTCGACGAGGGTGTTCTCGTCGTAGGAGTGCAGGTACTGCGCGAAGCGCGGGTCGGTCTGCTTCTTCAGCCAGCCGCGGACCAGCTCCACCGAGGCGACGCGGTCGATCAGGCCCTTGGGGTTGGTGCGCATCTGCGTGATCGACATCTCGCCGACCTCGCGCTCGCGCCAGTGGTAGATCGGCTCGGCGAGCACGTCCACGCTCCTGGCGAGGTAGTGGTGCGGCACGCTGACCGGGGCGTCCTCGTACAGGATGCCCTCGGGGTAGAGCAGGCCGGCCGCGTCGAAGAAGGACCGGCGGTACACCTTGTTCCACGCCGTGCGGTCGGTGACCAGCGCGGGGATCTCGGTGATGTGGGTCTTGAGCCTGGTCTCCTTGAACGGCTTCACGTGCCCGCCGGACTGGTAGTAGCCCACCGCGCGGAACCGCAGCACGTTGCCGGTGACGAAGTCCGAGCCCGTCTCGTCCAGCGTGTTGATCATCAGCTCGTACGCGCTCGGCGGCATCGAGTCGTCGCTGTCGACGAAGCAGAGGAACTCGCCCTCCGGGTCGATGTGCCGGATGCCGGTGTTGCGGGCCGCGCCGAGGCCCTTGTTCACCTGGCGGACCAGCCGGAACCGGGAGTCCTGGGCGGCATACGCCTCGGCGAGTGCCGCGCTGCCGTCCTTCGAACCGTCGTCGACCATGACGCACTCGAAGTCCGTGAACGTCTGGGCGGCGATCGAGTCGAGGCATTCCACGAGGTAGCGCTCGACGTTGTAGATCGGAACGACGATGGAGAGGCGGGGAGCCATCGGCTACGCAGGCCTTTCTTGGGAAGGAGCGTGGCAGCCCGTTCGGGGTCTGACCGCACTTTGAACCGGTGCGTACGTGCCCACCGATCCTACCGTCCGGCTCCGGAGGCCCTCCGGAGCCGCCCGGGCGGCGGACGCGGGGCCCCGGCGGGCCCTCGCCGGACCGGCCGGGCGGGCGGCCACTACTCTGTGCCCATGCCCCGCTTCAGCGTCATCGTCCCCGTTTACCAGGTCCAGGAGTACCTCCCCGAGTGCCTCGACTCGGTGCTCGGCCAGGGCGGCCCGGACTTCGAACTGATCGCGGTGGACGACCGCTCCCCGGACGGCTGCGGCGCCCTGCTGGACGAGGCCGCCGCCGGCGACCCCCGGGTGCGGGTGCTGCACCTGCCGGAGAACGTCGGCCTCGGCCGGGCCCGCAACGCCGGCCTGGAGGTCGCCACCGGCGAGTACGTGATCTTCCTCGACAGCGACGACACGCTGACCCCCGGCCTGCTCAAGGCCGTCGACGACCGGCTCACGGCCGGCGGCGACCCGGACATCCTGGTCTACGACTACGCCCGCACCTACGCGGACGGCCGGATCACCCGGGCCGCCTCTGCCCACGTCTTCGGCGCCGACTCCCCGGACGTCTTCGACCTCGACCGCCGCCCCGACCTGCTCGACCTGCTCCAGGTGGTCTGGAACAAGGCCTACCGCCGGGGCTTCATCACCGAGCAGCGCCTCACCTTCCCCGCGGGCTACTACGAGGACACCCCCTGGACCTACCCGGCGCTGCTCGCCGCCGCGAGCATCACCCTGCTCGACCAGGTCGGCGTCCACTACCGCCAGCGCCAGGAGGGCGGCAACATCCTCGCCACCGCCAGCCGCAAGCACTTCGACGTCTTCGCCCAGTACGACCTGGTCTTCGCCTTCCTGGACCGCCGCCCCGACCTCGGCCACTGGCGGCCGGTGGTCTACGGCCGGATGCTGCACCACCTCAACACCGTCGTCTCCAGGGCCGGCCGCGTCCCGCCCGGCGACCGCCGCGAGTACTTCCGCCGCGCAGCCGCGCACTGCGCCCGGCTGCGCCCGGCCGGCTACCGCCCGCCCGCCGGAGTGGACGGGGTCCGCACCGAGCTGCTCAGCCACGGCCGCTACGGCGCCTACCAGGCCGTCCGCGCCCTGGCCCGCGCCCGCAGGCTCGTCAGGCGCTGAGGCGCCGAACCTCCGGGGCGCGGGGAGTCTGACGGCCGTTCGGGCGAACGGCCGGTATAACCGGTCGGGTGGACTTCCTGACCCGCCTCCCGGTGATCGGCCCGCTCGTGGCGCGGGTGCTGCGCAGCCGCCCGTACCGCGCGTACGAGCACTTCACCGCCGCCCGCGGCAACCGGCTGGCCGGCGCGATCACCTTCTTCGGGTTCCTCGCGCTCTTCCCGCTGCTCACCGTGGCGCTGGCGATCGCGGTCGCGACCCTCAGCGACACCCGGGTCGCCGAGCTGCAGAAGCGGATCTCCGACCAGCTGCCGGGCATCTCCGACGCGCTCAACCTGCCCTCACTGGTGGCCAACGCGGGCGCCGTCGGGCTGGTCAGCGGTGTGCTGCTGCTGATCTCCGGCCTCGGCTGGGTGGACACCATGCGCACCTCGGTCCGCGACGTCTGGCAGCTGCCCGAGGACGACGGCAACCCGGTGCTGCGCAAGGCCCGGGACTGCGTGGTGCTCTGCGGGCTGGGCCTGGTCTCGCTCTTCTCGCTGGCCGCCTCCGCCGCCGGGACGACCCTGGCCGGCCGGATCGCCGAGTGGATCGGCCTGGGCACCGGCGGGCCCGGCGGCTATCTGCTGACCGGCGTCGGCCTGCTGATCGCGGTGGCCTCCGACACGGTGCTCTTCGCCTACCTGCTGGCGCCCTTCCCCGGGATTCGCGGCCAGCACCGGGGGGACGTGCTGCGGGGCGCGCTGATCGGCGGGATCGGCTTCGAGCTGCTGAAGGTCCTGCTCGCCTCCTACCTCGGCTCGGTCGCCGGCAAGAGCCTCTACGGCGCGTTCGGCGTGCCGGTGGCGTTGCTGCTCTGGATCAACTTCGTCTGCCGGCTGCTGATGTACTGCGTCGCCTGGACGGCCACGGCCGACCCGGCCGCCGCCCGTGACCGGGCCCGCGAGCGCGCCCGGGAGATGGTGGCGGCGGCCGACGAGGCGGAGGCGGAGGCGGGCAAGGCGGAGGGCAAGGCGGATGCGGGCAAGGCGGAGGCGGAGGGTACGGGGGAGGCCCGGTCCCAGGAGTGAGACCGGGCCCCGCACGACTCCGTCAGCCGGACGACGGGCGGCCGCGCCGCCGCAGCAGGACCAGCGCGCCGACGCCGCCCACCGTCAGGGCGAGCGCGACCGCCAGCCAGCCGGCCGGGCCGAGCCCGTCGTCGTCGCCGCCGTCCCCGGCCGCGGCAGGGGCTGCGGCGGTCTGCGCCGTGGGGGTGGGCGAGGGGTGCGGTGGCGGCGCGGGCACCCCGGCGGTGCCGCCCGCCTGCCCGGTCGGCGTCGGCTCGGCGCCCCCGGCCGGGGCTTCGTCCACCAGGTGTCCGACCGGCGTGACCTTGTCGGCCGCCGCGAACCCCCAGTCCAGCAGTGCCGCCGTCTCGTCGTACACCTTCTGATACGTCGACGGGTGCATCACCGTCACCAGCAGGGTGCGCCCGTCCCGTTCGGCCGCCCCGACGAAGGTCGAACCGGCCTCGGTGGTGAAACCGTTCTTCACGCCGATCAGGCCCGGGTACTTGCCCAGCAGCCGGTCGGTGTTGGCGATCCCGAAACTGCCGCGCTGGCCGGTGTTCTTGTCCACCGCGCCGGGGAACAGCGCGTCCCGGGTGGCGCAGTACATCCGGAAGTCGGGGTTGCGCAGCCCGGCCCGGGCGAACAGCGTCAGGTCGTACGCCGAGGAGAGCTGGCCGTCCATGTCGTAGCCGTCCGGCGAGATCACCTTGGTGTCCTTCGCCTGGAGCGCGTCCGCGCGGGCCTGCATCTCGGCGACGGTCTGCTGGACACCGCCGTTCATGTGCGACAGGACGTGCACCGCGTCGTTGCCCGAGCTGAGGAACACGCCGCGCCAGAGGTCCTCGACCTTGTACTCCAGGTCCTCCTTGATGCCGACCAGGCTGCTGCCGGCGCCGATCCCCTGGATCTCCGCGTCCGCGACCTTGTGCACCGCGTTGCGGTCGAACTTGGGCAGCACGGTGTCCGCGAAGAGGATCTTCAGGGTGCTGGCCGGTGCGAGCCGCAGATGCGGGTTGCTGGCCGCGAGCACGTTTCCTGACGCCGCGTCGGCGACTATCCAGGACTGTCCGGTGAGGCCCCCCGGCAGTGCCGGGGCGCCGGCCAGCGGGGCCACCTGGACCCCGGAGAGTCCCAGCCGCTCGCCGCCGATCGCGGCCGCCGGGGGTGGCGGCTCGTGCGGGGCCGCGAGGGCCGCCGGGGCGGCGAGGAGAACCGGGAGGGCCGCGACGTACGCGGCGATCAGGTGTGCGAGCTTAGGACGTTTGGGCACTCGCAGACCGTACCCAGTCGGAGCCCCCGCCGTCCGCCCCTCCGGGCCCGTCCTCCGCAGGAGGGGGCAGACGTACGCCGAACGGACGCCTGCGCATACTGGGAGGGCACAGCATCTTCACGCCACCGCCCGTTGAGGACCCTCATGAAGCTCAGCCGCCGCACCTCCTGGTTCCTGACCGCCTTCGGCGTCTGGTCCATGATCATCTGGACCACCTTCGTCAAGAACCTCTGGAAGGACTCCGGCGGCCAGGCCTTTACCGACGGCGACCACTCCCAGCCCACCGCGTTCTTCTGGATCCACCTCCTGCTCGCCGTGACCTCCTTCCTCCTCGGCATCGCCGTCGGTGCCGTCGGCGTCCGCGGCCTGCGCGCCGCCCGCCGGGAGCCGGCCGCCGGCTGACCGGAAGCCGCCGGAGAACGACCGAGGGCCCGTCCGATCACAGGATCGGACGGGCCCTCGCTTCGGCGGTGGGTCAGAAGCGGCGGGTGACCAGCGCCCGCTTCACTTCCTGGATCGCCTTGGTGACCTCGATGCCACGCGGGCAGGCCTCCGAGCAGTTGAAGGTGGTCCGGCAGCGCCAGACACCCTCACGGTCGTTCAGGATCTCCAGCCGCTGCTCCGCACCCTCGTCGCGCGAGTCGAAGATGAAGCGGTGCGCGTTGACGATCGCGGCCGGGCCGAAGTACTGGCCGTCGTTCCAGAAGACCGGGCAGGACGACGTGCACGCGGCGCACAGGATGCACTTGGTGGTGTCGTCGAAGCGCTCGCGGTCCTCGGCGGACTGCAGGCGCTCGCGGGTCGGGTCGTTCCCCTTGGTGATGAGGAACGGCATGACGTCCTTGTACGCCTGGAAGAACGGGTCCATGTCCACGACCAGGTCCTTGAGGACCGTGAGGCCCTTGATGGCCTCGATCGTGATCGGCTTGTCCGGGTTGACGTCCTTGATCAGGGTCTTGCACGCCAGCCGGTTGCGCCCGTTGATCCGCATCGCGTCGGAGCCGCAGATGCCGTGCGCGCAGGAACGGCGGTAGGTGAGGGTGCCGTCCTGCTCCCACTTGATCTTGTTGAGCGCGTCCAGGACGCGCTCCTTCGGGTCCAGGGTCAGCTGGTAGTCGACCCACACCGGGTCCGGGTGCTCCTCCGGGTTGAACCGGCGGATCCGGAAGGTGACGGTGATCAGCTCGACACCGCCCGCCTCGACCGCGTCCAGAGCGGCCGAGTGCTTCTCCACAGTCGGAGTGCTCATCAGTACTTACGCTCCATCGGCTGGTAGCGGGTCGTGACGACCGGCTTGTAGTCGAGGCGGATGGAGGTGGTGCCGTCCTCGGCAACCTCCTGGTACGCCATGGTGTGCTGCATGAACTTCACGTCGTCACGGGTCGGGAAGTCCTCGCGGTAGTGGCCGCCGCGCGACTCCTCGCGAGCCAGCGCGGAGACCGCCAGCACCTCGGCCAGGTCGAGCAGGTTGCCCAGCTCGACGGCCTCCAGCAGGTCCGTGTTGTAACGGAAGCCCTTGTCCTGGATGGCGACGTTCTTGTACCGCTCGCGCAGCGCGGCGATGTCCTCGACCGCCTGCTTCAGGGTGGCGCCGGTGCGGTAGACCATGGCGTTGGTGTCCATGGTCTCCTGCAGCTCCTTGCGGATCTGCGCCACCGACTCGGTGCCGGTGGACTCGCGCAGGCCGTCGACCAGCGCCTGCACCTTCTCGGCCGGGTTCTCGGGCAGCTCGGTGAAGTCCACCGTCTGCGCGTAGTCGGCGGCGGCGATGCCCGCGCGCTTGCCGAACACGTTGATGTCCAGCAGCGAGTTGGTGCCCAGGCGGTTGGCGCCGTGCACGGAGACGCAGGCGACCTCGCCGGCCGCGTACAGGCCCGGGACGACGTCGGTGTTGTTGCGCAGGACCTCACCCTCGACGTTGGTCGGGATGCCGCCCATGGCGTAGTGCGCGGTGGGCTGGATCGGGATCGGGTCCGTGTAGGGCTCGATGCCGAGGTAGGTGCGCGCGAACTCCGTGATGTCCGGGAGCTTGGCGTCCAGCTGCTCCGGCGGCAGGTGGGTGAGGTCCAGGTAGACGTGGTCGCCGTCCGGACCGCAGCCGCGGCCTTCGCGGATCTCGGTGTAGATCGCGCGGGAGCAGACGTCACGGGACGCGAGGTCCTTCATGACGGGGGCGTAGCGCTCCATGAAGCGCTCGCCGTCCTTGTTGCGCAGGATGCCGCCCTCGCCGCGGGCGCCTTCGGTGAGCAGGATGCCCATGCGCCAGATGCCCGTCGGGTGGAACTGGAAGAACTCCATGTCCTCCAGCGGCAGGCCGCGGCGGTAGACCAGGGCCTGGCCGTCACCGGTGAGGGTGTGGGCGTTGGAGGAGACCTTGAAGAACTTGCCGGTGCCGCCGGAGGCGAACACGACCGACTTGGCCTGGAAGACGTGGATCTCGCCGGTGGCCAGCTCGTAGGCGACGACGCCGGACGTCTTGCCCTCGTTGATCAGCAGGTCGAGGACGTAGAACTCGTTGAAGAACTCGACGCCGTGCTTGACGCAGTTCTGGAACAGCGTCTGGAGGATCATGTGACCGGTGCGGTCGGCCGCGTAGCAGGAACGGCGGACCGGGGCCTCGCCGTGGTTGCGGGAGTGGCCGCCGAAGCGGCGCTGGTCGATCCGGCCCTGCTCGGTGCGGGAGAAGGGAAGGCCCATCTTCTCCAGGTCGAGGACGGCGTCGATGGCCTCCTTGCACATGATCTCGGCGGCGTCCTGGTCGACCAGGTAGTCACCACCCTTGACCGTGTCGAAGGTGTGCCACTCCCAGTTGTCCTCCTCGACGTTGGCGAGGGCGGCGCACATGCCGCCCTGGGCCGCGCCGGTGTGGGACCGGGTGGGGTAGAGCTTGGTGAGCACCGCGGTGCGGCTGCGCTGGGTCGACTCGATGGCCGCGCGCATGCCGGCGCCGCCGGCGCCGACGATGACGGTGTCGTACTGGTGAATCTGCATGGGGGTTCTAACTCGCCTCTGGCCTCTGCCGATTAGATGTTCGGGTCGAAGGTGAAGATGACCAGGGTGCCGAGCAGCACGGTGAAGACCGTGGCGGCGCCCATGAGGCCCTTCAGCCAGAGCCGGGTGGAGTCCCTCTCGGCGTAGTCGTTGATGACCGTCCGCATGCCGTTGGCGCCGTGCAGCATGGCGAGCCAGAGCATCAGGAGGTCCCAGCCCTGCCAGAACGGCGAGGCCCAGCGGCCGGCCACGAAGGCGAAGCCGATCTTCGAGACGCCGCCGTCGAGCACCAGCATGATCAGCAGGTGGCCGAGGATCAGCACCACGAGGACGATGCCGGACAGGCGCATGAAGAGCCAGGCCAGCATCTCGAAGTTGGTGCGGGTGCGGCGCGGGGTCCTCTTGGTCCGCTGGCGGGCCGGCTCGATGACGAACTCGTCCGCCGGGTTGCCGGTGCCGAGACCCTTGCCGGTGTGCGCCTGGGCGGAGGGGACCACCAGGGCGTCGGAGATTTCCGTGGACATGTCTCAGATCACTTCCCGAACCAGGAGGTCAGCGTGTGCTGAAGGATCGGGTAGAAGGCGCCGGCCATCAGGACGACCCACACCCCGACCACGGTCCAGAGCATCTGCTTCTGGAACTTCGGGCCCTTCGACCAGAAGTCGACGGCGACGACCCGCAGGCCGTTGAGAGCGTGGAACAGGATGGCGGCCACCAGGCCGTACTCCATCAGGTTCACCAGCGGCGTCTTGTACGTCTGAATGACGGAGTCGTACGCCTCGGGCGACACCCGCACCAGTGCGGTGTCCAGGACATGAGCGAACAGGAAGAAGAAGATGAGGACGCCGGTGACTCGATGAGCCACCCAGCTCCACATGCCTTCCCGGCCGCGGTACAACGTTCCAGCCGGCACGGAAAAACCCTCCGGAAGCGATTGGGGGCTCGGCCGGCTTCGGTGTCGGTCAGCCCGGCCGGGTACGGTCCACCGGCCGCGAGCATCCTATCGACGCCGTCTCGCCAACCGCCTCCGGGGGCCCGAGGTGTGATCAATCAGGCACGACTGGCCTAGTCGGGTGGGAACCCCGCCCGAAATCGGCACGCAGGGTGAGCGTCCGGTTGCGCTACCGTAGCGGCCCCCTCCCGCACCGACACCCTGCCGAGGCCGCCGTGCCGCTCCGACCGTCCCGCCCGCCCGCCCCCTTCGTCGTCTGCGCCCTGTTGCTCGCGGCGGGCTGCACCACGGTCGGCGGCTCGGCCGACCAGGCCGGGCCCGGGCGCGAGCTGTCCGCCGCCGAGCTGCGGGCGGCCGCGGTGGCCGACGCCGACCTCGGGCCCGGCTACACGGTGACGGTGATGAAGCCCGGTCACGGCGAGACCGGATCGGGCGGCGCACGGGAGACCGCCGACGTGCCCGCCTGTCAGCCGCTGCTGGACGCGGTGACCCCGGCCGCCTCGGTGGGCGGAACCGTGCCCACACCCGGGCCGGGGGATCCGTACGCCGAGACCGATCTGGGCGTGGCACGGGCGGCGGACCCGGAGGGCGGCGTGTACGGAGGGCTGCTCGGCTACCGGGCCGGGCGGGCGGCTCAGCTGCAGGCGGACCTGGAGAAGCTGTTCGGTCCGTGCGCCTCGTTCACCTCCACCGCACCGCCGCCGCCGGCGGACAGGTCACGGAAGGGGGTGCGGACCAGGCACCGGCTGACCCGGGCCGACACGCCCACGCCCGGGGGAGCCGACGCGGCCACCGGGTTCACTCTGACGAATGAATCGGGCTCGGTGGTGCTCTCCCAGCGTGCGGTGGTGGCCCGGGTCGGCCCGGCGCTGGCGGTCTTCACCACGGTGGGCGTCGGCGCGGAGCCGGCCACGGTGCCGGACGAGCGGATCGTCCGGCAGCAGGTGGCCAAGCTCCGCGCCGCGCAGGCGAAGAGGTGAGCCCGGTTCAGCGCGCTCCGGCCTCCGAGTGGGTGGCGACCAGGTGCTCCAGGCGGGTGAGGGCGATCCGGCGCAACTCGTCCGAGGCGATCAGCCGCTCCTCGTCCGGGTCGTTGGCCAGCCGGGTGCGGATCGAGCTGAGCACGGTGTCGAGCATCTCCTCGGGGGCGACGCCCTCCAGGCAGACCACGAAGACGTGCCCGAACCGGGCCTCGTAGGCGGCGTGGGCCGCCCGCAGCGCGGTGTGCGCGGCCTGGCTGCCGGGGGCGCGCATGCCGAGGAGTGGCTGCGGCATCCAGCTCTCGTCCGCCAGCGCCTCGGCCAGGTCGGCCGGGCGCAGGTCGTAGGAGGCCTCGCTGGCGGCGGCCAGCAGGGACTCTATGTCGGGGTAGGGCCGGTGCGCGGTGAGCCGCAGGGCCCAGCGGTGGCTTCCGCAGCAGGCGAGGAGGGCCTCCTCGGCGGCGCCGGCGTCGGCCTCGTTGAAGCGGTGCAACCCGAGGAGGGTCGGCTCGGAGCTGGGATCGAGCCGCTGTGACGGGATGTCGCTGGCCAGCGGGTCCTCCTCGTGAGGGCGGGAAGGTGCCGGTGAAAGGGAGGTGGAGCAGGTGAAATGTCAGACTGCGGGGCGGCGTCCAGCGCCCGCCGGGCAGCGGCTCAACGGTAGTTGAGCAGTCATCAGTTGGGGAGGGCGCACGCGGAATTCATCCGATCGAGCTATCAAGTTGTGACGTTGACACCTCGGTGTCAGTGCCCTCCCCGTCCTCGTCTGCTATTGACGCCGAGCGCTCAGGAGCAGCGCGTCCCGGCCGCCGGCAGCGTGCCCTCGACGAGATAGGCCTGCAGGGCCGCGTCGATGCAGGCGTTGCCCCGGCCGAACGCGCCGTGGCCCTCGCCCACCCGGGTCAGCAGGGTGGCGTTGGCGAAGCCCTTGGCCAGCGCCTCGGCGGAGGCGTACGGGGTGGCCGGGTCGCCGGTGGAGCCGACGACCAGGATCGGGTCGGCGCCCTCGGCGCGGATCGCGTGCGCCTTCTCCGGGGTCTTGAACGGCCAGTAAGCGCAGCCGGGCTCGCTGTAGTCGTCCACCGTGACGCCCCTGGAGAACAGCGGGGCCTCGGCCCGGAGCCTGGCCACGGCCTGCTGGGCGCGCTCGGGGCTCGGGGCGGCGGCGGCGTTGTCGGCGCACCGGATCGCGCCGTTCGCCTCCTCCATCGGGCTGTAGTGGCCCTTCTCGTCGCGGCCGTTGTACTCGTCGGCGAAGGCCAGCAGGACGTCGGGCTTGTTGCCGACCATCGCCCAGCCGAGCGCGTTGCGCAGGTACTGCCAGGTCGTCTTCTCGTCGCCGTAGAGCAGCTCGGTGGTGCCGGTCCAGGCGAGGTCCCGGCCGAGCTTGCGGCCGTCCTTGGCGGTCATCGGGTGGTCGTGCAGGCCGTCGATGAAGTCGGCCGCCTTCTTGGCCGCCTTGGCCGGGTCCTTGCCGAGCGGGCACTCGGAGGCGTGGTTCTCCACGCAGTCGGCGGCGAAGCGCTCGAAGGACTTCTCGAAGCCGACCTGCTGGTCGACGCCGTGGTCGAGCTGGTCCTGGGCGGGGTCGACGGCGCCGTCCAGGATGAGCCGGCCGGCGTTCTTCGGGAACTCCTCGGCATAGACCGCGCCGAGATAGGTGCCGTAGGAGACGCCGAGGTAGTTCAGCTTCTTGTCGCCGACGGCGACGCGCAGGACGTCCAGGTCCCGGGCGGTGTTGCGGGTGCCGACGAAGGGCAGCAGCCGGCCGGACCTGGCCTGGCAGGCCGCGGCGTGCTCGGTGGCGTTCTTGACGTGCTCGGCCTTTCGGGCCGCCGGGTCGAGCGGGTCGTCGGCCTCGTTGCGGGCGTCCATCTGCTGGTCGTCGAAGCAGACGACCGGCGAGCTCTCCCCGGTGCCGCGGGGGTCGAAGCCGATCACGTCGAAGCGGTCGTGCAGGGCGCCGTCGTAGTCCTTGGGGCTGTACTTGACCATCTCGACACCCGAACCGCCCGGGCCGCCCGGGTTGACCATCAGCGAGCCGATCTTCCGGTCCGGCTTGGCGGCCGGCAGCTTGATCAGCGCGATGTCGAGGGCGTCGGTGGCCGGGTTGGCGTAGTCGAGCGGGACGTGCAGCCTGCCGCAGAGCATCCCGGATATGTCGATCTTGGATTTCGCGGCCTGGGGGTCGGCCGGGCAGGCGGCCCAGGCGATCTGCTGGCCGTAGAAGGACTTGAGCGCCGGGTCGTCCGCCCCGGTGGGCTTGGGGGTGGGCGTCGGCGCCGCGGTGGGCGCCGGGGCGGACGCGGCCGGGGAGGTCCCCGCGGCGTGGTCCTGGGCGGGCTTGGCACTGTCGTTGCAGGCGGAGCTGAGGAGCAGGGCGCCGGCCGCGAAGGCGGTCAGCAGAACCCGCGGGCGGGCAGCCCGGAGAGATTTCATCGCACGTATGTATCACTGGGGGTGACACGTCCGATCACGGCCCCCCGCGCTGCCCGCGTCCGGCGTCAGGCCCGGTGGACCTTGTGGTTGGCGGCCTGGGCGCGCGGGCGCACCACCAGCAGGTCGATGTTGACGTGCGAGGGCCGGGTGACCGCCCAGGCGACGGTGTCCGCGACGTCCTCCGAGGTCAGCGGCTCGGCGACGCCCGCGTACACGGCGGCCGCCTTCTCCTCGTCGCCCCGGAACCGGGTGACCGCGAAGCCCTCGGACTTCACCATGCCCGGCGCGATCTCGATCACCCGGATCGGCTCGCCGCACAGCTCCAGCCGCAGCGTGGCCGCGATGGTGTGCGCCGCGTGCTTGGCCGCCACGTAGCCGCCGCCGCCCTCGTACGCGGCCAGCGCGGCGGTGGAGGAGAGCACCAGCACGGTGCCGTCGCCGCTCGCCCGCAGCGCCGGCAGCAGCGCCTGGGTCATGTGCAGCACGCCGAGCACGTTCACCTGGAACATCGCCAGCCAGTCGGCCGGGTCGCCGGTCTCCACCGGCTCCGCGCCGATGGCGCCGCCGGCGTTGTTGACCAGGACGTCCACCCGGCCGATCCCGGCCGCGAAGGCGTCCACGGCGGCCCGGTCGGTGACGTCCAGGGTGTACGCCCGGCCGCCGGTCTCCTTGGCCAGTGCCTCGATCCGGTCGGTCCGGCGGGCGGTCAGCACCACGTCGAAGCCCTCGGCGGCGAGCCGGCGGGCGGTCGCCGCGCCGATTCCGCTGCTCGCACCGGTGACCACGGCCACCTTCTGTTCGGTCATTGCCACTCCTCGGAAGCGTGGGGGTCGGAAGCTCTTCGGTCGCTCACCCGATCATCTCAACGGTGTCGGCGCCGCTCGCCACCGCCTACATTGCGAAGGGACGAGCACACCGCCCCGCCGATCCCCGCGGAGGACACCATGGCAGCCGAGCCACGCCGCACCGAGTCCGGTCTCCCCGTCGAACCGCTCTACGGTCCCGAGGCCCTGGCCGGCTGGGACCCGCAGGAGCGCCTCGGCAGGCCGGGGGAGTACCCGTACACCCGGGGCGTCTACCCGACGATGTACACCGGCCGGCCGTGGACGATGCGCCAGTACGCGGGCTTCGGCACCGCGGCCGAGTCCAACGCCCGCTACCGGCAGCTGATCGCCGGCGGCGGCACCGGCCTCTCGGTCGCCTTCGACCTGCCCACCCAGATGGGCTACGACTCGGACGCCCGGATCGCGTCCGGCGAGGTCGGCAAGGTCGGGGTCGCGATCGACAGCGTCGAGGACATGGGCGTCCTGTTCGACGGCATCCCGCTGGGCGAGGTCTCCACCTCGATGACCATCAACGCGCCCGCGGCCCTGCTGCTGCTCCTCTACCAACTGGTCGGCGAGGCCCAGGGCGTCCCGCCGGCCCGGCTGACCGGCACCGTGCAGAACGACGTCCTGAAGGAGTACATCGCCCGCGGCACCTACATCTTCCCGCCGGTGCCCTCACTGCGGCTGGTCGCCGACGTGTTCCGGTACTGCCGGGCCGAGATCCCCCGCTGGAACACCATCTCGATCTCCGGCTACCACATGGCCGAGGCAGGGGCCGACCCGGCACAGGAGATCGCCTTCACCCTCGCCAACGGCATCGCGTACGTGCGCACCGCCGTCGCGGCCGGCATGGCGGTGGACGACTTCGCGCCGCGGCTCTCCTTCTTCTTCGTGGCCCGTACGACGCTCCTGGAGGAGGTGGCCAAGTTCCGCGCCGCCCGGCGGATCTGGGCCCGTGTCATGCGCGAGGAGTTCGGCGCGAAGGACCCGCGGTCGCAGATGCTCCGCTTCCACACCCAGACCGCGGGGGTGCAGCTGACGGCGCAGCAGCCCGAGGTCAACCTGGTCCGGGTCTCGGTGCAGGCCCTGGCCGCGGTGCTCGGCGGCACCCAGTCGCTGCACACCAACAGCTTCGACGAGGCGATCGCCCTGCCCACCGAGAAGGCCGCCCGGCTGGCGCTGCGCACCCAGCAGGTGCTCGCCTACGAGACCGACGTGACCGCCACCGTCGACCCCTTCGCCGGTTCGTACGTGGTGGAGTCGCTGACCGACGGGGTGGAGGCCGCCGCCCTCGCCCTGATGGCGAGGATCGAGGACCTGGGCGGTGCGGTGGCCGCGATCGAGGCGGGCTACCAGAAGGCCGAGATCGAGCGCACCGCCTACCGCGTCCAGCAGGAGACCGACTCCGGCGAGCGGACGGTCGTCGGCGTCAACCGCTTCCAGCTGGACGCCGAGGAGCCGTACCAGCCGCTGCGGGTGGATCCGGCGATCGAGGCCCGCCAGGCCGGGCGGCTGGCCCGGCTGCGGGCCGGGCGCGACTCCCGGGCGGTCGCCCGCGCGCTCGGCGCGCTGCGCCGGGCGGCCGAGGGGCGGGACAACGTGCTGTACCCGATGAGGGAGGCGTTGGCCGCCCGGGCCACGCTCGGCGAGGTCTGCGACGCGCTGCGCGAGGTGTGGGGGACGTACACGCCGAGCGAGCGGTTCTGAAGGATCGTCACACTGCTGTCACGTGGCGCCCGTGACCCCCGGCGCGGGCGGTCGTTGCACAGGGCACGCAACCCGGGGAAGGCGGCTGAAACGAGATGTCATACCCACCTGCTCGGCCGGTATGCGCCCATCCGGGGACTACTTTCGGGGAAGTCGGGCCAAATCCCCCCAACAGGCCTACTCTTGTTGAGATGAACCGTCCTGACCCCGCCCAGCCGGCCGTCACTCTCACCGCTTCCCGCCCCGCCGCAGACCTGCGGGGCAGGGTCAGAGCGCTGGAGCCCGAGCTGATCGCCTTCCGCCGCGATCTGCACCGGCACCCGGAACTGGGCCGCCAGGAGTTCCGCACCACCGGCCTGCTGCGCGAGCGGCTGACGGCGGCCGGTCTGGCCCCCCGGGTGCTGCCCGGCGGCACCGGCATGACCGTCGACATCGTCCCGGACGGGACCGCGCCCGGCATCGAGTTCCTGGCCTTCCGCGCCGACATCGACGCGCTGCCGATCGACGACGCCAAGACGGACGTGCCCTACCGCTCGACCGTCCCCGGCCGGGCCCACGCCTGCGGCCACGACGTGCACACCTCGGTGGTGCTGGGCACCGCCCTGGTGCTGGCGGAGGCCGCCCGCACCGGCGAGCTGCGGCGCCCGGTCCGGCTCGTCTTCCAGCCGGCCGAGGAGGTCATGCCGGGCGGGGCGCTGGACGTGATCAACGCCGGCGGGATGGACGGCGTCGGCCGGATCTTCGCGGTGCACTGCGACCCCAAGGTCGAGGCCGGCCGGATCGGACTGCGCACCGGGGCGATCACCTCGGCCTGCGACCGGCTGGTGCTCCACCTGGACGGCCCCGGCGGCCACACCGCCCGCCCGCACCTGACCACCGACCTGGTGACCGCGATCGCGCGGATGGCCGCGGACCTGCCGGCCGCGCTGGGCCGCCGGATGGACCCGCGCTGGGGCGTCAGCCTGGTCTGGGGCCGGATCGCCTCCGGCTCCGCCCCCAACGTGATCCCGCAGCACGCCGAGCTGGAGGGCACCGTCCGCTGCCTGGAGCTGGACGGCTGGCGCGAGGCGCCGGACCTGCTGCACGAGCTGATCGCCAAGCTGGCCGAGACCTACCGGGCCAAGTGGACGCTCGACTATCACCGCGGGGTGCCGCCGGTGGTGAACGAGGCGGTCTCGGTGGGCCTGCTGGAGGCCGCCATGACGGCCCGGTTCGGGCAGGACGGCCGTCAGGTGGTGGAGGACACCGAGCAGAGCCTGGGCGGCGAGGACTTCTCCTGGTACCTGGAGCACGCCCCGGGCGCGCTGGCCCGCCTCGGCGTCCGCGCCCCCGGTGATGCCACCGTGCGTGACCTGCACCAGGGCCGGTTCGACGTGGACGAGCGGGCGATCGGGATCGGCGTGGAGCTGTTCGCGGCGCTGGCGCTGGACGCGGGGGCGGACGTGCGGCCGGCGGAAGGGGCGTAGGTCTCGCCGGCGGAAGGGCCGTAGGTCTCACCGGTGCCCGGTTTGTCGGAATTCAGGCTTTACATCCGGTTACGTAAACTGGGCCGGGCCAGTTCCGATCACCTGTGCGTGAGGAAGAGGGGCGCCGGGAGGGTTGTCAGACCACGGTTTGATAACAACCCGAATGCTCCGGCGGCCCGTAACCCAACCGTGTTCTACGCGCGTTACGGTGGCGTCCGACCACGCTAATCGGGTGCGTGTGAGAAGGAGATACTCCCTTGCGCCGTTCAACTAAGCTCGCCGCGGTTGTGCTCTCGGGTTCCCTGGGCATTGCCTCGCTCGCCGCTTGCGGCGCAAAGAGCAACGACACCAACGCCTCCTCGGGCGCATCCGAGGGCAGCCTGAAGGTCGGTATGGCCTACGACATCGGCGGCCGTGGCGACCAGTCGTTCAACGACTCCGCCGCCCGCGGTCTCGACAAGGCCAAGGCCGACCTGGGCGTCGCCGTCACCGAGGCCGACGCCAAGACCGGTGAGGCCGAGGCCGACAAGGAGACCCGGCTCAAGAACCTGGTCACCTCCGGGTACAACCCGATCATCGCCGTCGGCTTCGTGTACCAGGCCGCGGTCGAGAAGGTCGCCAAGGAGAACCCGAACACCAAGTTCGCGATCATCGACTCGGCCTCCGACACCCAGCCCAGCAACGTCACCTCGCTGACGTTCTCGGAGCAGGAGGGCTCGTACCTGGCCGGTGTGGCCGCCGCCCTCAAGTCGAAGGCCAAGCACGTCGGCTTCATCGGCGGTGTGCAGTCCGAGCTGATCAAGAAGTTCGAGGCCGGTTACGTCGCGGGTGTGAAGTCCGTCGACCCGAACATCGCGATCGAGACCACCTACCTGACCACGCCCCCGGACTTCTCCGGCTTCAACTCGCCCGACAAGGGCAAGGAGGCCGCGCAGGGCCAGCTGGACAAGGGTGCGGACGTCATCTACTCCGCCGCCGGCTCCTCCGGCAACGGCGCCATCGAGGCCGTCTCCAACAAGCAGGGTGCGTACGCCATCGGCGTCGACTCCGACCAGGCCGCCCAGCCGGCCCTGGCGAAGTACAAGAACAGCATCCTCACCTCGATGGTGAAGAACGTCGACAAGGCCGTCTACGCCTACATCGAGTCGGTCAAGAAGGGCTCCCCCTTCACCGGTGTGAAGAACTTCGACCTGAAGGCCGACGGCGTCTCGCTCGCCACCACCGGCGGCAAGATCGACGACATCAAGGGCAAGCTCGACGAGGCCTCCAAGGCGATCACCTCGGGTGCCACCACCGTTCCGACCGCGCCCGCCAAGTAAGGACGCAGCGGGACGTCGCTGCCGCTGCCACCTGCCCGGCAGCGCAATGATTGACACAGCATCAGGGAGGGGCCCGGCAGGGTGCGCTCAGTGCGCACCCCCGGGCCCCGTCCTGTACCTCACCGTTTTTTCTTGGCCCTCCAGCGCAACGACGCGCCTCCAGACCACCAGGAGATCGCCATCACCGCATCCGACCCCGCCCTCAGCAAGGGCGGTACCCCCAGCGCGGGGACGGCGACACCGGCCGTCGAACTGCGCGGCATCACCAAGCGCTTCCCCGGCGTCGTGGCCAACCACGACATCAACCTCACCGTCCGCACCGGCACCGTGCACGCCCTCATGGGTGAGAACGGCGCCGGCAAGTCGACGCTGATGAAGATCCTCTACGGCATGCAGAAGCCGGACGAGGGCACCATCGCGATCAACGGCGAACTGTGCGAGTTCAACACCCCGGGTGACGCGATCGCGCGCGGCATCGGCATGGTGCACCAGCACTTCATGCTCGCCGACAACCTCACCGTCTGGGAGAACGTCGTCCTCGGCGGCGAGAAGCTCCACGGCATCGGTGCCAAGGCGAAGGCGAAGATCAAGGAGATCTCCGACCAGTACGGTCTGGGCGTGCGCCCGGACGTCCTGGTCGAGGACCTCGGCGTCGCCGACCGCCAGCGCGTCGAGATCCTCAAGGTGCTCTACCGCGGCGCCAAGATCCTGATCCTCGACGAGCCCACCGCCGTGCTGGTTCCGCAGGAGGTCGACGCGCTCTTCGACAACCTGCGCGAGCTCAAGGCCGAGGGCGTCACCGTCATCTTCATCTCGCACAAGCTGCACGAGGTGCTCTCGGTGGCGGACGCGATCAGCGTCATCCGGCGCGGCACCACGGTCGGCGACGCCGACCCGGGCAACGTCACCGCGCGCCAGCTCGCCGAGATGATGGTCGGCGCCGAGCTGCCCTCCCCGGAGAGCCGCGAGTCCACCGTCACCACCAACGCGATGCTCGACGTCGAGGCCCTGCGGATCGCCAAGACCGACGCCGAGGGCATCGAGCGCGTGGTGCTGGACGACATCTCGCTGCGCATCCACAAGGGCGAGATCCTCGGCATCGCCGGCGTCGAGGGCAACGGCCAGGCCGAACTGGTCGAGGCCATCATGGGCATGCTCCCGCTGGACGGCGGGACGATCACCCTGGACGGCAAGGACCTCTCCGGCTCGCTCACCCGGGCCCGCCGCGAGGCCGGCATCGGCTACATCCCCGAGGACCGCCACCGGCACGGCCTGCTGCTGGAGGCCCCGCTCTGGGAGAACCGGATCCTCGGCCACGTCACCGAGGCCCCGAACTCCAAGGGCGTGCTGCTCGACCCGGCCGGTGCCCGCAAGGACACCCAGCGGATCGTCGAGGAGTTCGACGTCCGCACCCCCGGCATCGAGGTCACCGCGGCGTCGCTCTCCGGCGGCAACCAGCAGAAGCTGATCATCGGCCGCGAGATGAGCCATGACCCCAAGCTGCTGATCGCCGCCCACCCCACCCGTGGTGTGGACGTCGGCGCGCAGGCGCAGATCTGGGAGCACATCCGGGTCGCCCAGCGGGCCGGCCTGGCCGTCCTGCTGATCTCGGCCGACCTGGACGAGCTGATCGGCCTCTCCGACACCATCCGGGTGATCTACCGCGGCCGTCTGGTCGCCGACGCCGACCCGGCCACCGTCACCGCCGAGGACCTGGGTACCGCGATGACCGGTGCGGCCCGCGGCCACATCGAGTCCGACGCCGATGCGGTGGACCAGTTCCACGCGCTCAGCGCGGAGGGCACCGAGGCTGCCGCAGCCGAGGACGGCACTCCGTCCGACACCCCCACCGACACCGCCGACCCGCAGGCGGGGGAGTAGCCACATGACCAGTCCCAACCCCGCCGCCAAGCGCACCTTCGCGCAGCGGTTCGACGGCGAGAAGATCGTGCTCGCCCTCGCAGCTCCGGTGCTCGCCGTGCTGTTCTCCGTGGCGATCTGCTCGGTGCTGCTGGCGACCTCCGGCAAGAACCCGTTCGACGCGTGGAACGTGATGATCACGTTCGCCACCAAGTCGGACGGGCAGGTGCTGATCCTCAACCGGGCCACCACCTACTACCTGGCCGCCGCGGCCGCCGCCTTCGGCTTCCGGATGAACCTCTTCAACATCGGTGTCGAGGGCCAGTACCGGGTCGCGGCGCTGTTCACGGCCTTCGTCGGCAGCCAGCTCGACCTGCCGTCGTTCATCCAGATCCCGCTGCTGCTGATCACCGCCATGCTGGTCGGTGGCCTGTACGCGAGCATCGCCGGTCTGCTGAAGGTCTTCCGCGGCGTCAGCGAGGTCATCTCGACCATCATGCTGAACGCCATCTCGATCGCCATCGTCGGTCTGCTGCTCGTCCCCGGCATCTTCGCGCCGGAGAAGAGCGGTACCAGCAACTCGATCCAGACCGCCCCGGTCTCGGAGTCCAGCCACTTCTTCGCGATCAACACCGACGGTGGGCCGCTCTACGGCTTCCTCTTCCTCGCGATCGTGGTCGGCGTGGCCTTCCAGTTCACCCTGACCCGCACCCGCTTCGGCTTCGACCTGCGCGCCACCGGCCGCTCGGAGTCCGCGGCCAGCGCGTCCGGCGTGAACGTCAAGCGCATGATCATCATCTCCATGGCGGTCTCCGGTGCGCTGGCCGGTCTGATCGGCCTGCCCGAGCTGCTGCAGAACTCGTACTACTTCGGCCAGAGCTTCCAGCAGAACCTCGGCTTCCTGGGTATCTCGGTCGCCCTGCTGGGCCGCAACAGCCCGATCGGCATGGTCTTCTCGGCGCTGCTGTTCTCCTTCCTGGACACCACCGGCTCGGTACTGCCGAACCAGGGCGGATTCCCGTTCGAGATCGTCCCGGTCATGCAGGGCACCATCGTCATCTGCGTCGTCGTCGCGTACGAGCTGGTGCGCCGCTACGGCCTCAAGCGCCAGCAGCAGAAGGTCGGCGCCGAGCTCGCCGCCCAGGCCGCGGCCAACGTCAAGAAGGAGGTGTCCGCATGAGCACGGCCACCGCTGTTCGCGCGAAGGCGCCGGGCGCTCCCGCCAAGAAGCGCAAGCTGTCCTGGCCGGTGGTGCTGCTGCTGATCGCGGGCACCCTGGTCCTCTTCTCCGCCGTGGGCATGGCCACCGGCAACCACTCGCTTACCTCCTCCGGGCAGGTCACCGCCGCGCTCAGCGCCGCCGTGCCGATCGGCATGGCCGGTCTGGGCGGTCTCTGGTCCGAGCGGTCCGGTGTGGTCAACATCGGCCTCGAAGGCATGATGGTCGCCGGCACCTTCTGCGGCGCCTGGGGCGGCTACCTGGTCAGCCCGTGGTTCGGCCTGGTGGCCGGCATGATCGGCGGTGCGCTCGGCGGTCTGCTGCACGCCGTCATCACGGTGACCTTCGGCGTCGACCACATCGTCTCCGGTGTCGGTATCAACCTGCTGATCCCCGGCATCTGCGCCTACGTCAACCGGATCTACTACAAGGACTACATCTCCGTCGGTGCCGGGGCGAACCAGTCCCCGCCGGCCGATCCGCTGCCGTACATGACCATCCCCGGCCTCTCCTCGTGGCTGAAGGACATCGAGACCAACCACTGGTTCCTGGTCTCCGACGTCGCGGGTGTGGTCGGCGGCCTGGTCACCAACATCTCGGTGGTCGTGCTGCTGGCCGGCGCGCTGATCGTGGCCAGCTACTTCGCCCTCTGGCGCACCGTGTTCGGCCTGCGCCTGCGCTCCTGCGGTGAGAACCCGACCGCGGCCGAGTCGCTGGGCGTCAACGTCTACAAGTACAAGTACCTCGCGGTCATCGCCTCCGGCGCCTTCGCGGGCCTCGGCGGCGCGTACCTCTCGCTGGTCGCGGCGCACTTCTACAAGGACGGCCAGACCAACGGCCGAGGCTTCATCGGCCTCGCGGCGATGATCTTCGGCAACTGGATGCCCGGCGGCCTCGCCATGGGCGCCGGCCTGTTCGGCTTCACCGACAGCCTCCAGCTGCGCGACCCGGGGTCGGTGCACGTGCTGATCCTGGTCGTCGCGATCGCGATGCTCCTGCTGGCGCTCTGGAACGTCTACCGCCGGAAGCTGACCTCCGCGGTCATCACGTTCGTGGTCTCCGGCGGCCTCTTCGTCTGGTACGCGACCACCGACGAGGTGCAGCGTCCGCTGATCGTGGCCACGCCGTACGTGATCACCCTGGTGGTGCTCTCGCTGGCCTCGCAGCGGCTGCGGCCGCCGAAGGCCGACGGCCAGATCTACCGCAAGGGTCAGGGCAAGTGACGTCCGCGGCCCCGGAGGTCGACTGGGAGGCGCTGCGCGCGGCGGCGCGGGAGGCGATGACCCACGCCTACGCCCCGTACAGCAAGTTCCCGGTGGGCGCGGCCGCCCTGGTGGCCGACGGCCGGGTGGTCACCGGCTGCAACGTGGAGAACGCCTCGTACGGGCTCGGCCTCTGCGCCGAGTGCGGCCTGGTCTCCGCGCTGTACGCGAGCGGCGGCGGCCGGCTGACCGCGTTCACCTGTGTGGACGGGGACGGCCGACTGCTGATGCCGTGCGGGCGCTGCCGCCAGCTGCTGTACGAGCACGGCGGGCCGGAACTGCTGATCGAGCTGCCGTCCGGCGTGAAGCCGATGAGCGAGGTCCTGCCCGACGCGTTCGGGCCGGAGCGGCTCTAGTCTTTGCCTTTGTTACGCGCGTAGAGTGTCGCGAGTGGGCCACAATCCGGCCCACCCGCGACACTCTTCGCTTTTCACAGCTTTCCAGAGCTTCCCGAAGCTCTTTCGAACCCCTCCGGTAGCAATGGAGCAGCCATGGACGCCATCTCCGTCATCAGGACCAAGCGCGACCGCGGAGAGCTGAGCGACGCTCAGATCGACTGGGTCATCGACGCCTACACCCGCGGCGACGTCGCCGACGAGCAGATGTCCGCCCTGGCCATGGCCATCCTGCTCAACGGCATGAACCTGCGCGAGATCAGCCGCTGGACCGACGCGATGATCCGCTCCGGCGTCCGGATGGACTTCTCCTCGCTGGCCCAGCCCACCAGCGACAAGCACTCCACCGGCGGCGTCGGCGACAAGATCACCCTGCCGCTCGCCCCGCTCGTCGCCGCCTGCGGCGCGTCCGTCCCGCAGCTCTCCGGCCGCGGCCTCGGCCACACCGGCGGCACCCTCGACAAGCTGGAGTCCATCCCCGGCTGGCGCGCCCTGCTCTCCAACGAGGAGATGCTCCAGGTGCTGCACGACACCGGCGCGGTGATCTGTGCGGCCGGCGACGGCCTCGCCCCCGCCGACAAGAAGCTGTACGCGCTGCGCGACGTCACCGGAACGGTCGAGGCGATCCCGCTGATCGCCTCCTCGATCATGTCCAAGAAGATCGCCGAGGGCACCGGCGCGCTGGTCCTGGACGTCAAGGTCGGCTCCGGCGCCTTCATGAAGAACCTGGACAACGCCCGCGAGCTGGCCCGCACCATGGTCGGCCTCGGCACCTCGGCCGGCGTCAACACCGTCGCCCTGCTCACCGACATGTCCACCCCGCTCGGCCTCACCGCGGGCAACGCGCTGGAGGTCCGCGAGTCCGTCGAGGTGCTGGCCGGCGGCGGCCCCGCCGACGTCGTCGAGCTGACCCTCGCCCTGGCCCGCGAGATGCTCGCCGCGGCCGGCGTGCACGGCAAGGACCCGGCCGACGCCCTGCGCGACGGCTCCGCGATGGACCACTGGCGCCGCATGATCGCCGCCCAGGGCGGCGACGTCGACGCCCCGCTGCCGGTCGCCCGCGAGCAGCACGTCATCCCCGCCCCGGCCTCGGGCGTCCTCACCACGCTGGACGCGTACGCCGTCGGCGTGTGCGCCTGGCGCCTCGGCGCCGGCCGCGCCCGCAAGGAGGACCCGGTGCAGGCCGGCGCCGGCGTCGAGATGCACGCCAAGCCCGGCGACACCGTGGTGGCGGGCCAGCCCCTGCTGACCCTGCACACCGACACCCCCGAGCGCTACGACTACGCCATCGAGGCCCTCGCCGGCGGCATCGAGGTCTCCCCGGCCGGTACGGCGTTCACCCCGAACCCGATCGTGCTGGACCGGATCGCCTGATCATCCGTCCTGCGCACGTACGGCCGGTCAGGCGTACGTGCGCAGGACGCTGGTGTCGTGAGATCGTCATGACGATCTCGCCGTCGGCGATCTCGATCTTCCCTGTCCCCGGCACCTGCGGCAGCTGATCCGCGATCTCACGCAACCGGCGCGGACAGCAGGATCGATGCTCATGGCCCGGAGCATCTCGGAGGCCGCCGACCGTCGGGGTGCTCGTCACCCGGCCGCGGCGAGGGCGATCTTCAGGAACTCCTCGGGGGCCTCGCGGACGAGGTCGTGGCCGACGGGGAGGGTGTGGACGGTCCAGGCGGGGTCGGTGCGGACGCGGTCGACGGTCTCCAGGAACGGGGTGTCCTCGAAGCGCTCGGCGTGGATGTAGACGCGGCGGGTGACGCTCTCGGCCGCGCCGGTGAGGGTGACCGGCTGGAACAGGCTGGCCAGCGGGTGGACGGTGGCACGCGGGTCGAGGAAGGGGCTCAGGCCGACCACGGTGGAGCCGTTGCCCGCCGCGGCGCCGGCCAGGTAGCGCTGCTTCCAGACCTCGTTGACGATCCGGTAGGCCGACTCGCCGCTGCGCGGCACGAAGGCGTCCGCGTACACCAGCGCCCCGATCCGCTCCGGCGCCCGGTCGGCCACCCCGGAGAGGACCATCCCGCCGTAGCTGTGCCCGACCAGCACCACGTCGGTCAGCTGCTCGGCCTCCAGCGTCGCCAGCACGTCCTGGATGTGGGTGTCCAGGTTGACCGCCGCGTTGTTCAGGTGCCCGCGCTCGCTCACCCCGGTCAGCGTCAGGGGGTGGACGTCGTGCCCGGCCGCCCGCAGCCCGTCGGTGAGGGGCCGGTACCACCAGGCGCCGTGCAGCATGCCGGGGACGAGGACGAAGGTGGCCATGTCGGGTTCCTCTGGTCGGTCTGGCGGGACGAGGGGAAAACTACGGCGGATACCTGACACCCTGCGTCAGGTATCCGCCGTGAGGTGCCGTCAGTGGACGGCCCGGACGCTGCGGCGGGCGGTGTGGGCCTGCCGGGTGGCGTAGAGGGTGACGCCCGCGGCGAGGGTCATGGCGGTGAGGCCGACGGCGGCCGCGCCGGGCCAGCCGGTGGAGTGGTAGGCGTCGGCGCCGGCCGTCCCGCCCAGGCTGTTGCCCAGGTAGTAGGCGATCAGGTAGAGCGCGGAGGCCTGGGCGCGGCCCTCGGTGGCGGTGCGGCCGACCGCCGAGGAGGCGGTGGCGTGGCCGGCGAAGAAGCCGGCGGTGATCAGGACCAGGCCGAGCAGGGCGCAGAGCAGCGAGCCGGCCAGGGAGAGCAGCAGGCCGGCGGCGGTCACGCCGATGGAGACGTAGAGGGCGCCGCGGCGGCCGAGGCGCCCGGAGAGGCGGCCGGCGGCGGCCGAGGTGCCGGTGCCGACCAGGTAGACCACGAAGATCGAGGCGGCGACCGACTCCGGCAGGTGGAACGGCGCGGAGATCAGGCGGTAGCCGACGGTGTTGTAGACCGCGCCGAACACGGCCATGAAGAGCAGCCCGAGCGCGTACAGCCGGACCAGCAGCGGGTTGCTCAGGTGGCGGCCGACGGTGCGGGCGAGGGCGCGGGCGTCCACCGGGGCCGGGGTGAAGTGGCGCGCGGCGGGGATCAGCAGCCGGAAGGCCAGCGCGGCGAGCAGGGCGAGCGCGGCGGAGGCGGCGAGGCCCCAGCGCCAGCCGAAGCCGGCGGCCACCCAGCCGGAGACCAGCCTGCCGCCCATGCCGCCGATGCTGTTGCCCGCGACGTACAGGCCCATCGCGGAGGCGAGCGCGCTGGGGTGGACCTCCTCGGCGAGGTAGGCCATCGCGGTGGCGGGCAGCCCGGCGAGTGCGGCGCCCTGGAGGACGCGGAGGACGACCAGGGTGGTGAGGTCCGGGGCGAACGGCAGGGCCAGCGCGAGGGCGGAGGCGGCGAGCGTGGAGGCCGTCATCACCGCGGTGCGCCCGTAGCGGTCGGAGAGCGCGCTGGCCGGCAGCAGGGCGAGGGCGAGGCCGAGGGTGGCGGCGGAGGCCGTCCAGCTGGCCTGGCCGGGGGTGAGGTCGAGGTCGGCCGAGAGGACCGGCAGCAGGCCCTGGGTGGAGTAGAGGAGGACGAAGGTCGCGATACCGGCGGCGAAGAGCGCGAGGTTGGCGCGGCGGAAGGCGCGCTGCCCGGGGCGGTGGCGGTCGTCGCGGTGGCGGCCGTCGGTGCCGGCGGGGAGTGGGGACGGCTGGGCGAGGGCATCCGGAGTGGCCACGGATGCCCCGGTACTGGAGGGCTGCATGACGTCGACGTTAGGACTGCGCCGCTGATGCGTCCAATGCATGATCCATCGATAATGCATGCGTCAGGGTATGAGCAGAGGTCGTCGAGGTGAGGGCGGGGAAGAGTGACGGAGGGAACGGGCGGTACCGTGGGGTTCGAGCTCCCGCACCGGCTGGCCGAGCTGGGCCCGGAGCTGCCGGCCGTCCAACTGGCGCCCCGGCTGGCCCAGTTCGCGGCGGTGGCTCGGCTGGAGCACGTGACGCAGGCGGCCGCGGTGCTGGGCATGCCGCAGCCGACGCTGTCCCGGGCGGTGGCCCGGCTGGAGGCCGAGCTGGGCGTGGACCTGCTGGCCCGTCAGGGGCGGACGGTCCGGCTGACGCGGGCCGGCCGGCTGCTGCTGGCCTCGGTGGAGCGGGCGCTGGCCGAGGTCGAGCGCGGCGCCGAGGCGGCCCGGGCGGAGGCGGACCCGGCGGCCGGGCGGGTGGCGTTCGGCTTTCTGCACACGATGGGGACGGACGCGGTGCCGGCGCTGCTGCGGGGCTTCCGGGCGGCGCACCCGCAGGTGCGGTTCCAGCTGGTGCAGGACTACGTCGGCGCGATGCTGGAGCGGCTGCGCGCCGGTGAGCTGGACCTCTGCCTGGTCGCCCCGGTGCCGGACGACGATCCGGCGCTGGTGGCCCGCCCGCTGGACGAGCAGCGGCTGCACCTGGTGGTTCCGGCCGACCACCGGCTGGCCCGGCGGCGGCGGATCCGGCTGGCGGAGGTGGCGGACGACCCCTTCGTCGGGCTGGAGCGCGGGTACGGGCTGCGGGCGATCACCGACGGGTTCTGCGCGGAGGCCGGTTTCGTGCCGCGGATCGCGTTCGAGGGGGAGGAGGCGGAGACGCTGCGGGGGCTGGTCGCGGCCGGGCTGGGGGTGGCGCTGCTGCCGCCCGCGCTGGTGCCGCGGCCCGGGGTGGTGGAGTTGGAGGTGACGGCGCCGCGGACCAGGCGGGCGATCGGCCTGGCGTGGGCGGCGGGCCGGCCGATGACCCCGCCGGTGGCGGCGTTCCGGGACTTCGTGCTGTCCCGGCGCGGGCGGTTGCTGCAGCACGACTGAGGGTCGGTCGCCGCAGCACACCCGAGGGCCGGGTGCGGCAAACGCCCGAGGGCCGGGTGCGGCAACACGCCCGAGGGCCGGGCGGCGTCGCGGACGGGGCCGGACGGCGTGGTTCACCTAGGGCCGGACGGCTCGGCCTGCGAGGGTGGCGCGGCGCGGCTCGCCCCTTCGGTGGAATTCAGGGTGCACATTGGCCGAACCGGCCGTGTGGGGTGTGGCCTGTCTACGCGCGTAGGAGCTACACTCCCGCAATGGAGAACCAGATCCCCGTCACCACCGTGGGCACCGGCCCCCGGATCCCCACGCCCGACCAGATCGCCCGCGCCCCGAAGGTGCTCCTGCACGACCACCTCGACGGCGGGCTCCGGCCCGAGACCATCGTCGAGCTGGCCGCCGCGGTCGGCTACGAGGGCCTGCCCACCACGGACCCGAAGGCACTCGGCGAGTGGTTCCGCGAGGCCGCCGACTCCGGCTCGCTGGTCCGCTACCTGGAGACCTTCGCGCACACCTGCGCCGTCATGCAGACCCGCGAGGCCCTGATCAAGGTCGCCGCCGACTGCGCCGAGGACCTGGCCGCCGACGGCGTCGTCTACGCCGAGGTCCGCTACGCCCCCGAGCAGCACCTGGAGGCCGGCCTCACCCTCGACGAGGTCGTCGAGGCCGTCCAGGAGGGCTTCCGCCTCGGCGAGGCCAACGCCCGCGCCGCCGGCCACCGCATCCGGATCGGCACCCTGATCACCGCGATGCGCCACGCCGCGCGCTCGCAGGAGATCGCCGAGCTGGCCAACCGCCACCGCGACCAGGGCGTCGTCGGCTTCGACATCGCCGGCGCCGAGGCGGGCTACCCTCCCACCCGCCACCAGGCCGCCTTCGACTACCTCAAGGGCGAGAACAACCACTTCACGATCCACGCGGGCGAGGCGTTCGGCCTGCCGTCGATCTGGGAGGCCCTGCAGTGCTGCGGCGCCGACCGGCTCGGCCACGGTGTCCGCATCGTCGACGACATCACGGTGAACGAGGACGGCAGCGTCGAGCTCGGCCGGCTGGCCGCGTACGTGCGCGACAAGCGCATCCCGCTGGAGATGTGCCCGACCTCCAACCTCCAGACCGCGGCGGCCACCTCGTACGCCGAGCACCCGATCGGGCTGCTCAGCAGGCTGAAGTTCCGGGTGACGGTCAACACCGACAACCGGCTGATGAGCGGCACCAGCATGAGCCTCGAGTTCGGGCACCTGGTGGAGGCGTTCGGCTACACGCTGGGCGACATGGAGTGGTTCACGGTGAACGCGATGAAGTCGGCGTTCCTGCCGTTCGACGAGCGGCTGGCGATGATCAACGACGTGATCAAGCCGGGCTACGCCGAGCTCAAGGCCGAGTGGCTGTTCAGCGCCGGCGCCTGAGAGCGTGCGATGGGGTCGGATGAACGCCTTTGTCCCGTAAGGGCGTTGGCGTTCATCTGACTTACCGCTCGTGTGGGTTAACCGCCTTTGATCCTCGTGCGATCCAATCACTACGGTGTGCCAGTCATCGCCGACCGGCCGTGGCGGCGGAACCCGCCGCCTGCCGTGAATGTCGGCCACCGACGAGGATCCAAGGGGACGAACATGAAGCAGGCCAGTCTCAAGGCCGCCGGCACCGCCGTGCTCGGCATCGCCATCGCGGCGGTCGGCGTCGGCAGCGCGTCCGCCGACCCCGCCGCCGCCGGCGGCCTCGGGCTTCCCACCGGCGCGGTGAACAACCCCGCCGTCACCGGCGCCGTCGTCGACACCGCGAGCAAGCTGCCAGCCGGTGACAAGGTCGCCGGCACCCTCGGCACCCTCAGCCCGAGCGTCGGCCAGGCCGCCGCCCCGGCCGGCGACGCCACCCGCGCCGGTGTGCCGAGCGTCCCGGGCCTGGGCAAGACCCCGATCGGCGGGCTGACCCAGGCCCTCCCGCTGCCCGGCCTCGGCGGCTGACGCTCCCGCAGGCCGAACGGGCCGTCCGCGCACCCGGTGATCCCGGGGCGCGGACGGCCCGTTCGGCGTTCCGGGCGCCGGTTCACGGCTCCTGGGGCAGCACCAGCCAGAGCGCCAGATAGATCAGGAACTGCGGGCCGGGCAGCAGGCAGGAGGCCAGGAAGATGATCCGGACGGTCCAGGGCGTCAGGCCGAAGCGCTCGGCGATCCCGGCGCAGACGCCGGCGATGACGCGGTTGTGACGGGGGCGGGCGAGGCGGCTCATGACGTACTCCGTGGTCTTCGCGCCTGGTCCGGTCCCTCCGGTCGGCGTACTTCCATGCTCCGCCCCGCCCGCCGCCGAATCCTCACACCGGACGACGATCCCGACCCCGGTGTTCCTCACCGGGAGGGAGTACCCGTTCTAGGGGTTCTCCTCGGGGGCACCCCGGAGGAGAACCCGGCCGGAGGGGGAGCCGGTGGGCCCGCCACCTGCGCGGGAACGGCTTCAGGGCTTGCCCTTGGAGAGGAAGAGGGTCACGGAGGCGTTCGGGGCGACCATGGTGCCGGTGGCGGGCTCGGTGTTGATGGCGGAGCCGGCGGGGACCTTCCAGTCGGTGAACAGGTGGGTCTCGACGTGCAGGCCGAGGGCGGCGAGGACCCGCACGGCGTCGGCCTCGGGGAGGCCGACGACGGGGGGGACGACGACCCGCTCCGTGCCGGTGGCGGCCGTGGCGGGGGAGGGCTGCCCCTGGCCCCCGGTGGCGGAGGCGGTGGGGGCCGAGGCGGACTCCCCCCGGCCGGTGGTCGCGGTGGCGGTGGGCATGGGGGCGGACGCGGCCGTGGGGACGCCGGGCACGGCCGGGGCGAGCGGGCGGGGCGGGGCGGGGTCGGGGCCGTGGAGGAGGAAGGCGCTGGTGGCGATGACGGCGACGGCCGCCGCCGAGGCCGCGCCGGCGAGGACGCCCCGCCGGCGGCGCGTGCGGCGGAGGATGGCGGGGGCGTCGAAGACGGGGGCGGGGGCGGAGCCGGCGTAGCTGTCCATGGCCTGGAGGAGGTCCCTTTTCAGATCGGGGTCGAGGTCGGTGTCGTCGGTCGTCATCGCGCACCTTCGGGGGTCGGCCGGGCGGCGGCGGTGCGGAGTTTGGCGAGTCCGCGGGCCAGTTGGGAGCGCACGGCGCCGGGGGTGATGTTCAGGACGTCGGCGATCTGGCGGTCGTCCAGGTCGTGCAGGTAGGAGAGGACGACCACGCTGCGCATCCCGATCGGGAGGGCGTGCAGTGCGTGGATCAGCTCGTCGCGAAGGTCGACGCTGCCGTACGGGTCGCTGCCCGGGTCGGCGAGCGCGTCGAGGTCGGACTCGACGCGCAGGCCGTTGCGGGTGAGCCGGCGCCAGCGGTCGTTGGCGAGGTTGACGACGATCCGGCGGACGTACGCCTCCGGAGAGTCGGTGGCGGCGACGCGCTTCCAGTGGCGGCAGGCCTTCTCCAGCGCCTCCTGGAGCAGGTCCTCGGCGAGGTGGCGGTCACCGGTCAGCAGGTAGGCCGTGCGGAAGAGGGCGGCGGAGCGCCGGTGCACGAAGTCGGCGAAGCCGATCTGCGGGTCGGCCGGGGTGCCGGTGCGCCGTCGTAGCCTCACCGGGTGGTGCCGGTGGGTGCGCTGTCGGTCATGGGGTTCCTCCTCGGCGTGTTCCTGCCCCCAAGACGGCGGGTGGGCGCCGCCTGCTGCACGGGGGCCGCGGAAGTGGCCGGCGTCACACCCGGGGCCGGGAGTCCGCGTGGGGGGAGCCGATTGCGCGAGGGTTCGGGCCCGGCCTACTCGTCTCCCTCAACGCGTCGAGGGAGACGAGTACCTCGCCGCGCCCGACGGGCTCCGGTTCACCGAGATCCGGACGCCGAAGGTGGTCTCCTCGGCGACCGAGTCCGGCGCCGACCTCTTCGACCAGTCGCCGCCGTTCTTCGAGCAGGCCATGGTCGGCGTCTTCGAGCGCGTCTACGAGACCGGGCCGGTCTTCCGCGCCGAACCGCACGACACCGCACGTCACCGGGGGCAGTACACCAGCCTCGACGCCGAACTCGGCTTCATCACCGACCACCGCGGTGATGGCCGTGCTCCGCAGGGCCGTCGCCGGGATGCTGGAGGCCGTCGCCACCCGTGCCGCGAGCGCCGTCGAGCTCCTGGAGGTCAAGCTGCCCGCCGTGCCGGCCGAGATCACGCAGATCCACTTCGCCGAGGCGATGCGGCTGCTCGGCACCGACGAGCCGGACCTCGCGCCCGCGCAGGAACGGTGGCTCAGCGAGTGGGCGCTGCGCGAGCACGGCAGCGAGTTCCTCTTCGTGGTCGGCTACCCGATGCGCAAGCGGCCGTTCTACACCCACCCGGAGCCGGGCCGGCCGGAGTACTCCAACAGCTTCGACCTGCTCTTCCGCGGGCTCGAACTGGTCACCGGCGGCCAGCGCCTGCACCGTCACGAGGACTACCTCGCCGCGCTCGCGGCCCGGGGCGAGCCGGCCGAACCGTACGCCGCCTACCTGCGCTCCTTCGCCCACGCATGCCCCCGCACGGCGGCTTCGCCCTCGGGCTGGAGCGGTGGACGGCACGGCTGACGGGGGCGGACAACGTCCGCCGCACCACGCTCTTCCCCCGCGACCTGCACCGGCTCACGCCCTGATCCGCGCGCCGGGGCCGCGGCTTCGTGCCGCGGCCCCGGTGCAACGGCCGGAGCGCCTCCGCGGGACACCGCGCCCGGCGGCGTGGCGGGGACTCCCCGCCCTGACGGGGCAGGTCAGCCGGCCGGGTACTGCGGGGCCTGCGGCGCCTGCGGCGCCTGGGGGTACTGCGGGGCCTGGGGCTGTCCGGGCTGGGCGACCGGGGCGGCAGGGGCACCCTGCGGCGGGACGGGCGCCGACTGGGCGTACGGGTTGTACTGGGCGTCGGGCTGCTGCGGGGCGTTCGGGTCGTACTGCGCGTTGGGGTTGTACGGCATGTTCGGGTTGTACGGCGCGGCCGGGACTGGCTGCGGGGCCGGCGCGCTGCGGGCCAGCAGCGCCTTCACCGCGTTGGCTATCAGCAGCAGCGGCAGGATGAACGCCTGGAAGAACATGCGGTACTCGCCGCCCTCGAAGACGAACGCCAGGTAGTACGCGTAGCCGGCGAACGCCATACCGGCCAGCACGTTGATGACGCGCCAGCCGCCGCTCAGGCCGCCACCGAGGTTGATGGCGCCGAGGACGACCATCGCGATGCCGCTGATCGCCAGCAGGACGACGTACCAGGAGAAGAGCGGCTCGGCGCTGAAGTCGAGATTCACTGAGGCATTCCTGTGGGGAGTGAGGAAGAACTGCTGATGGGGACGAGTGCGCACAGTACTGGAACGCGCCGACATCCGTCCCCGCCTTTTCGTCACGGAGTCATTGCTGAATCCCCACCACACCCGTGGTTGGGTGGGCGGATGACTGACTATGAGGTCCTTCGTGTCTTTTGCGGCCCCGACGGTGCGCACGGCAACGAACTCGGCGTGGTCCGCGACGGCGCCGCCGTCCCCGGCGAGGCGGACCGGCTGGCGTTCGCGTGCGAACTCGGCTTCAGCGAGACCGTCTTCGTGGACGACGCCGGGAGCGGCGCGATCGACATCTACACGCCCGGGGTCCGCCTCCCCTTCGCCGGCCACCCGTGCGTCGGCGCGGCCTGGCTGCTCGGCGCGGACCGGCTGGTCACCGCCGCCGGCGTGGTCGGCGTGCGCCACGACGGCGAGTTCACCCGGATCGCGGCGCGCCCGGAGTGGGCTCCGGCGCGGACGACTCGGCAGTACGGCTCGGCCGCGGAGGTGGACGCCCTGGAGGTGCCGCCGCCGGGCGAGTGGATCTACGCCTGGGCCTGGCAGGACGAGTCGGCCGGCACCGTCCGGGCGCGGGCCTTCCCGGGCCGCGGCGACGGGATCGACGAGGACGAGGCGACCGGTGCCGCCGCCCTGCTGCTGACCGCCGAGCTGGGCCGCGACCTGACGATCACCCAGGGGCTCGGCTCGCAGATCGCCACGGCGGTGCGGGCCGGCGGCCTGATCGAGGTCGGTGGCCGGGTCCGCACGGCCGGGTGGTCGGGCGGCCGGTAGCCGGGTGGTCGGGCGGCGGAGGACCGGGCGGCCGAGGGCGGGGTGGGGGCGGGCGTGACCCCTCAGCGGCCGGAGGAGGAGACCGTCTCCGCGTAGACGGCGGCCGGTGCGGCCGGGGCCGGGCGCGGGGTTGCCGGGGGCGCGGGCGCCGGGCGGCGGGTGGTGTGGAGGGCGAGCGAGCGGGAGGCGGGCACCAGGGCCAGGTGGGTGGCGGCCACGCCGGCGACGGCGAACAGGATGTGGTCGACGTCCAGGACGTGCCCGGGGGTCCAGGAGGAGAGGAACTCCAGCGCGGTGGCCAGCAGCGCCGAGGCGCCGGTGGTGCGGAGGAAGGACGGCAGCCAGGGGGCCCGGATCCGGCCGCCGGCCAGCGGGAGCAGCACGCCGAGCGGGGCCAGCAGCAGCAGTTCGCCGAGGACCTGCCCGGCGGTGGAGAAGCGGAGCGAGGCCAGCGGCGTCAGGTTGGCGTCGTAGACCCACGCGACCGGCAGGGGTCTCAGCACGAGCCAGCCGGCCAGCACCAGGTGGAGGGTGAGTCCCAGGAGGCCCGCCATGCGGAGGGAACGGTGGACGGCCGCCGCCGGCCCGGTCTCGGTCCGCACGCCGGAACGCTCGTCGCGTGTCCTGGTGCCATCTCGCTGCACGCGGGGAAGGACGTGAGCCGGTGGCGCGGCGGTTCCACGGCGGGCGTGAACATTCCGGCGCACGCCCGCGAGGCCGCCGGAACCGGCCCCGCAGGGTCAGCGGCAGGTCGCGGACACCGGGGCCGACGGCGTCGGCAGCGCGCTGAACGGGTTGTCCGCCGGCGAGGCGGAGACGACGGACGGCGAGGGCGACGGCTTCGCGCCCGCCTTGGCCGAGGCGTGAGCCGCGGGCGCCGTCGGCCCGGCGGGCGAGGACGTGGGCAGCGCGGTGGGTATCTGCGGCGCGGTCGGGCAGGCGGTCCGGCTGGCCGGCGCGCCCGCGTCCACCGGCACGGGGGTCGGGCGGATCCCGCAGCCGGTGGCGAGCGCGAGCAGCAGCACCGCGCCGACGGCGCAGCAGGCGGGAAGACGGAATGAACGGGCGCTCACTGCGCACTCTCCTCGGAAGCGGCGGCCGGCGGGGAAGGCGGGGTCAACGGCAGCGTCAGTGTGAACACCGCCCCCACCTCCCCGTTGGCGGCCGTGATCGTCCCCCCGTGGATCTGTGCGTTGGCCATCGCGATCGACAGGCCCAGCCCGCTGCCCTCCGAACGCGCCCGCCCCTTGTCGGCCTTGTAGAACCGGTCGAAGACGTGCGGCAGCACGTCCTCGGGAATGCCGGGACCGCTGTCCGAGACCTCCACCGTGATGGCGTCGTCCGACTCGCGGACCTTCACCCGCACCGGCGAGCCGCCGTGCTTGAGGGCGTTGCCGATCAGGTTGGCGAAGACGACGTCCAGCCGGCGTGGGTCGACGACGGCCCGGACGCCGCGCGGGGCGTCCAGCTCGACCGCGTCGTACCAGGCCCGGCCGTCGATGCAGGACATGATCAGGTCGGCGATGTCCACCTCGTCGGCGACCAGCTTGGCGGTGCCGGCGTCGAAGCGGGTCACCTCCATCAGGTTCTCCACCAGGTCGGAGAGGCGCCTCGTCTCGCTGACCACCAGCCGCACCGCCGGTTCTATCATCGGGTCCAGCGACTCGGCCTCGTCCTCCAGGATGTCGGTGACGGCGGTCATCGCGGTCAGCGGGGTGCGCAGCTCGTGCGACATGTCGGCGACGAACCGCCGGCTCTGTGCCTCGCGCGCGCTCAGCTCCTCGACCTGCTCGTGGAGCGACTCCGCGGTGCGGTTGAACGTCCTTGCCAGGTCGGCGAGTTCGTCCGACCCCTCGACCTCCAGGCGGGTGTCCAGGTGGCCCTCGCCGAGCTGCCGGGCGGCCTCGCCGAGGCGCTTGACCGGGCGCAGCACCGTCGCGGACGCGGCCTGGGCGAGCAGCGCCGAACCGATCAGCGCCAGCAGCGTGGCGATGGCCAGCGACCAGCCGAGCGTGTTGAGGTCGGCCCGCTCGTTCTCCAGCGACTTGAACATGTACGCGGTCGGGCCGGTCGGCACCACCTTGGTGCCGCCGATGACGTACGGCCGGCCCTCCAGGTTCTGCCGCTGCCAGTACAGGTGGTACGGGTACGGGTTGCTCTCGGTGATGTCGCGCGGCTTGGCGACGATGTCCTGCAGCTTGGCCGGGACGTTGGCGAGCGTGTAGCGCGTCGGGTCCGAGGACGCGGTGCACTCCGGGTGGGCGGTGTCGGTGACCACCACCTCGTAACTGAGCCCGGAGCTGGCGACGTTGGAGGCGAGCTGGGCCAGTTCGGCGCAGGTGGCGTTCAACGGCAGTTCGGAGACGTTGCGGCTGAGCGAGACCCGGAAGTCGTTGAGCGCGGTGTCCTGGGCACGCTTGAGGACGGCGTCCCGGTTGAGCCAGTAGGCGATGCCGGAGGCCGAGACGGCGGTGAGCAGCGCGACCGCGGCGAACACCGCGATCAGCCGCACCCGCAGGGAGCGCAGCCGCCGCCACGGGCCCGAGGAGAACCGGCGGGTCGTCGTCTGATGGTCAGTCACGGGAGCCTGTCGTTGCGAACCGGAGGATCAGAAGATCGGAGGGGATATCAGGGAGAGCGGGCGGGCGGCGGCGGTCACGCGGGCGGGTCCAGCCGGTAGCCGACCCCGCGCACGGTGCGGATCAGCGTCGGCGCCGAGGGGACGTCCTCGACCTTGGCCCGCAGCCGCTGCACGCACGCGTCCACCAGGCGGGAGTCGCCCAGGTAGTCGTGCTCCCAGACCAGCCGCAGGAGTTGCTGCCGGGAGAGCGCCTGCCCCGGCCGGCGGCTCAGCTCCAGCAGCAGCCGCAGTTCGGTCGGGGTGAGCTGGAGGTCCTCGCCGTCCTTGGTGACGGTCATCGCCGCGCGGTCGATCACCACGCTGCCGTACGCGGAGGAGTCCGAGCTCTCCCGCTCGCCGCGGCGCAGCACGGCCCGGATCCGGGCGTCCAGGACGCGCGGCTGCACCGGCTTGACCACGTAGTCGTCCGCACCGGACTCCAGGCCGACGACCACGTCGATGTCGTCGGACCGGGCGGTGAGCAGGATGATCGGCAGCTGGTCGGTCCGGCGGATGCGGCGGCAGACCTCGAAGCCGTCGATTCCGGGCAGCATGACGTCCAGCACGATCAGGTCCGGCCGCTGCTCCTTGAAGAGCCTCAGACCGTCCTCGCCGGAGGCGGCGGTGGCCACTTTGTGGCCCTGGCGGGTGAGGGCGAGTTCGAGGCCGGTGCGGATGGCGTCGTCGTCCTCGATCAGTAGGAGGAAAGGCACGGCCTCATTCTGGCTCACCCGGGGCGCCGAATCACCCCCCGGCCCGGACCGGCCCGTCACCCGTCGGCCGTCCGGGAACCGGAATGCGTGCTACCGGCGTCCGTGACGGCAGATGGGAGTGCGGGACGAAAGGCCCGCCCCTGTGACACCCCTGTGACAGTCGGCGGACAGCGCCATCACAACCGGCGGGCAAGATTTTCCATGTCGCCGCAGGACAGCGGGCCAACCGGCCGGCTGGAAGGCGGCAACAGGAACCGCTCGTACCGACCAAGGGGGCGCACGATGAACGCCATGCTTCAGGCCCGGACCAACCCGGCTGACCGCACCGCGCGTTCCTCAGCGACCACCCACCGGACCCGGTACGAGGTCAGGACCGACGAGACCTCCGGTGCCGTGATCGTACGGGGGTGCGCACACAGCACCGGTGGAAACACTGCTGCATGCCGGGTGAGCGGCGGCGGCAGGCAGGGGGAGCTGTACGGAATCGGCCGGATGGGGAGTCCGGTCGACTCCGCCAACACCCTCACGCTGCGGGGGATCCTCCCCGTCCGCGTCGAGGGCAAGGACGCCCTGGGGGGTAACGGGGGAACCAGGGGGATCGGGGGAACCGGCCTGCGGAAGGCCGACTCGGGGGAGTCGGCCGGCCGCGAGGCCGCCGGTGCGACGCTGCTGCGGCTGAACCCCGCAGCAGCCCGCACCACCGAGGCGGGACAGGGAGACGCGCAGGGGGAGCACCCGGCCGTCGCGGAGGACCACACCAAGGAGTTCACCGCGTACGTGCGCGAGCGCCGCGCCTCCCTGTACGCCACGGCGTACCACCTCACCGGTGACCGCTACGAGGCCGAGGACCTGCTGCAGAGCGCGCTCTTCAGCACCTACCGGGCCTGGGGCCGGATCACCGACAAGGCCGCGGTCGGGGGCTACCTCCGCCGCACCATGACCAACCTGCACATCTCCGCCTGGCGGCGCCGCAAGGTCAGCGAGTACCCGACCGAGGAGCTGCCGGAGACGGCCGGCGACACCGACGCGATGGGCGGCACCGAGCTGCGCGCCGTGCTCTGGCAGGCGCTGGCCAAGCTGCCGGAGAACCAGCGGACCATGCTGGTGCTGCGGTACTACGAGGGCAAGACCGACCCGGAGATCGCCGACGTGCTCGGCATCAGCGTCGGCACGGTCAAGAGCAGCATCTGGCGCGCGCTGCGCCGGCTGCGCGACGACGAGCAGCTGAACAACTCGGGCGACACCGTCCGGGCGTTCGGCGAGCTGGTCGCGTAACGACCGTAGGCACGGAGGAACACAGAGGACTCCCGTCGGGGGACGGGTGAGGACGGTCAGGGACTGGTGGCGCCGGCTCGGGGGAGCGGCGCAGCCGGGGGAGCCCTACGGCCGTCCGGGAAGGCGACGGGCCCGGTGCGGGGGAGACGCACCGGGCCCGTCGTTCGTTCGTGTCCGCCGCGGTTCGGCAGCGGTACCGCCCTGTCCGGACCGGCGGCCCGGGCGGCGGCGGACGGCGCTCAGACCGCCGACAGCTCCCGCGAGGCCGCCGCGCGGATCCGCCGGTCCGCCTCCGGGCCGGTGCACGGGTGGGCGCCCAGGCCGACCTGGCGCCCGACGATCGACCGCTCGGCCCGCATCAGCCGCCAGCCGCGGCGCAGCAGCACCGGCAGCGACTTGCGGCCCTCGCGGACGTCCCGGCGCAGGCGGCGCCAGGCGGTGGTGAGGGCGCCGTTGCGCAGGCAGAGCGCGTCGCCCAGCACGCCCTCGGCGGCGCAGTCGGAGGTGATCTCGGCGGCGAAGATGCCCTCGGCGATGAACGCGGGGGCGCCGGCCAGGTCCAGGACCCGGGTGGAGACGCGGCCGTTGTCCGGGATCGAGTACACCGGGACGTCGGCGCGGCCGGTCTCGTGCAGGCGGCGGATGGCGGCGACGGCCTGCTCGCGGTGCCAGGCGAGCGGGGAGTCCCAGTCGACCGCGCCGTCGGGCAGCAGCGGGAGGGTGGGGTCGTCCCCGTCCTTGTAGAAGTCGTCGAGCTGGAGCACCGGCAGGCCGCTGCGCTCGGCCAGCGAGGACTTCCCCGAACCGGAGGGCCCGGACAGCAGGACCACCCGGGCGCGGGCTATCGGCACAGGGTTCAGCGGGGAGTCACTCACGAGACACCAGTCTGACGCATCCGGGCCGGATGCCGAAACCGGTCGGACCGGACCTTTTCCCGGGCTCTGTTCAGACCTCGGCCGCCGAGTCCGCCACGGCGGCCGGCGCGGTGAGCGCGGCGTGCAGCAGCGGCAGGTAGCCGCTGTCCACCTGGAGGAAGACCGGCTCCTCTGCGCCGGGCACCAGGTAGGCGGTGGCGGCCCAGTCCTGGTCGTGCCAGGTGTCGGGCTCGGGCTCGTGGAAGGTCCCGCCGGCGGGCAGTTCGAGGGCGGCGCCGCCGCGGACGGTGAAGACCACGACCGGTCCGCCCGGGGTGACCCGCAGCTTGCCGTTGACGTACCGCCCGGAGGGCCAGCCGGGCCGGTGGGACCGGGCGGAGCAGGGGATCCGGACCGTCCTGCGGGCGGCCAGCCTGCGCCGTGTCCGGGCCAGGTGCAGCCGGCGGACGAACCCGTCCGCGAACAGCGCCATCAGCTCGCCGGCGATCTCTCCCACGTGCGTCCCCCTCGGTGTGCGGTGTGATCACAGTCTGCTCGGGCGGCGGGGCGGCCGGGAGCGCCGAAAGACGGACGTGCACGGCGACGAAAGTCGACGGACCCGCGCCAGGGGGGGAGAGGCGCGGGTCCGTCCAATGACCGTCCGGGCCCTGGGGGGGAGAGGGCACTGGGGACGGCCAGCTTGTGGAGTTGTTACTCGGTGGCCGACGGGACGGTCAGATCCCCATCGGGTGCCAGACCGTCTTCGTCTCCAGGAAGGAGAGTAGCCGGTCGGTACCGGGAGCATTGGTCCAGTCCTGGGCGAACGGGTCCAGCTCCGGACGGACCACCCGCTTCAGGGTATCCGCGGCAGCGGCCTCCAGCGCGCCCGCCGCGCCGGGACCGTCGGAGGCGATCGCCCCGGTGAGGTCCAGCGCGTTGACGTCCTGGTGCGAGGCCAGGGTGGGCGCGATGTCGGCGGTGCGGCCGGAGATGATGTTGACCACGCCGCCGGGGACGTCCGAGGTGGCCAGCACCTCGCCCAGCGACAGGGCCGGCAGCGGGGCGTCGGCCGCGGCCGCGACCACCACGGTGTTGCCGGTGGCGATCGCCGGGGCGATCACCGAGACCAGGCCGAGCAGCGAGTGCCCGTAGCCGGCCTGCGGGGCGACGATCCCGACCACGCCGGTCGGCTCCGGGGTGGAGAGGTTGAAGTACGGCCCCGCGACCGGGTTGGCGCCGCCCGCGATCTGGGCGACCTTGTCCGTCCAGCCCGCGTACCAGACCCAGCGGTCGATCGCCGCGTCCACCAGGGCGGCGGCCTTCTTCGGGCCGATGCCCTCGGAGAGCGCCACCTCGGCGGCGAACTGCTCGCGCCGGCCCTGGAGCATCTCGGCGACCCGGTAGAGCACCTGGCCGCGGTTGTACGCGGTGGTGCCGGCCCAGCCCTTGACCGCCGCACGGGCGGCCAGGACGGCGTCGCGGGTGTCCTTGCGGGTGCCCAGCGGGGCGTTGGCGAGCCACTCGCCGTTGGAGTCGGTCACCTCGTACACCCGCCCGCTCTCGGAGCGCGGGAACTTCCCGCCGACGTACAGCTTGTAGGTCTTGAGGACATCAAGACGGCTCACGACATCAGACATCGAGGTAGGCCTCCAGACCGTGGCGGCCACCCTCGCGGCCGTAGCCCGACTCCTTGTAGCCGCCGAACGGCGAGGTCGGGTCGAACTTGTTGAAGGTGTTGGCCCAGACCACACCGGCCTTGAGCCGGTTCGCGGTCCACAGGATCCGCGAGCCCTTCTCCGTCCAGATGCCGGCGGAGAGGCCGTACGGGGTGTTGTTGGCCTTCTCGACCGCCTCGGCGGGGGTGCGGAAGGTCAGCACCGACAGGACCGGGCCGAAGATCTCCTCCTGGGCGATCCGGTGGGCCTGGCTGACGCCGGTGAAGATGGTCGGCTTGAACCAGAAGCCGGTGCCCGGCAGCTCGCAGGCGGGCGACCAGCGCTCGGCGCCCTCGGCCTCGCCGGCGTCGGTCAGCGCGGTGATCCGGGCCAGCTGCTCGGCGGAGTTGATGGCGCCGATGTCGGTGTTCTTGTCCAGCGGGTCGCCGACCCGCAGGGTGCCCATCCGGCGCTTCAGGGCGTCCAGCAGCTCGTCCTGGATCGACTCCTGGACCAGCAGGCGCGAGCCCGCGCAGCAGACGTGGCCCTGGTTGAAGAAGATGCCGTTGACGATGCCCTCGACCGCCTGGTCGATCGGCGCGTCGTCGAAGACGATGTTGGCGGCCTTGCCGCCGAGCTCCAGCGAGAGCTTCTTGCGGGTGCCGGCCAGCTGCTTGGCGATCGCCCGGCCGACCGGGGTGGAGCCGGTGAAGGCGACCTTGTTGACGTCCGGGTGCGCGGTGAGCGCGGCGCCGGTGCGGCCGTCACCGGTCACGATGTTGACGACGCCCTTCGGCAGGCCCGCCTGGCGGCAGATCTCGGCGAAGCGCAGCGCGGTCAGCGGGGTGGTCTCGGCCGGCTTGAGGACGACCGTGTTGCCGGTGGCCAGCGCCGGGGCGATCTTCCACGCCAGCATCAGCAGCGGGAAGTTCCACGGGATGACCTGGCCGGCCACGCCGAGCGGCTTCGGGCTGGGGCCGTAGCCGGCGAAGTCCAGCTTGTCGGCCCAGCCGGCGTAGTAGAAGAAGTGCGCGGCGACGAGCGGCAGGTCGACGTCGCGGGTCTCACGGATCGGCTTGCCGTTGTCGATCGACTCCAGCACGGCGAGCTCGCGGCTGCGCTCCTGGATGATCCGGGCGATCCGGAACAGGTACTTGGCGCGCTCGCTGCCCGGCAGCGCCGACCAGTCGGCGAAGGCCCTGCGGGCGGCGGCGACCGCGCGGTCGACGTCCTCGTCGGTGCCCTGGGCGAACTCGGCGAGCACCTGCTCGGTGGCCGGGTTGACCGTCTTCAGGGCCTCGCCGCCGGAGGAGTCGACGAACTCGCCGCCGATGAAGTGGCCGTAGGAGGTGGCGATGTCACCCGCGGCGGCGGGCGACTCGGGGGCCGGGGCGTACTCGAAGAGGCCGCCGCGCTTGGGGGCCACGGGCTCCTCGATGGTCTTCTTCTTGGCCATGGTGATCAGTCCACCGTCACGTAGTCGGGACCGGAGTACCGTCCGGTGGTGAGCTTCTGACGCTGCATCAGCAGGTCGTTGAGCAGGCTGGAGGCGCCGAAGCGGAACCAGTGCGGGGTGAGCCAGTCGTCGCCGAGGGTCTCGTTGACCATCACCAGGTACTTCATCGCGTCCTTGGTGGTCTTGATGCCGCCGGCGGGCTTCACGCCGACCTGGACGCCGGTCTGCGCCCGGAAGTCGCGGACGGCCTCCAGCATCAGCAGGGTGACCGGCGGGGTCGCGTTGACGGCGACCTTGCCGGTCGAGGTCTTGATGAAGTCGGCGCCGGCCAGCATCGCCAGCCACGACACGCGGCGCACGTTGTCGTACGTCTGCAGCTCGCCGGTCTCGAAGATCACCTTGAGGTGGGCGGCGGTGCCGTCCGGGCGCTTGCACGCCTCCTTGACGGCGACGATCTCGTTGAAGACGTCGAGGTAGCGGCCGGAGAGGAAGGCGCCCCGGTCGATCACCATGTCGATCTCGTCGGCGCCGGCCGCGACCGCGTCGGCCGTGTCGGCCAGCTTCACCGGGAGCGCGGCGCGCCCGGCGGGGAAGGCGGTGGCGACGGAGGCGACCTGGATGTCGGTGCCCTGCAGCGCGGCCTTCGCGGTGGCGACCATGTCCGGATAGACACAGATCGCGGCGACGCGGGGGGTGGTCGGGTCGGCGGGGTCGGGGGTCCGGCCCTTCGCGCAGAGCGCGCGCACCTTGCCGGCCGTGTCCGCGCCTTCGAGCGTGGTCAGGTCGATCATCGAGATGGCCAGGTCGATGGCGTTCGCCTTCGCCGTGGTCTTGATCGAGCGGGTACCGAGAGTGGCGGCACGCGCCTCCAGGCCGACCTGGTCGACGCCGGGCAGGCCGTGCAGAAAGCGGCGGAGCGAGGCCTCGGACGCCGCAACGTCCTGGAGACCGCTGCCCGCAACGCCGGGGGCATTGGCTGCAAGAGTGGACATAGTCACCAGACCAGCATATCTACGCGCGTAACATCGCGCTAGGGCGGGACCTTTTCGATGCCGGACCGAGACCTCGGCACCCCATGTACCCCGCCCGTCACCCCTGTAGATCGTGGGGGGCATGCGGCAGAATCGTCGGCATGACCGAATCCGACGGCAAGCCCCACCGGGGCTCGGCCGGCTCCGATGGGGAGCCCGTGTACGCCGACCGCGTGTACCGCTCCATTCCCGGCGTGATCTCCGGCGTGCTGTTGTTGGCCGTGGCCGGGTGGCTGATCGGGGACGCGGCGCTGAACGGGACGGGGAAGACGCCGTACGTGTCGCTGGCGGCCGTGCCGGTGTTCGCCTTCCCGGTGATCGCCTACACGCTGCGGCCGGCGGTGCTGGCCAACGACCGGCGGCTGGTGGTGCGCAATCCGCTGCGGACGATCACGGCGCCATGGGCGTCGGTGGACGCGCTGCGGGCCGGGTACTCGGTGGAGCTGCTGGCCGGCGACAAGAAGTACCAGGTGTGGGCGGTGCCGGTGTCGCTGCGGCAGCGCAAGCGGGCCAGCCGGATGGAGCAGCGCGGCGGGGCGGACCGTCACGCGTCCCGGCTGGGGGCGACCTTCGCAGGTCCGGCGCCGGCGGTGGTCGAGGGCGCGCCGGACCCGAACCGGGCCTGGTCCGACCAGGTGGTCGGGGTGCTGCAGGACATGGCCGAGCGGAACGCGTCCCGCCCGGACGCCGCCGGGCCGGTGACCGTCCGCTGGTGCTGGTGGATCATCGTGCCGACGCTGGCCGGTCTGGCCGCACTGATCACCGTGATCGCGGCCTAGGCCGAGCGCCACGGCAGAAGACGGGAAGGGGCCCGCCGGATCGGCGGGCCCCTTCGTCGTACGCGGGGTGCGTCAGGCGTCGATGCCGGCGGCCGCGGCCAGGTCGCGCTTGACCGCGGCGAGCAGCACGGCGGCGCGCTCGCGGGCGCCCGCCAGCTCGGCGGCCGAGGCGACCGGGAGGACGACCTCCAGGTAGCACTTCAGCTTGGGCTCGGTGCCGGACGGCCGGACCACGATCCGGGCCGAGCGGACGGCCTCGCCGCCCAGGTAGTAGCGCAGGCCGTCGGTGGGCGGCAGGTCGGCGGAGCCGGCGGTCAGGTCGTCCGCCTGGGTCACCTTCAGGCCGGCCAGCGCGGTCGGCGGCTGCTCGCGCAGGCGCCGCATCGCGTCGGCGATCAGGGAGAGGTCCTGGACGCGGACGGAGAGCTGGTCGGTGGCGTGCAGGCCGTGCTCCAGCGCCAGGTCGTCCAGCAGGTCGGTCAGGGTGCGTCCGGACTGCTTGAGGGTGGCGGCCAGCTCGGCGACGAGCAGGGCGGCGGTGATGCCGTCCTTGTCGCGCACGCCCTGCGGGTCCACGCAGTAGCCGAGCGCCTCCTCGTAGCCGTAGCGCAGGCCGTCGGCGCGGGCGATCCACTTGAAGCCGGTCAGCGTCTCGGCGTACCCGAGGCCGGCCGCCTCGGCGATCCGGCCGAGGAGGGTGGAGGAGACGATGGTGGTGGCGAAGGTGCCGGCGGCCTTCTTGGCGACCAGGGCCGCGCCGAGCAGCGCGCCGACGTCGTCGCCGCGGAGCATCCGCCAGGCGTTGCCGTTGCCGTTGGCCGGGACTGCCACCGCGCAGCGGTCGGCGTCCGGGTCGTTGGCGATGACGATGTCCGGGCCGACCGACGCGGCGGTCCGGAAGGCGAGGTCCATCGCCCCCGGCTCCTCCGGGTTGGGGAAGGCCACGGTCGGGAAGTCCGGGTCGGGCTCGGCCTGCTCGGCGACGACGGTGGGCGCGGGGAAGCCGGCCCGGCGGAAGGCGGCGACCAGGGTGTCGCGCCCGACGCCGTGCATCGGGGTGTAGACCACGTCGAGGTCGCGCGGGCTGTGCGGGTCCACGATCGAGACCGCGCGGGCCAGGTAGGCCTCGACGACGTCATCGCCGACCACGTCCCAGCCGTCCTCGGCGAGCGGGACCTCGGCGAGCGTGCCGATCGCGTCGATCTCGGCGGCGATCCCGGCGTCGGCCGGCGGGACGATCTGCGAGCCGTCGCCCAGGTAGACCTTGTAGCCGTTGTCCTGTGGCGGGTTGTGGCTGGCCGTGACGGTGACGCCGGCGGCCGCGCCGAGGTGGCGGACGGCGAAGGCGAGCACCGGGGTGGGCAGGGCGGCCGGCAGCAGCGCGGCACGCAGGCCGGCGCCGACCACCACGGCGGCGGTGTCGCGGGCGAAGTCGTACGACTTGTGCCGGGCGTCGTAGCCGATGACGACGAGGTCGCCGAGGTTCTGCTTCTTCACGTAGGCGACCAGGCCGGCGGCGGCCCGGATCACCACGGCGCGGTTCATCCGCATCGGGCCCGCGCCCAGTTCGCCGCGCAGGCCGGCGGTGCCGAACTGGAGGCGGCCGGAGAACCGCTCGGCCAGCTGGGACCAGGCGATCTTGCTGTCCGACTCGGCGTCCGGGCCCTCGGCCTCGGCCAGCAGCGCGGCCAGCTCCTCGCGGGTCTGCGGGTCGGGGTCCTCGGCCAGCCAGGTCCGGGCCCGGGCGAGGAGGTCGGTGGTGGGTGCCTGCGTCATGGCCAGCTCCGTTGGAAAGTTCCGCGATGTCGTGGGTGTGCGCATGCGGACGGGGCCCGCGGGCGGGTGTGATCAGCGGATCACAGCCGCCCGCGGACCCCGTCGCTCACGATTGTGAACCAGATCCGGGTCAGATCCGCTCAAGGACCTTCGCCAGCAGCGCGCCCATGCGCTCGGCGGAGGCCTTGCCGGCCTCCAGCACCTCGGCGTGGTTGAGCGGCTCGCCGGTGATGCCGGCCGCCAGGTTGGTGACCAGGGAGATGCCGAGCACCTCGGAGCCGGCCTCGCGGGCGGCGATGGCCTCCAGCGTGGTGGACATGCCGACCAGCTCGCCGCCGATCACCCGGGCCATGTTGACCTCGGCCGGGGTCTCGTAGTGCGGGCCGCGGAACTGCACGTAGACGGCCTCGTCGAGGGTGGAGTCCACCTCGCGGCAGAGGTCGCGCAGGCGCTTGGAGTAGAGGTCCGTCAGGTCGACGAAGTTGGCGCCGACGATCGGGGAGTCCGCCGTCAGGTTGATGTGGTCGCTGATCAGGACCGGCTGGCCGGGGACCCAGCCCTCGCGCAGACCGCCGCAGCCGTTGGTCAGCACGATGATGCCGCAGCCCGCCGCGGCGGCGGTGCGCACGCCGTGGACCACGGTGGCCACGCCGTGGCCCTCGTAGTAGTGGTTGCGGCCCAGGAAGATCAGGGCGCGCTTGTCGCCGATCTTCACCGAGCGGATCGTGCCGGCGTGGCCGGCCACGGCGGGGGCGGGGAAGCCCGGCAGGTCGGTGACCGGGAACTCCGCCACGGTCTCGCCCAGGGCGTCGGCGGCCGGCACCCAGCCGGAGCCCATCACCAGGGCGACGTCGTGGCGCTCGGCACCGGTCAGCTCGCGCAGGCGCGCGGCGGCGGCCTGGGCGGCGGCGTAGGGGTCGGCGGAGACGACCGACTGAGGAGATGCGTTCACACGTCCGAGGATAGACGGGAAACGACTACGCGCGTAGAAAATCGCGGCCCGACGTGCCGGATCGTTACCCGGATGGCGTGAAAGTACAGCTCGCAGGCCCCTTTTCGCCCGCTCGGACGGGAGCAACCTACAGCCGTTTGGCGCTCCGCAGCCCCTTGGCGTACATGCCGTTGTCGTCCAGCCGCGCGGTGCCGCCCTTGTCGCCGAAGGTCGGGCCGTTGGCCTCCTCCCGGCTGGAGACGTAGCGGGGGTGGCCGTCGGTGTCCAGGCCGAGGTAGATGCCGGTGTGGTCGAGCCGGGCGCCGGTGCGTGCGTCGATCTCGAAGAAGACCAGGTCACCGGGTTGCAGCGGGTCGATCGAGGCGGGTCGCAGGGTGGCATCCGAACCGGGGGCGGTGGTCAGCGGCAGCACCGGCACGCCGGGGGCGAGCCGGGCCAGGCCGTTTGCTGTGCGCTGCAGGCCGGCGCCGGCCACGTCCTTGCTGAGCAGTGGGTAGCCGGATCGGTAGCCGTAGACCATCCGGACGAAGCCGGAGCAGTCGAAGGAGCCGTAGCGGGTCTTGTCCGGCTGCTTGGTGACCTTGTCGGCGAAGGTGTACGCGGTGCCGAGGTAGTCGAGGAAGTCGGTCTGCTCCAGCCGCAGGTCGTTGCCGGCCGAGCCGTTCGGGTTGAGCGGGCCGAACGAGGCGTCGCCCTTGATCCGCACGCCCTTGGCGTCCTTGCCCTCGGGTGCGCCGGCCAGGTACTGGGTGGCGATCGCCAGCACGTCGTCCGCCGTGGAGCCCAGCGACTGCTGGAACCAGGTGCGGAACCAGCCCTCGTTCTCCGCGCCGGCCTTCCAGGCCTGCGGCATCAGCCGGACCCAGCTGTCGCTGACCAGCGTGGCCGTGGTGGTTCCGGGCTCGGTGAAGGTGCGGCTCGGGCCGGCCAGGACGGCGGTGCGGGCACCGTCGGTCAGGGTGGCGACCACGCCGCCGCGGGCGTCACGGACCACCGTGCGGTCAGGGCCGGCCAGCCGCTCGTACCGGTAGCCGGCGCCGGCCGCGGCGGTGCCCCGGGCGGCGGCCGGGCTCGGCGCGACGGCGGCGGCGATCAGCGGCGCGGTGCCGCCGACCGAGCCGGGCTGCCCGCCGCGGTCCCGCAACTGGACGGTGAGGTACCCGCTGGCGGCCAGCAGGGTGACGGCGAGGCCGCCGCTGAGCAGGGACTTCCGGGTGACGGGCATGGGGCTGCTTTCCAGTGGGCGGGATCAGGTACCGGGGAGGGCGCCGAGCAGCACACCGGCGGTGAGCACGACGTAGTTGGCGAGCGTCACCGTGCTGGTGGCCATCAGGGTGGCGGCCCGCGGCTGGCGGACCAGCTGGTACGCGATCAGGCCGGGGACGATGAAGCCGAGCGTCTGGTTGGCGTACAGGGTCGGCAGCTCGCGCTGGAGGACCAGCATCACGGTGGCCTGGAGCAGGACGCCGGTCAGCACCACGGCGGCGAACAGCCGCTTGCCGTAGAGGATCACCAGCTTCTGGACGATCCGGGTGGCGAGGTAGGTCAGCACCGTCACGCCGATCACGATCGCCACCCGCTGGACGTCCTCGACCAGGGTGAGGGCCAGCCAGCCGGGGGTGATCATGCCGCCGGGGGAGAGGTTGGTGGTCAGGTAGCAGACGAGTGAGAAGACCAGGCCGAGCGCGATGCCGATGGCGGCGATCTCGGGGGTGAGCTCGGTGGGGATCACTGCTGGTCTCCGTACGGGAAGGGCTGGCGCGGGCGGGCTGGGGCCGGGTCGAACCAGGAGTCGGGCAGCGGCTCGGGGACGTACACGGCCTGGACGTACGGCGGTTGCGGGTAGGAGGGTTCCGCGTACGCCGGCCCGGTGTACGCGGGCTCCGGGCGGTGCGCGGGCCCGGGGTCGTCGTACGGCCGGTGGGTGGGCTCCTCGTCCGGCTCCTCGTACCGGGGGGCGTCCGGCTCCTCGTCCGGGGCCAGCCGGGCCAGCTCCTCCAGGAACAGCTCGCCCTGGCCGTGGATGTTGCCGATCGCCACCAGGGAGGAGTCCGGCCCGAGCCCGGCCAGCAGCTCCGTGGTGAGCGCCGCCGGGTCGCGCCGGTCACCGCCGAGGTCGACCACCCGCCCCGGCCAGCCGGCCGGGATGCCGTCCCGGGCGCTCTTGGTGGGGTGGCCGATCAGGAAGACGGTGTCCGGGTCGAGGTCCGGCACGATCTGGCCCATCTGGCCGTTGCGCTCGACGCGGTCCGGGCGGCAGTTGATCACCACGTTCAGCGGGCGGTGGATCGCGCCGAGGTCCGCCAGCTGGCGGACGTTCATCAGGGTGGACTCGGGGTCGTTGGCCGCGAAGACGTTGGCGAACCGCAGCGCCTTGCCGTCCTCGGTGCGGTAGCGCTCGACCGAGAGGACGCCCGGGTCCGGCGGTGCCTGCCACATGCCCTGCAGCGCCGTCTGCCGCTCCACACCGAGGAGTTCGGCGACGGCGAGGGCGATGGCCACGTTCTCCTTGAAGGTGAACCAGCTGAAGCCGCGCAGCTCCTCGTCGGTGACCGACTCCGGATCGACCACGATCAGCTCGCAGTTCCGCCTGGCCGCCTCCTCGCGCAGGATGTGCGCGCGCTCCTGCTCGGCGGTGACGCAGACGCCGCCGACCGGCATCGAGCGGGAGAGCGAGCGGGCGACGTCGTCCAGGGTCGGGCCCATCTCGGCGAGGTGGTCCTCGCGGACGTTGCAGAGCACGCCGATGGTGGAGCGGATCAGCTTGGTCTGGTTGACCTCCTGGAGCGCCGGCATCACCGCCATGCACTCGATCACCAGGGCGTCCGGGCGGTAGGTGGCGGCGCGGCGGACGATGCCGATCTGCTCCACCACGTTGGCGATGCCGAACTTGCGGTAGACCGGCTCCTCGGTCGCGTCGGGGTGGATGAACCGGGCCGCGGTGCCGGTGGTCTTGGCGACGGTGACCAGGCCGCCGCCGCGCAGCGCGCCCGCGCAGAGCCGGGTGATCGAGCTCTTGCCGCGGATGCCGTTGACCAGCACCCGGGCGGGGATCTGCTCCAGCGCGGCGAAGTGCCGGCGCTGCTCGACGATCCCCGCCACCAGCAGGACGGCGCAGCACACCAGCAGCACGAGGTAGAGGAAGAGCACTTCGGGCGGTCCTTCTCAGCGGGTGGCGGTGGGCGCGGCGGCGGGTGTGCCGCGGGCGGGCCGGGGCCTGGCGGCGGCCCCGAGGTCCTGGCGGATCAGCTCCAGGCTGCGGGCGACGGCGCCGACCTCGTCGTGGTGGACGGGGTAGAGCACGGTGCGGCGGTCCCCGGCGGCCAGCGCCTCGGCGCTCGCGGCGAGCCGGCGCAGCGGCAGGCCGACGGCGATGAAGAGCCAGCCGAGGCAGAGCGTGGCGGCGGCCAGGCCGAGCATGCCGGCCAGGACGGCGCGCCGGTCGGCCCGGTTCTGGTCGAGGTGCAGCCAGGCCACCGGCTGGGCGGTGACCACCGACCAGCCGAGCTTGGCGACGGTGCCGTTGCCGCCGAGCGGGGCGGCGGAGACCAGGGACGGGTCGCCGCCGGTCCGGAGCACGTCGGCGGCGGCGTCCTTCCCGGCGGTCTCCAGGACGGCCTTGGCCCGGCCCTCGGGCAGATCGCCGAAGGAGCTGTAGCCCTCGTTGGCGGCGAGGACGCGCCGGCGGTCGTCGACCAGCCAGACCCGGCCGAGGCCGGGGCGGGTGAGCAGGGCGCTCAGGAAGTCGGTCTTGAACTCGCCGACCACCACCGGGCCCCTGCCCGTCCCGGTGTCGTCCCCGTCGGGTCCGGCGGGGGCGGCGGTGAGTGCCGCGCGGGCGGCGATCCGCGGCTCCTTGCCGGACGTGTTGAGCAGCAGGACGCCGTTCGGGCCGAGCGCGTCAGGCCCGGTGCGGTGCGGCGCCTCGCCGGCCTGGGCGAGCAGCTCGCCGCCGGCGCCGAGGACGTAGAGCGAGCGGTACCGGTCGTGCTCGGTGAGCGTGGCGCGGAGCAGGGTCGTGGCCTGGCCGACGGAGGCGTCGGCGAGTGCGGGGGCGAGCGAGCGCAGGTCGGCGTAGCCCTCGTTGAGCGCCTGGCGGACCCGGTCGGCGGCGGTGTCGGTGCGGTCCCGCTGGCCGGCCACCACCTGGGTGGGGACGCGGACCTCGGTGTCGGCGCCGCCGAGCAGGAGCAGCGGGCCGGACCAGCCGAGGATGACGACGGCGCACAGGGCGAGCGGCAGCGCGATGCCGGGGCGGCGGCGCTTCACCACCGGGGGGCCGGCCGGCGGGCGGGCCGGGTCGAGCAGCTGGAGCCGCAGCTCCTCCAGGGCGCGGTTGATCCGGCCGGCCTCGCCGCGCCGGGGCCCGCGGACCGGCTGGTCCAGCTCGCCGCGGGTCAGCCGGCGGGCTTCCAGGAACAGCCGGAGCAGCGGGCGTTGGAGGGTGCGGGCCAGGAACCAGGCCAGCAGCAGGGCGACCAGCAGCAGCGCGCCGGCCGCGGCCAGGCCGAGGGCGGGGTGGCGCAGGCTGCCGGGCCTGCCGTCGACGGTGCTGGTGGAGACCACGGTGAGGCCGAGCGGGGAGGCCGGGTCGTGCCCGTCGGCGGTGGCGACGGCCGCGTAGCCGGCCACCCGGCGGACGCCCTTGTCGTCGGGGCTGCCGGCCAGGCTGCCGGAGGCGCTCTCGCCGGGCACGGGGCGGGCGAGGGAGGCGTGCTCCCGGGCGGTGGCGACGAGCCGCTTGTCGGGCTCGGCGAGCGGGGCGCCGGTGGAGTCCAGGACGGCGCCGGTGGCGTCGAGGACCTGGATGGTCTGCTCCTTGCGGGTGGCGATGCCGGGCAGCCGCAGGTTGTCGGAGGCGACCAGCAGGGCGCGGCCGTCCGTCTTGGTGGTGACCAGGGCGAAGGTCAGCAGCCGGGTGCCGGCGGTGGAGGGCACCAGCAGCGGCGCGGGCGCGGTGTCGGTGACCTTGGCGAGGTCGAGGCCGGCCAGCGGGACGGTCTCGCCGCGGGCGGCGAGCAGCCGGCCGGTGCCGGGCCGGACGATCACGGTGCCGCGCCACTTCTGGTACGCCTGGCCGAGCGCGGTCAGGACGGCGGCGGGCTCGGCGGGTGCGCTGTCGTAGCGGGCGGCGGCGCGGCGCAGGTCGGTGGCGCTCTCGTGGAGTCCGGCGCGGAGCGAGGCGGCGGTGTCCTCGGCGGCGAACTGGTGGGACTCGCGGACGGCCTGCGGGGTGTCGTCCACGCGGAGGCCGCCGACGGCCAGCGCGGTGATCGCGGCGACGGCCAGCAGCAGGATCAGCAGCAGGGCGATCGGCGGGCGGATGCCTCCGAGCAGCGGCATGTCGGCCCGGCGGCGATAGCGGTGCTGTCGCGGCGGGTTGCTTGCCGTGCTCACGGGGGGCCTCGTCATCGGTTCGGGGGCGGCGGCGCGCCCGCCTCCCCCGTGGAGCTTCGCCGCGACCTGTGGTCAAGCCCTGGTCAAAACCTGACGAGCTTACGAGTCGGTTCACCGAATGCTGTCACGTTTCCATATCGAACCAGAGAAGCTTCGGTGTCTGTTGGTTTGGATCATGGAAAGAGAGGCAATCAAGGTAGGTTCTCGCCCCATGGAGACTCTGCCTGTGAAGAGCACGGGTTCCCGGCGCTCGGTGGTGCTGCCGGTCGCGATGCTGCTGGTGCTGGCGGCGCTGGCCGTCGGGCTGACCGTCGCGGCCCGCGGCCCGGCCGGCCGGACGACGGCGGCGGCCCCGGCCGGGCCGGCGGCCCCGAGCGGCCCGCAGCCGGTGGACCTGGCGGCCCGGGTGGACGCGTACAGCGCGGGCTTCGCCCCCGACACCCCGTACACGGTGCCGGACGCGGTCCAGCGCAGGGCCGTCGCCGACGGGGTGCTGGCGGCGCTCGACGGGCGGCCCGAGCAGGCGGGCCGCGCGCTGGCACCGGTCGGCTACCGGCTGAACGAGTTCACCGAGGCGGGCAGCGGGCGCCAGGTGGCCGAGATCGCCGAGGACACGGCGGGGACGGCGGACGGGCGCGGCTGGGGCCGGGTCTACCTGGACCTCTCGGCGAAGGACTACTGGACGGTCCAGGTGCCGCACCCCGTCTCCGACAGCCGTACCGAACGGCTCGGGGTGGACCTCTTCCGGGCCGCGCCGGGCGCGGTGCTGGTACTCGCCGGGGCGCACCGCAGGGCGGGCGCGGACGGCTCCTCCGACCCGGCGCACCGCAGCGACACGGTGTTCGCCGCCGTGATCGAGGCGCTCACCGCGCGCGGGCTGCCCGGCATCCAGGTGCACGGCTTCGACGAGGGGAGCCTGCCCGGGCAGGACGCGGTCGTCTCCGGCGGCACCGGACAGGCCGGGCCGGCCGCCGAGCTGACGGCCGGCGGGCTCGGGCAGGCCGGGTTCGCGGTCTGCCGGGCGTGGCGGGAGAAGTGCGGGCAGCTGGAGGGCACCACCAACGTTGAGGGCCGGTTCGCGGCCGGCCTCGCGGTGCCGTGGCTGCACGTCGAGCTGGCCAACGCGCTGCGCACCGAGGCGGCCCGGCGGGCCGCGGTGGTGAGGGCGCTGGCCGCCACGGCCGTCGCCTGGCGCAGCCCGGCCACGCCCTGACGGGGCCCGGCAGGACCTAGCAGGGGCGGCGGCGCAGGTCCAGGACGTAGTCGTGCGGAGCGCCGGCGCTCTCCGCGGCGTCGGCGATCAGCCCGAGGTAGCGGGCGGCGGGAAGGCCGCCCTCGTAGTCGTTGAGCACGTAGGTCCAGACCGGGATGTCGCCGTCCAGGGTGTGCGCGCGCAGCTTGATCTTGCGGTAGATGCCGAGCTGGACGCCCTCCCAGCGGTCGAGGCCCTCCTCGTCCATCGGCGCGACGTCGTACAGCGAGACGAAGACCTGGTCCTTCTCGTCCTCGACCACGGTGGCCAGCGAGCCCTCCCAGCCGAGCTGTTCACCACCGAAGGTGAGCCGCCAGCCGTCCAGCCACCCGGTACCGCGCAGTGGGGAGTGCGGTGCGCGGCGGGTCATCTGCCGGGCATCGAGGTTGGTGGCATACGCGGCGTAAAGGGGCATGGGGGGAAGCCTACGTTCACGGGGCGATTGCACAGAAGCCCCGACCCCGGCGTGGCAGCGCTCCCGGCGTACGGGACAATGGGCAATGTGACTCGGATCGTGATCATCGGTGGCGGACCCGGCGGCTACGAGGCGGCGCTCGTCGCCGCCCAGCTCGGCGCGGAGGTGACCGTCGTCGACCGCGACGGTCTGGGCGGATCGGCGGTGCTCACGGACTGCGTGCCGTCGAAGACCCTGATCGCGACCGCGGAGGTGATGACGACCTTCGACAGCTCGTACGAGGAGCTGGGCATCATCGTCGCCGACGACACCCCGCCGCTGGAGCAGCAGGCGAGGGTGGTCGGCGTGGACCTCGGCAAGGTCAACCGACGGGTGAAGCGTCTGGCCATCGCGCAGTCGCACGACATCACCCAGTCGGTGACCCGCGCCGGCGTCACCGTGCTGCGCGGCCGGGGCCGGCTCGGCACCGGCGGGCAGGCCGTGGACGGCTCCCGCGAGGTGCTGGTGGACGCGCCCGACGGCACCGTGCAGTCGCTGCGCGCCGACGCGGTGCTGATCGCCACCGGCGCCCACCCGCGCGAGCTGCCGGACGCCCAGCCGGACGGCGAGCGGATCCTGACCTGGACCCAGGTGTACGACCTGGACGAGCTGCCGCGCGAGCTGATCGTGGTCGGCTCGGGCGTCACCGGCGCCGAGTTCGCCGGCGCGTACCAGGCGATCGGCTCCAAGGTCACCCTGGTCTCCAGCCGCGACCGGGTGCTGCCCGGCGAGGACCCGGACGCCGCCGAGGTGCTGGAGGAGGTCTTCCGCCGCCGCGGCATGAACGTGATGAGCCGCTCCCGCGCCGAGGGCGCCAAGCGCGTGGGCGACCACGTCGAGGTGACCCTCTCCGACGGCACGGTGATCAAGGGCACGCACTGCCTGATGGCGGTCGGCTCGATCCCGAACACCGCGGACATGGGCCTGGAGGAGGCCGGGGTCAAGCTCAACGACTGGGGCCAGATCCAGGTCGACCGGGTCTCGCGCACCAGCGCCCCCGGCGTGTACGCGGCCGGCGACTGCACCGGCGTCTTCATGCTCGCCTCGGTCGCCGCCATGCAGGGCCGGATCGCGATGTACCACGCGCTCGGCGACGCGGTGCAGCCGCTGAACCTGAAGACCGTGGCCTCCAACGTCTTCACCGACCCGGAGATCGCCACCGTCGGCTACACCGCCGCCGACGTGAAGTGCGGCAAGATGGACGCGGTCGAGATCAAGCTGCCGCTGCGCGGCAACCCGCGGGCCAAGATGCAGGGCATCCGGGACGGCTTCGTGAAGCTGTTCTGCCGCCCGGGCACCGGCATCGTGGTCGGCGGCGTGGTGGTCGCCCCGCGCGCCAGCGAACTGATCCACCCGATCTCGCTCGCGGTGGACGCCAATCTGACGGTCGAACAGGTGGCCAGCGCCTTCACCGTCTATCCGTCGGTCTCCGGCTCGACGGCCGAGGCCGCCCGCCAGCTCCACATCAGGAAGCGGGCCGAGGGCGAAAACTGAGCACCTGACGCGAAGTTGAGGGCGGCTGCCGGTAGGCGGCCGCCCTTCGCGCGTCCCGGGGAGTCACCCGGACGGCGGGCGCAGTTCCGGATTGCTGACGGCGCGTATTGTACGGTCACGCGCCGCTCGTGCGTGAGCAATTCCGGCTACCAGCTGCAAACGCATGAAAGCAGACGGTCACGCAGGTTACCGTCGGTTCTGTGTTTGCAGCAGAACGTCGCCAGTTGATCCTCGAAATGGTGCGCGCCAACGGAGCCGTGTCGCTCCGTGAACTGGCCCGCGTCGTCCAGACCTCCGAAGTGACCGTGCGCCGAGACGTACGGGCGCTGGAGGCAGAAGGGCTCCTCGACCGCCGGCACGGCGGCGCGGTGCTCCCCGGCGGCTTCAGCCGCGAACCCGGCTACCCGCAGAAGACCCACCTCTCCGCGGCCGAGAAGAGCGCCATCGCCGATCTCGCCGCGGGCCTGGTGGAGGAGGGTGACGCCGTGGTGGTCGGCGCCGGTACCACCACCCAGGAGCTGGCCCGCAGACTGGCCCGGGTGCCCGGGCTGACGGTGGTCACCAACTCGCTGCTGGTCGCCCAGGCGCTGGCGCACGCCAACCGGGTGGAGGTGGTGATGACCGGCGGCACCCTGCGGGGCTCCAACTACGCCCTGGTGGGCAGCGGGGCCGAGCAGTCGCTGCACGGGCTGCGGGTCTCCAAGGCGTTCATCTCCGGCAGCGGGCTGACGGCCGAACGCGGCCTGTCGACCACGAACATGCTCTCCGCGAGCGTGGACCGGGCTCTGGTGCAGTCGGCCGCCGAGGTCATCGTCCTCGCCGACCACACCAAGCTCGGCGCGGACACCATGTTCCAGACCGTGCCGACCGAGACCATCACCCGGCTGGTCACCGACGAGCACGCCACCTCCGACGACGCCACCGCGCGCGAGCTGGACGCGCTCGCCGACTGCGGAGTGCAGATCGACCTGGCGCCGCTCGGCGCCGCCCCCACCGGGGACGCCCCGGTGCACGGCACCGGCAGCGGTCCCGTGCACCAGACGCAGCCCGGCCCGGTGGCCCGCAGGGCCGCCCCGCCGCCCGGGGGCACCCCGCTGCCCGGCCAGCGCCGCCCGGGCGCGCACGGCGGCCCTGCGGGCCCCGGCGGGCCGCTGCCGGCCCGGCTCGCCGAGCTGGGCGGCATCCCGCGCGTGCGGTAGCCGGCGCCCGGCGGCGCCGGCGGCCGCTCCGGCCGGAAACGGAACCGGTCCGCACACCACGGGGGTGTACGGACCGGTCCGGCGAGGGGACTTCGTCGGTCCCCGGGCTCGTGCTGCGTCAGTCCTTGATCTCGCAGAGGGCGGCGCCGCTGGAGACGCTCGCGCCGACCTCGGCCTTGAGGCCGACCACGGTGCCCGCCTTGTGCGCGTTCAGCGGCTGCTCCATCTTCATCGCCTCCAGGACGACGATCAGCTCGCCCTCCGCGACGACCTGGCCCTCCTCGACGGCGACCTTGACGATGGTGCCCTGCATCGGCGAGGCCAGGGTGTCACCGCTGACCGCGGAGCCGGCCTTCTTGGTGCCGACCCGGCGCTTGGCCTTGGCCGCACCGGCCGCACCCGCCGCCGGAGCCGCGGAGACGCCCAGCGAGGACGGCAGCGAGACCTCGATCCGCTTGCCGCCGACCTCGACCACGACGGTCTCCCGGCCCTCGGCCTCCTCGCCCTCGCCGGGCGCACCCGCGAACGCCGGGATGGTGTTCTCGAAGTCGGTCTCGATCCACCGGGTGTAGACCTTGAACGGCCCCTCGTCGCCGTGCACCTCCGGCGCGAACGCCGGGTCGGTGACGACCGCCTGGTGGAACGGGATGGCGGTCGCCATGCCCTCCACCTTGAACTCGTTCAGCGCGCGCCGGGCCCGCTCCAGGGCCTGCTTGCGGGTGGTGCCGGTGACGATCAGCTTGGCCAGCAGGGAGTCCCAGGCCGGGCCGATGACCGAGCCGGTCTCCACGCCCGAGTCCAGCCGGACACCCGGGCCGGACGGCGGGGCGAACAGCGTGACGGTGCCCGGCGCGGGCAGGAAGCCACGGCCCGGGTCCTCACCGTTGATGCGGAACTCGAAGGAGTGACCGCGCACCTCCGGGTCGCCGTAGCCCAGCTCCTCGCCGTCGGCGATCCGGAACATCTCGCGGACCAGGTCGAGCCCGGTGACCTCCTCGGTGACCGGGTGCTCCACCTGCAGGCGGGTGTTGACCTCCAGGAAGGAGATCGTGCCGTCCACGGCCACCAGGAACTCGCAGGTCCCGGCGCCGACGTAGCCGGCCTCCTTCAGGATGGCCTTGGACGCCCGGTACAGCTCGGCGTTCTGCTCGGCGGTCAGGAACGGCGCGGGCGCCTCCTCGACCAGCTTCTGGTGCCGGCGCTGGAGCGAGCAGTCACGGGTGGAGACGACCACCACGTTGCCGTGCTGGTCGGCCAGGCACTGGGTCTCGACGTGCCGCGGGTTGTCCAGGTACCGCTCCACGAAGCACTCGCCGCGACCGAAGGCGGCGACCGCCTCGCGCACCGCGGACTCGTACAGCTCCGGGATCTCCTCCAGCGTGCGGGCGACCTTCAGGCCGCGGCCGCCGCCGCCGAAGGCCGCCTTGATGGCGACCGGCAGGCCGTGCTCCCGGGCGAACGTGACGACCTCGTCGGCGCCCGAGACCGGGTCCGGCGTACCGGCCACCAGCGGGGCGCCGGCGCGCTGCGCCACGTGCCGGGCGGTGACCTTGTCACCGAGGTCGCGGATGGCCTGCGGCGGCGGGCCGATCCAGGTCAGGCCCGCGTCGATGACGGCCTGGGCGAAGTCGGCGTTCTCCGACAGGAAGCCGTAACCGGGGTGGACGGCGTCCGCCCCCGAGTCGGCGGCGGCCTTGAGGACCTTCGCGATGTCGAGGTAGCTGGTACCGGGGGTGTCGCCGCCCAGCGCGTAAGCCTCGTCGGCCGCGCGGACGTGCAGCGCATCCCGGTCCGGCTCGGCGTAGACGGCGACGCTGGCGATACCGGCGTCCGAGCAGGCCCGGGCGACGCGGACGGCGATTTCTCCGCGGTTGGCGATGAGCACCTTGCGCACTGTGGCTCCCTTCTTGAACCTGATCGAGTCTATGGATTTCTCGGTAGTACCGGCGAGTAGCCCAAGGTTGTGAACTATCCCACACGGAGGGTGATGCGTCCGGCGGACCGATCCGCGGCCCTGCCGGGGTCGTCCCAGGTGGCGGCCGGTGAGGCCGCCGCGGCCCGCCCCGCGCGGGTGGTGACGGGGAGGTACGGCGACGCGGTGGCCTTGGCCACACTCACGGGACGGGGGTCGCGGAGGCACTCCTTTCGAGTGCCTCCGCCGTCACGTCGGCGGTCAGCTCGACCACGTCCGGGCCGTACGCCCTCGGGTTGACGACCCTGAGGACGAGGGCGAAGGTGCCGTCCGCGCCGTACGTGCGGGCGAGCCTCCGGTGGTTGGCGACCAGGTAGCGGACGGCGGCGTGGTTGGAGACGGCGGTCTGCCCGGAGACCAGGAAGGCCGGCCGGCTGCCGGGCGTGGGGTGCAGTCGGGCCAGCAGCACGAACGCCTGGCCGCCGGAGGGCTCGGACTCGTGTTCGTACCGGTACTCCTCGCCGCCCACCGTCAGCGTCAGCGCCGGGACGGTGCCGGACACGTCCCCGTCGAAGACGACCCCGGGCAGCCAGGACGTCAGGTGGGCCGCCGTCCGGTCGTTGCCGGTCGGCCCGCCGATGCAGAACTCGGCCTTGTGGCCGAGCCCCTGGCGGACGTCGTCGTGGGCGACCAGGTCGGCCACGGCCCCGCACTCCTTGACCAGCGCGGCCAGCTCCATCAGCGCGAACACGTCGTTGCGCGAGACGCTCTTGCCGCTGGCCGAGGCGGCGTGCCGGTTCACCACCATCAGGCACTCGCTGCCGGCCGGCAGGCCGAAGAACGAGCGGACGCGTTCCAGGCGCCGTCGTCGGCGCAGGTTCTGGCCGAGCCAGCCGAGCCCGGCACTGAGCGCGCTGGCGACCAGCCCCAGCACCACGTTGAGCAGACCGTCGGTCACCTGCCCGTCCCCTTCCCCGCTCTCCGTTCGAACGTCCGTCAGACTAGCGGCGGTTGACCGTCCCGGGCCATTGACGGAGGCGGAACGTCCTCCTAGCGTGCGGCAGATGAGGCTCTTCAGGGGGAAGTCGGGGGTGGCGGCCGCCGCCATAGGGGTACTGGTCCTCGCCGGCTGTGGCAGTTCGGGCACGACCGCGGCGCCGGGTGGTGCCCCACCGGGCAGTGCCTCGCCGACGGCCGGACCGGCCCGGACGCACGGGTGCCTCACCGAGGCGCAGGCCAAGGCCGGCAGCATCGACCTGCCGGCCTCCTCCGGCATCCGCCCGGCGTACTTCCAGCAGGCGGACGCCGGGCCGGCCCGGACGGCCGTGGTCTTCTCGCACCAGCTCAACGGCTCCCTCTGCGACTGGGTGCCCTACCTGCCGGAGTTCACCAAGGCCGGGTACGCCGTACTGGCCGCCAACGTGCCGGGCAGCCCCGCGAACGACCTCCCGGCCGCGCTGACCTGGCTCGGGACCAAGGGCGTCACCAGGGTGGTGCTGGTCGGCGCCTCCAAGGGCGGCACCGGCTCGCTGGTGGCCGCCGCCGAGCCGACCCCGCTGCCGGTCGCCGCCGTGGTCTCGCTCAGCGGCCCCGCACAGTACAGCGGGGACAACGCCGGAAAGGCCGTGCGGACTTCGCAGGTGCCGGAGTTCTTCGCCGCGGAGGAGGACGACTCGCCGTTCGCCGAGGACGCCCGGACGCTGCACACCGCCGCCGCGGCGCCGGTCAAGCAGCTCAAGATCTACCCGGGCTACCGTCACGGCGCGGACCTGCTCGCGGACGGCGCGCTGCCGGACGTGCTTTCCTTCCTCGCCCGGCAGGCCCCGGCGGCCGGGTGAGTCAGGCCCAGAGGTCGGTGATGCGCACGCCCAGCCCGGCGAGGAGGGTGCGCAGCAGCGGCAGCGACAGGCCGATGACGTTGCCCGGGTCGCCGTCGATCCCCTCGACGAACGGCGCCGAGCGGCCGTCCAGGGTGAAGGCGCCGGCCACGTGCAGCGGTTCGCCGGAGGCGATGTAGGCGGCGACCTCCGCGTCGTCCGGGGTGCCGAAGCGCACGGTGGTGGAGGCGGTGGCCGAGGACTGCTCGCCGGTGACGGTGTCGATCACGCAGTGCCCGGTGCGCAGCACGCCGGAGCGGCCGCGCATCGACTGCCAGCGGGCCAGCGCCTCGGCGGCGTCGGCGGGCTTGCCGAGCGCCAGGCCGTCCAGCTCCAGCACCGAGTCGCAGCCGATCACCAGCTCGCCGCCGGTCAGTTCGGCGGCGACCGCCTTCGCCTTGGCCTCGGCCAGGACGAGCGCGAGCTCGCCGGGGGTGGCGGCGGTGATCGCGTCCTCGTCGACACCGCTGACCACCACGCGCGGGTCGAGGCCCGCCTGGCGCAGCAGCCCGAGGCGGGCGGGGGAGGCGGAGGCGAGGACGAGGGCGCGGCGGTCGGTCATGCCCACCAGGGTAGAGGGGTCCTCCGCGCGTCCGTTCAGACCATCAGGAGAACGGCGAACACCAGGAGGAAGGCGGCGAGCACAGGGCCGGCGCGGCGCAGTTTCTCCTGCACCCGCCGGGCCTCGGGGGAGGGCTCGTCGCGGGGGTCTGACCAGAGCACCCCTCCAGGGTGCGCCGGGGGGACGCGGTGGCGCCTGAGTATCCGTACTCAGCTTTTCGGGGCAATCCGGGCGTGCCCGTGCGAGCGGACGCCGAGCAGGGGAGCCGGCCCGGCCGGCTCCCCTGCTCCGCGCACCGGTGCTAGCCGGCCCAGCCCGAGGTGCGCCAGACGTTGACGCCGGGCCGCGGGGTGCCCCGCAGCCGGCGGGCGCGGTCGTTCCAGGGGGAGTCCGGGCCGGCACCGGCACGGGCCGCCTCGGCGGCCTGTGCGGCGGCGGCCCGGGAGTGGACCACCGCCAGGACGGTGGCCAGCTCCTCGGGGGTCGGCTGCCCGTGCAGCACATGGATCGGGGCCATGGCTCAATCCTCTCGCGACGGCCGCTGGTGGGGGAGGGGGCCTACAGGGGGATGTTGCCGTGCTTCTTCGGCGGCAGCACCTCACGCTTGCCACGCAGCGCCCGCAGGCCGCGGACGATGTGCCGGCGGGTCTCGCTCGGCGCGATGACCGCGTCCACGTACCCGCGCTCGGCGGCCAGGTACGGGTTGAGCAGGGTGTCCTCGTACTCGGCGACCAGCTCGGCCCGGCGGGCGTCGACGTCCTCGCCGGCCGCGGCGGCCTCGGCCAGCTCACGGCGGTAGACGATGTTGGCCGCGCCCTGTGCGCCCATCACCGCGATCTGCGCGGTCGGCCAGGCCAGGTTGAGGTCCGCGCCCAGGTGCTTGGAGCCCATGACGTCGTACGCGCCGCCGAAGGCCTTGCGGGTGATGACGGTGATCAGCGGGACGGTCGCCTCGGCGTACGCGTAGATCAGCTTGGCGCCGCGGCGGATGATGCCGTCCCACTCCTGCTCGGTGCCGGGCAGGAAGCCGGGCACGTCGACGAAGGTCAGCACCGGGATGTTGAACGAGTCGCAGGTCCGGATGAACCGGGCGGCCTTCTCGCTGGCGGCGATGTCCAGGCAGCCGGCCAGGTCCATCGGCTGGTTGCCGACGATGCCGACCGGGTGGCCCTCGACCCGGCCGAAGCCGGTGATGATGTTGCCGGCGTACAGCGGCTGGGTCTCCAGGAACTCGCCGTCGTCGAGGACGTGCTCGATCACCTTGTGCATGTCGTACGGCTGGTTCGCCGAGTCCGGCACCAGGGTGTCGAGTTCGAGGTCCTCGTCGGTGACGGTGAGATCCGCCTCCTCCGGGAAGGCCGGCGGGTCGGAGAGGTTGTTGGAGGGCAGGTACGAGAGCAGGCTCTTGACGTACTCGACCGCCTCCTTCTCGTCCGTGGCCAGGTAGTGCGCGTTGCCGGACTTGGTGTTGTGGGTGCGCGCGCCGCCCAGCTCCTCCATGCCGACGTCCTCGCCGGTGACGGTCTTGATGACGTCCGGGCCGGTGATGAACATGTGCGAGGTCTGGTCGGCCATCACCACGAAGTCGGTGATCGCGGGGGAGTAGACCGCACCGCCCGCGCAGGGGCCCATGATCAGCGAGATCTGCGGGATGACCCCGGAGGCGTGCACGTTGCGGCGGAAGATCTCGCCGTACAGGCCGAGCGAGACTACGCCCTCCTGGATCCGGGCGCCGCCGGAGTCGTTGATGCCGATGACCGGACAGCCGGTCTTCAGTGCGAAGTCCATCACCTTGACGATCTTCTCGCCGAAGACCTCGCCGAGCGAGCCGCCGAAGACGGTGAAGTCCTGCGCGAAGACGGCCACCTGACGGCCGTCGACGGTGCCGTAGCCGGTGACGACGCCGTCACCGTAGGGGCGGTTCTTCTCCTGGCCGAAGTTGGTCGAGCGGTGCCGGGCGAACTCGTCGAACTCCACGAAGGAGTCCTCGTCCAGCAGCTCGACCACGCGCTCACGGGCCGTCAGCTTGCCCTTGGCGTGCTGCTTCTCCACGGCCTTGGCGGACCCGGAGTGCACCGCCTCGTCGATCCTGCGCCGCAGGTCGGCGAGCTTGCCGGCGGTGGTGTGGGGGTCGTACGGCGCCTCGGTCATCCGGTGGCTCTCCCTGATCCATGGGCCGCGACCTGTCGAGTTACTGCGCGGGCCAGGATGGGGGCCCGCGCACGAGGGCAGGGCGGCGCAACGAACTACCGTTGAGTAGCGTAGCCAGCGCGCAGGGTTTGCCGTTATGGCCAGCGACACAGTGTGTCAACGCTCGTTCTGCGGGACGATGAGGCGGCCTACGGCTTGTGGGTCCCGTCCGGCCGGTCGCGCTGCTCCGCCGGGATCGACCTGGCAGGACCTAGTCTCGTCGCCATGACCTCAGAGACCCCCCGCCGTAGTGGACTGCGCGGCTTCGGCCACGCCGGGCCGTCGCCCTGGACCGACCTGGACCGGCCGCCGCTGGACACCGAGGCGCTCCGCCGTGACCTGGTGCTTCCGGGCGGGTTCTGGACCTCGCTGGACGTCGTCACCGAGACCGGCTCGACCAACAGCGACCTGGCCGCGCGCGCCAAGGAGGGCGCGCCGCAGGGCGCCGTGCTGGTCGCCGAGGCGCAGAGCGCCGGGCGCGGGCGGCTGGAGCGGCAGTGGACGGCGCCGGCCCGTTCCGGGCTCTTCCTCTCCGTCCTGCTTCGCCCGGACGAGGTACCCGTCGAGCGGTACGGCTGGTTGCCGATCCTGGTCGGCGTCGCCGCCGCCAGCACGCTGAGCCGGGTCGCCGAGGTCGAGGTCGGCCTGAAGTGGCCCAACGACCTCCAGGTCGGCATCGGCGGCGCGGAGCGCAAACTCGGCGGCATCCTGACCGAGCTGAGCGGCGGCGCGGTGGTCGCCGGCCTCGGCGTCAACGTCTCGCTGCGGGAGAGCGAGCTGCCCGTCCCCACCGCCGCCTCGCTGGCCCTGGCCGGCGCCGCCGTCACCGACCGGGCCACTCTGTTGCGCGCGCTGCTGCGCGAGTTCGCCGGCCTCTACACGGAGTGGACGGCGGCCGCCGGCGACCCCCACGCCAGCGGCCTGCTGCGCGCGTACGCGGACCGCTGCACCACCCTCGGCCGGGAGGTCAGGGTGCACCTTCCCGGTGACCGCGAGCTGCTCGGCGAGGCGGTGGCGGTCGACGGCGACGGCCGGCTGGTGGTCCGCACCCCCGACGGCGCCCGGCGCGCGGTCGGCGCGGGCGACGTCGTGCACGTACGCCCCGAGCCGAGCTGAGCGGGACCGGCCGACCGGGACCCGCCGGGCGGGACTCTTCACCTCCCCTTGACTCGGGCGGATGCCCCGGATCGCGCGATTCCGTGCGAACATTCCACCTGGCAGCAGTGTGAGGCGCGCCACTGCCCGCCGGGTGGCGGGCGCGCCCGGACAGGCAGGACACGAGGCAAGTGCGGCAACCGCACGGGGACGGACCGGTGGCAGAGGACGGCAGCAGCGGCGGAACGGCGGGCGGCCACGACCAGACGGTCGCGCTCGACCTGGAACGCCTGATCCTGGACGCACCACGCCGCTACACCCCGTACCAGGCCGCGCGCGCCGCAGACGTCCCGATGGAGCTGGCCACCCGCTTCTGGCGGGCGATGGGCTTCCCGGACATCGGGCAGTCTCGGGCGCTCACCGACGGCGATGTGATCGCGTTGCGCCGGCTGGCCGGGCTGGTGGAGTCGGGCCTGCTCAGCGAGTCGATGGCGATCCAGGTGGCGCGGTCCACCGGGCAGACCACCTCCCGGCTGGCCGGCTGGCAGATGGACACCTTCCTGGAGAACCTCACCCAGTCCGTCGAACCCGGTCTGACCCGTGCCGAGGTGGCCTACCCGCTGGTCGAGCTGCTGCTGCCGGAGCTGGAGCAGTTCCTGGTCTACGTCTGGCGCCGGCAGCTGGCCGCCGTCACCGGCCGGGTGGTGCAGGCCGCCGAGGACACCGAGATCACCAGCGGCCGGCTCGCCGTCGGCTTCGCCGACCTGGTCGGCTTCACCCGGCTCTCCCGCCGGCTGGAGGAGGAGGAGCTCGGCGAGCTGGTCGAGACCTTCGAGAACACCTGCTCCGACCTGATCGCCGGCCAGGGCGGCCGGGTGATCAAGACCCTCGGCGACGAGATCCTCTACGTCTCCGAGGACCCGGCCACCGCCGCCGAGATCGCGCTCTCCCTGGTCGAGGCGCTGGCCGAGGACGACTCCATCCCCGCGCTGCGGGTCGGCATGGCCTTCGGCACCGTCACCTCCCGGATGGGCGACGTCTTCGGCACCACCGTCAACCTGGCCAGCCGGCTCACCTCGATCGCTCCCAAGGACGCGGTGCTGATCGACGGCGAGTTCGCCACCGCACTGGAGCAGAACGGCAGCGTCGCCCCCGCCGACGCGGACGGGCCGGGCCTCGCCGACGTGCTGTCGGCCTCCGCCGGACTCCCCGCCTCCGGCCTGCCGGTGCCCGGGCCGGATGCCGGGCACCGGTTCAACCTCCAGCCGATGTGGCGCCGCCCGGTGCGCGGGCTCGGCCTGGTCGAGCCGTGGCTGCTGTCGCGGCGCCAGCGTTCGGAGTAGCGCGTGTCCGCGGTGTGAAGCCGGTGCGTGCCCGGCGTGGCCGAACGGTTGAAACCCGTACGGCCGCGTGGATCCTTCCCGGCAAACGGGGCATAACCGAATGAAACCGCCATAGTCTTGGTGCAAGCGGCCGTACGGGTGCAGCTTCTCGGCGGGTGCGGGCCCCGGCGGGTCGCGTCCTGGGGGGGCCGAGCAGGGCCGGGCACAGGGAGCGAGGCGAGCCGGTGAGCAGTGAGGCGATCATGACGGACCGCGGCTGCGAGTACGACCGGTCACAGCCGCCGGCCGCCGCCACCGACGGGCGGCTGAAGTCCGTGGTCGAGCTCGCCCAGGACATGGCGGGTGCCCTCACCCCGCTGGAGGCCGTCCGGGCGGCCGCCGTCCGTGCCACCGAGGCGCTCGGCGCCACCATGGCCGCGGTCTCGGTCTGGGACCGCGAGTCCGGCCGGCTGCGGGTGCTGGTCAACCACGGGGAGCTGGCGCCGGGGGAGGAGGAGCTGCCGGAGGACGAGTCCTACCCGGTGGCCGACTTCCCCGAGATCGTCACCTATCTGGAGGAGCGCTGGACCACCGGCCGCCTCCCGCGCGCCTGGCTGCAGAGCGCCGAGAGCTCCGAGCCGCACGCCGGGCACTCGCACCCCACTGCCGGCGCGTACTGCCAGGAGCGCGCCGCGGCGCTGCGCCGACGCGGACGGGCCTGCTGCGTGGTCGCCCCGATCGTGCTGCACGGGCAGGCCTGGGGCGAGCTGTACCTCGCCAGGACCGTCGGGGAGCCCGAGTTCACCGAGGCCGACGCCGACTACGCCACCCTGCTGGCCGCCCAGATCTCGGCCGGCCTCGCCCAGACCGAGCGCCTCGCCGACCTGCGCAAGCTCGCCTTCTCCGACCCGCTCACCGGCCTGGCCAACCGGCGCGCGGTGGACGCCCGGCTGGAGAGCGCGCTGGAGGCGCACAACCGGGACAACATCGTCGTCTCGCTGGTGGTCTGCGACGTCAACGGCCTGAAGCGGGTCAACGACCAGCTGGGCCACGAGATGGGCGACCGGCTGCTCGAACGCTTCGCCCACCAGCTGTCGCTGGCCGCCGCCAAGCTGCCCGGCAGCCTCGCCGCCCGGCTCGGCGGCGACGAGTTCTGCCTGCTGGTCGAGGGGCAGAAGGCGGACGAGGTGGTCGCCGTGGCCGAGGAGCTGTGCGCGCGGGCCCTCGCGCTCGCCGAGGGCGAGGGCGTCGCCTGCGGGGTCGCCTCCACCGGGGACTCCATCGGCCCGGTCACCACCGCCGACCGGCTCTTCCGGCTCGCCGACGCCGCCCAGTACCGGGCCAAGGCCGCGCGCGCCGCCCACCCCGTGGTCGCCGGGCGCAGTCACGGCCCAGGCTTCTCGCCCGACCCGACCGTGCTGCTCGCCGACGCCGCGGACCCGCACCACCGGGCCGACGCCCGGGGTCGTGGCAGCGGCCGGGCCGGGGCCGGCGACCGGCGGCGGTTCCGCGGGGCCGCGCACAGCGCCGATCCGGGGCAGCTGCTCACCGCCGTGCTCACCGCCCTGGACCAGCACGGCGTGGTCCGCTCCGTGCACCCCGCCGACACCATCGGCAAGCTGGCCGTCGTCGCGGAGACCTCCGCCCGGCTGCTGGACGCGGTCGGCTGGTGGATCTCCTACGTCCCGCCCGGCTCGCACCTGATGCGGACGGCGCAGCACGCCGTCTACCGGATGACCAGCGGGCCCAGCAGCAGCCGGGCGGAGACCCAGCGGGCGCAGATCGAGGCGCCGGACGCCGTCTTCGACCTGCGGCACTACCCGATGACCCGGCGGGCCGTCCGCGGCGACGCCTTCGCCCTGCGGGCCGGCTCGGCGGGCAACGACCCGGCCGAGGAGGCCATGCTGGTCGTCTCCGGCTACCGCGGCATGGTCGCCGCCGGCGGCCAGAACGCGGCGGGCGGCTGGCTGGTCGAGCTCTTCGCCGACGACGCCACGCTCCCGCTGGGCCAGGCCGCCTGCGCCATGCGCGCCCTGGTCGCCGTCGCCCTGTCCGGTCCGGCCTCCCCGCCGCCGGGCTGAGGCCTCGGGGCGCCGGGTTGTGCCGGTTCGGTGACCGGTCGGTTCCGAGCAGGTCGCGGTCCGGTGTGGAGGGTGCCGGGGGGTTGGGTGCGGGCGGGCGGGCGTGGGATGGTGTCCGCGGTCGGCGGGCCATGGGGGCCGGCCGGATCGGGGGTTCACACCATGCGCGCTCGTCTGACGAGCCTCGTCCTCACCGCCGTGCTCGCCTTCGGCGGTGCCGCGCTCGCCACCGCGCCGGCGGCCTCGGCGGCCCAGGCCGCGCCGCGCGCCGCCGCGGTGAGCACCGCCGTCCAGGGCGCGCCGGCTGCCGCGCCGGCCGCGGCCCCGGCCGTGGGGGTGGCGGCCGACCGGCACGACACCACCCGGTTGGCCGGGTCGAAGGACAAGGCGAAGAAAAAGAAGAAGAAGGGCTTCAGCAAGATCATCGGCCTGCTCATCGGCGTCGTGGTGGTGCTGGTGGTCATTGCGGTGATCATCGCGGTGGTCGTGGCGCTCCGCCGCCGCAACCGCGGCTAGCTGTCGCCCCCCGAGGCCCCGAGCGCGCGAAGGACCGCCTCCACGAGGCGGTCCGCGTACGCGTGGTCGAGCGGGCCGAGGCCGTGCAGCCAGCGGTAGTACATCGGGCCGTAGAGCAGTTCGACGGCGAGGTCGAGGTCGGCGTCGGCGTCGATCTGGCCGGCCGCGCGGGCGGCGCGCAGGCGCTCGCGGGTGACCTCCAGCAACGGATCCATCAGGCGTTCGCGGTACTCGCGGAGCAGGGCCGGGTCGAGCAGGTACTCGGAGACGAGGCCGCGGCCGGTGTTGTCGAAGGCCGGGTCCACGAGCTGGTCGGCGGTCGGCCGCAGGACGGCCCGCAGGTCGGCGGAGAGGTCGCCGGTGTCGGGCAGGGCGAGGCTGCCGGAGGCGTCCTCGTTGGCGGCCTGGAAGGCGTCGAAGACCACCGCGCCCTTCGAGGGCCACCAGCGGTAGATGGTCTGCTTGCCGACGCCGGCGCGGGCGGCGATCGCCTCGATGGTGAGCTTGCCGAAGCCGACCTCGGCGACCAGTTCGGCGGCGGCGGCGAGGACTGCCTGACGGGAGCGCTCGCTGCGGCGGGCGGGGTCGGGTGTGCTGCTGCGGGTCATGGCTCCATTCTAGGCCGATGACGAAACGGTACGTCTCGTCTTGACGTCCCGCGAGGGGCGCCTCATGCTGGACGGGTTGCGAGACGGATCGTCTCGTCTCTCGTTGCCCGCCCGCTTTCTGGAGGACACATGACCCGCCCCGCCCACATCGCCATGGTCTCCATCCCGGCGCACGGCCACGTCAACCCCAGCCTGGCGGTGATCCGCGAACTCGTCGCCCGGGGCCACCGCGTCAGCTACGTCAACGACCCGTCCTTCTCGGGCGCCGTCGAGTCCACGGGGGCGACGCTCGTCCCGTACGAGACGGTGCTGCCGCTCACCGAGGACTCCCACGTCTGGCTGCAGGACCCGGTGGCGATCCAGAACCTCTTCCTGGACGACGCCGCCGCGATGCTCCCCGTGCTGCGGTCCGCGTTCGCCGACGACCGGCCCGACCTCGTCCTCTACGACATCGCCGGATACGCGGGCCGGGTGCTGGCCGAGGACTGGGGCGTGCCGGTCCTCCAGCTCTCGTCGACCTACGTCGCCTGGGAGGGCTTCGAGCAGGACATGGCCGGGATGTACGAGGCGCTGCACAACGGGCCCGGCGGTGCCGCGTACTACCGGCGGTTCACCGGCTGGCTGGTCGCGAACGGCGCCACCGAGCACGACCCGGACGCGTTCCAGGGCAGGCCCGGGCACGCGCTCGCCCTCGTGCCGCGCGCGCTGCAGCCCCATGCCGACCGGGTCGACCCCGCGCGGTACACCTTCGTCGGCCCGTGCGCCGACGACCGTGCGCACCAGGGCGGCTGGGAGCGGCCGGCCGGTGCCGGGAGGGTGCTGCTGGTCTCGCTCGGCTCGGCATTCACCCACCAGCCGGCGTTCTACCGCGAGTGCGTGAAGGCCTTCGGCGACCTGCCCGGCTGGCACGTCGTGCTGCAGATCGGCCGGCACACCGACCCGGCCGGGCTGGGCGAGGTGCCGGCCAACATCGAGGTGCACCCGTGGGTGCCGCAGCTCTCCGTGCTGGCGCAGGCGGACGCCTTCGTCACCCATGCCGGCATGGGGGGTGCGAGCGAGGGCCTCCAGGCCGGGGTGCCGATGATCGCGGTGCCGCAGGCCGCCGACCAGTTCAGCAACGCGGACCGGCTGGTGGAGCTGGGCGTCGCGCGCCGCCTGGACACCGGGCAGGCGACGGCGGACGCGCTGCGCGTCGCGCTGCTGGAGCTGGCCGGTGACCCGGAGGTGGCGAAGCGGCTCGACGCGCTCCGCGCCGAGGCGCTGGCCGAGGGTGGCACGGCCCGCGCGGCCGACCTGATCGAGGCCCGGCTGGGGTGAGGCCGGTTGTGCCGACGCCGGGTCGGGCCGGCGCGCGGTCGGCCCCGGCCTTCCGCCGCCCCGGGGCTCAGCCGGCCTGAACCGCGGCGGTCAGCACCTCGTCGAGCCGCGCGGCGAACGCCCGGGGGTGCGTCAGGTTGCCGTTGTGGCCGCCGGGGAGGCGGGTGAGGTCCGTGCCGAGCCGCCCGGCCAGCACCTCGGCGCAGCGGTAGCTGTAGACCGTCGGGTCGGTGATCTCCCCGACGGCGGGCACCACCCGGGTCGGCCCGGCGGCGAGCGCGTCGGCCCCGGCGGTGCCGAAGGTGCTCCGGCGCAGGGTGGTCAGGTCGTGGGCGAGGAAGGCCGTGAAGTCGGCCGCGCGCTCCGGGCCGAACGGCTGCGGACGGACCTCGGGCTCGCGCTCCTGGCGGGCCGGGTCGATCCCGGTGGCCGTCATCACCCCGCGCAGCGCCGCCTGCCAGCCGTCCCGGTGGAACACCTCCTGGATGCCGGCCAGCGCGTCGAGCGTCCCGGTGCACTCCTCGGCCGGCAGCAGGCGCGGTGCGGCCGGCTCGTGGGCGATCAGGGTGCTCAGCTGCCCGGGGTGGTCCTGGGCGAGCTGGAGTCCGATGAGCCCGCCGAAGCTGCAGCCGAGCATCAGGGCGGGCCGGTCGGTGACGGCCGCGAGCAGCCGGTGGGCGTCGTCGGCGTGCTCGGTGACGGTCGGGGTGCGGCCCGGCTCGTCGAGGGTGCTGCGGGAGATGCCGCGCCGGTCGTACGTCACCACGGTGTACCGGTCGGCCAGCCGGGCCACCAGGTCGGCGCTGCGGTCGGCGTTGCCCTCGCCGCTCTGGGCGATCAGCAGGACCGGGCCGGCGCCCTGGACCTGGTGGTGGATGCGGGCGCCGGCGGTGGTGAGCAGTGCGGTGGTCATGGCTGGGTTCCCTCCCCTGGGGCGGCCGGGTGGCCGCCGTCGGCTTCTGGACTCCAATGTAAAGCATCTTTTTCGATACATCAAGAGAGATGAATCTTTTTTGATGCATCTCTTCTGATGTACCTTGGGCCTCATGAACGGAGTCGAACTGCTGCTGCTCGGCCGGACGCTGGCGAAGATCGGCGAGGAGGCCATCCCGACCGAGGGGCTCGGCAAGCGCGCCACCGGCGTCAGGGCGGTCGTCGTCGTCATGAGCGACATCTACGAGCATCCGGACAGCGCCGTCGGCGAGATCGCCGCGCGCACCGGCCTGCCGCAGAGCCAGGTCTCCGCGGCCGTCGCCCGGCTCCGGGAGGCGGGGTCGATCGTCACCGAGGCCGACCCCCGGGACCGCCGCCGGCTGCTCGCCCGCCGCGCCCCCGAGCTCTCCGCCCGCCGGGCCGAGGTGGCCGCCGCGCCCGTCGACGGCGCGTTGGCGCGGGCGCTCGGCACGGACGACCCGGCGGAGCTGGCCGAGGTGCTGGCGGCGCTGGAGGTGCTCGCCCGGCGGCTCACGCCCGCCTCGCTGCGGCGCCTTCGGGTGGAGGTGGAGGAGGGCGAGGGCCGGGCGGTCAGCCGGTGACGCGGTCCGGGCGGGTGTAGACGTTGGCGCCCTCGCCGCGCAGGAAGCCGACCAGGGTCAGGCCCAGCTCCTCGGCGAGGTCCACCGCGAGCGAGGACGGTGCCGAGACGGCCGCCAGCAGCGGGATGCCCGCCAGTGCGGCCTTCTGGGTCAGCTCGAACGACGCCCGGCCACTGACCAGCAGGACGTGCCCGGCCAGCGGCAGCCGGCCCGCGCGCAGCGCCCAGCCGACCACCTTGTCCACCGCGTTGTGCCGGCCGACGTCCTCGCGGGCGCAGAGCAGCTCGCCGGTCGTGCCGTCGAACAGTCCGGCCGCGTGCAGCCCGCCGGTCGACTCGAAGGTGCGCTGGGCGGCCCGCAGCCGGTCCGGCAGCCCGTACAGCAGTGCGGGCGGGACGCTCAGCGGGTCGTCCGCGACCGGGTGGCGGACGTGCGTGCGGACGGCGTCCACGGTGGCGCGGCCGCAGAGGCCGCAGGCGCTGGTGGTGAGCAGGTTGCGGTGGGCGGAGAGCGGGACGGCGCCGGCGCCGCGCAGCGTCGCGTCCACCACGTTGTAGGTGTTGGCGCCGGTCTCGTCCGTCCCGGCGCAGTAGCGCAGCGCGGCGAGCTCCTGCGCCGTGTGCACCAGCCCCTCGCCGACCAGGAAGCCGGCCACCAGGTCGAAGTCCTGCCCGGGGGTCCGCATGGTCACGGTGAGCGGCTCGCCGCCGAGCCGGATCTCCAGCGGCTCCTCCGCCGCCAGCGCGTCCGGCCGCGTACTGCGCGCGTCCCCCCGTAGCCGCACCACCCGCCGTCGCGCCGTCGCCCGCGTCATCGCCCCGCCACCTCCGTGCCGTCCGTCACCCCCACAGCGTGCGCCACGGGCCGGGGTAACCGAAAATCCTGCTGACCGGCGCAGTGTCCGTGGCGGCCGAATGGCCCAGGACGGTTGTCATATCTTCATTCACCTGATGTGATGGTGTATATGGATATGCACAGTGCTGCGACCCCCCACGCGCCGCTCGTCCAGGTCGGCAAGGCCGACGTCAGTGCGGAGGACGTGCTGGCCGTCGCCCGGGGCAACGCCAAGATCGAGATCGGCCCCGACGCGCTCGCCGAGATGGCGGCCGCGCGCGCCCGGATCGACGCCCTCGCCGCCGAGCCGCGCCCCGTCTACGGCGTCTCCACCGGCTTCGGTGCGCTCGCCGTCCGGCACATCAGCCCCGAGCTGCGCGCCCAGCTCCAGCGCTCGCTGGTGCGCTCGCACGCCGCCGGGATGGGCCCGGCGGTGGAACGCGAGGTGGTCCGTGCGCTGATGTTCCTGCGGATGAAGACGCTGGCCTCCGGCCGGACCGGCGTGCGCCCCCTGGTCGCCCAGACCATGGCCGCCATCCTCAACGCCGGAATCACCCCGGTGGTCCGCGAGTTCGGCTCGCTCGGCTGCTCCGGCGACCTCGCGCCGCTCTCGCACTGCGCGCTGGTGCTGATGGGCGAAGGCGTGGCGACCGGCCCCGACGGCGTCGAGAAGCCCGCCGGCGAGCTGCTCGCCGCGGCCGGCATCGAGCCGGTCGAGCTGCTGGAGAAGGAGGGCCTGGCCCTCATCAACGGCACCGACGGCATGCTCGGCATGCTGGTGATGGCCATCTCCGACCTCCAGCGCCTGTTCACCACCGCCGACATCACCGCCGCGATGACCCTGGAGGCGCTGCTCGGCACCGACAAGGTGCTCGCCCCCGAGCTGCACGCCCCGATCCGCCCGCACCCCGGCCAGGCGCTCTCCGCCGCCAACATGCTGGCCGTCCTCAAGGACTCCGGCCTCACCGGCCACCACCAGGACGACGCGCCGCGCGTCCAGGACGCCTACTCGATCCGCTGCGCCCCGCAGGTCGCCGGCGCCGGCCGCGACACCCTGGCCCACGCCGCACTGGTCGCCTCCCGCGAGCTGGCCGCCTCCGTCGACAACCCGGTGGTGCTGCCGGACGGCCGGGTCGAGTCCAACGGCAACTTCCACGGCGCCCCGGTCGCGTACGTGCTGGACTTCCTCGCCATCGCCGCCGCCGACCTCGGTTCGATCTCCGAGCGCCGCACCGACCGGCTGCTCGACAAGGCCCGCTCGCACGGCCTGCCGGCCTTCCTGGCCGACGACCCGGGCGTGGACTCCGGCCTGATGATCGCCCAGTACACCCAGGCGGCGCTGGTCAGCGAGAACAAGCGGCTCGCGGTGCCGGCCTCGGTCGACTCGATCCCGTCCTCGGCGATGCAGGAGGACCACGTCTCGATGGGCTGGTCCGCCGCCCGCAAGCTGCGCCAGGCGGTCGAGAACCTCGGCCGGATCCTCGCCGTCGAGCTGACCGCCGCCTCCCGTGCGCTGGAGATCCGTCAGCAGGCCGACTCCAGCGGCACGGTGGCCCCCGCCACCGCCGCCGCCATGGCGGCGGCCCGCGAGGCCGGGGTCGGCGGCGCCGGCCGCGACCGCTTCCTCTCGCCGGACCTGGAGGCCGCCGCCGCGCTGGTCGCCTCCGGCGCGCTGCTGCAGGCGGTCCAGAAGGTCACCGGGCCGCTGGCCTGACGCACGCCCACGCGGCCGTCGCGGAGCGGGTGGGCTCAGTCCCACTCGCTCCGCGACCGCTTCGGCCGGCGGTCGTCCCGGCGGTCGGACAGCACGGCGGCGAAGTTGACCCCGACGATGCCGGTCCAGCAGACCACCAGGCCCATGAAGCCGGTGAAGCCGTTGGTGCCGCCGTCGGTCGCGATGGCGGTCAACGGGATGCCCAGGACCAGCGAGAGCAGCGGCAGCCGGTTGCCGGAGCGGCCGAACGGGCGGCGGCGCAGGTGCTCGGCCGGCCCGTAGTCGTCGAGCCGCTCCGAGACCCGGCGCTCCACCCGGGCGTCGAGACGGGCGTCCATCCGTGCGTCGAGCCGGGCCAGGAACGAGTCGACCAACTCCGACTCGTACTCCTTGCCCAGCTCTTTGCGGGCCTGCAGGGTGGCGTCGAGGTCGCGCCGCAGTTCGTCCTGGCGAGTGTCCATGCCGCCAAGCCTGGGCCCGCGGTACGCCGCCGGTCCATCGGTTCGCGCGGTAATCGGGGCGGACTCAGGGGGAAATCAGGGTCCCCCCGAGAAGTGCCCGGGGGCCTCGTCCGGGCGCCGGTCCCACCCCTCGGGACGTCTCACCGGGCGTCCCGGCGTACGAGACGTCTTTGCCAGCGGGCGCGCGCTGCTGCACAGTCGTCGTCCGAACAGCTCGCACCCGGAGGTACTGTGATGACCGCCACCGACGACACCGGCACGGTCGGCCCCTCCGCCCGGCTGCTCCAGCTCTTCGAGGGCCACCGGCTCACCCCCACCCAACGCCGGATCGCCCACTCGCTGGTCCGGCACGCCACCGAGGCCCCGTTCCTCTCCAGCGTCGAGGTCGCCGAGCTGGCCGGCGTCAGCCAGCCCTCCGTCACCCGCTTCGCGGTGGCGCTCGGCTACGACGGCTACCCGGCGCTGCGCAAGCAGCTGCGCGAACTGGGCGCGGGCGAGCCGGCCGCCCCGGAGACCCCGGCCGACGCCGTCCGCAACGAGCACCAGCAGGCCGTCCTCGCCGAGATCGAGCACCTGCGCCACCTCGCCGAACTCCTCGCCGACCCCGAGCCGATCACCCGCGCCGCCCGCCTCCTCGCCGCCTCCCGCCCGCTGCCCGTCCTCGGCCTGCGGGCCGCCTCCGCGCAGGCCCGTGGCTTCGCCTACTTCGCGGCCAAGGTGCACCCCGACATCCGGCTGCTCGACGAGGGCGGGAGCATGCTCGCCGACCGGCTCGAACAGGCCGCCGCGGCCGGCGCCAGCGCCCTGCTCTGCTTCGCGCTGCCGCGCTACCCGCGCGAGCTGATGGACGCCCTGGCCGTCGCCCGGGAGTGCGGGTTGACCGTCCTCACCGTCGCCGACAGCGCCTTCGCGCCGGTGGCCAAGCTCTCCGATCTGATGCTGCCGGCCGCCGTCGGCACCGGCCTGGTCTTCGACACCGCCTGTGCGCCGATGATGCTCGGCCGGGTGCTGCTGCAGACCATGTGCGACGAACTCCCCGGCGCCGAGGCCCGGTTGGAGGCGATCGAGCAGGCGGCGGCGGCGCGCGGTCTCTTCCTGGAGTAGAAGGGGCCCGGAGCGGCCGGCGGCGGCCGGCGGCGGCCGGCGGTCAGCCGGCGAGGGCGGTCCGGAGCCGCTCCAGGGTGGCGCGCATGCCGGCCCGGTTGGCCGCGGCCCGCCGCTCCGGGGAGACCCCGGTGAAGACCTTGCCGAGCAGCTCGGCGAACGGCGCGCTGCGTCCGGTGCGCAGGTCCCGCCAGTACTCGGTGACCGTCGTCCCGCCGTTCCCGTCCGCAGTGAAGCGGTAGCCCCACTCGGCGATCGGGATCCCGAACGAGTCGACCCGGAAGGCGAATTCACGGTCCGGGTCGGCGACCGTCACCCGGCAGGTGGTGAACCAGACGAAGAGCCCGCGGCGGTTGAACCCGACGAACCGCTCGCCCGCCCGGAGCGACCCCCGGCGGGCCCAGACCGCGCGGCATTCCGGGCTCCACTCGCCCGTCCGGCGCACCTCGCTGACGGCCCGGTACGCGGCGGCCGGTCCGGCCGCCACCGTGACGCTCTCCTCGACGCTCCACTCGCGGCCCATTGCGGCCCCTCCCCGATCGCTCCCGCCCGGTGTCGGCGCTTCTGCGCGCGCAAGTGACCGTACCGTCACGTTGCCGATCCGCCCAGAGCGGGTATCACCCTGTCAGGGGGTGCCGCCATGCGCGTGATCCACGAGATGAAGTTCGTCGGCCGGCTCGCCTCCGGCGCCGACGAATGGTCCTGCCCCGCCTGCGGACGCCGCGTCACCCTGCGCCGTCTGCCCGACCCCGAACTCGTCGTCCTCGACCCGGGCGACCAGAGCGCCGTCCACGTCGGCGTCATCGAGCCCGACGCCGGTACGGCCGCCGCCGAGAAGTACGGCCTGGGCCCGGTCCAGGAGATCCCCCGCCCGCCCCGCCCCCCGGCCGCGGCCGGCCCCGACGCCGACGACCGCCGCTGGCTCGCCGAGATCGGCATCGACTGGGACGGCGACGCGGCGGCGTGACGCGCGCTCAGCGCCTCGGGCCGTACAGCGGCAGCTCGTCGGTGCGCAGCTCCGGCGGCAGGGGTGCGGCGAGCGGGACGGGCTCGCCGTACTTGCCGTGCAGTACGCCCTGGTAGGCGCCGTCGCGCGGGTGGGTGTAGAGCGTCCGGACGCCCGTGCGGGGGTCGGCCGAGAGCAGCACGGCCACCCCGGCGATCGCGTACCACTCGGCCTTGGCCGTGATGCCGCCGGCGCGCTCGGTGCTGGAGATCACCTCCACGGCCAGTGCGACGTCGTGCGGGTCGGCCAACCAGTCGTCGTCCTCCTCCCAGCCGGTGGGGAGGACGACGAGAGCGGGTGTGGCGTAGTCCTCCGCGTTGTCGGGCATGGCGACGGACGAAACCTCGAAGGCACCGAGCCTGCCCGGCAGTCGCGACTCCAGCTGGATCCTCGGCCGGCGGACGGTTCCCGCGTGCATGCCGCGAGGAGCGGGGGCATCACCATGTTCCTCCGATGATCTGGACGCGGAGGCCGGTGCTCCGCTCGATCTCGGCCGCCGCGTCCCGGAGCCTGCCCGGTCGCACGCTGATGGCCGTCATCGTGTCCTCCGCTCCTTGGCACTGGGCCGAGTGGCTGGTGTTCGCTCGCTTCGGGGTAGCGCTCGGTGGTCGATCGTACGGGCGCTGATCGGATGGGGTCCGAGGTCTGGCCGAGGGCTGAATGATTGGATATATTCAGCAGAGTCGAGCTTGAATGAATTCATCCGCAGAGAGGCCGGGACATGGTGCAGCAGCAGACGAGCGGACCGCGTGAGGTGCGTGCGGCGCGCGGGACGGCGCTGACGACGCAGGGGTGGCAGCAGGAGGCCGCCCTGCGGATGCTGATGAACAACCTCGACCCCGAGGTGGCCGAGCACCCGTCGAAGCTGGTGGTCTACGGCGGCACCGGCAAGGCGGCCCGCGACTGGCGTTCCTTCGACGCCATGGTCCGCACGCTGCAGACGCTGAAGCAGGACGAGACCATGCTGGTCCAGTCCGGGCGTCCGGTCGGTGTCATGCAGACGCACGAGTGGGCGCCGCGGGTGCTGATCGCCAACTCCAACCTGGTCGGCGACTGGGCCAACTGGGAGGAGTTCCGCCGGCTGGAGAGCCTCGGGCTCACCATGTACGGGCAGATGACCGCCGGGTCGTGGATCTACATCGGCACCCAGGGCATCCTCCAGGGCACCTACGAGACCTTCGCGGCCGTGGCCAACAAGCGGTTCGAGGGCACCCTGGCGGGGACGATCACCCTCACCGCCGGCCTCGGCGGGATGGGCGGCGCCCAGCCGCTGGCCGTCACCATGAACGGTGGCGTGGCGATCTGCATCGACTGCGACCCGTCCCGGATCGCCCGCCGGATCGAGCACCGCTACCTGGACGTCGAGGCCAAGAACCTCGCCCACGCGCTGGAGCTGGCCACCGCCGCCCGCGACAAGAAGCAGCCGCTCTCCATCGGCCTGCTGGGCAACGCCGCCGAGCTCTTCCCGCAGCTGCTCGCGATGGACGCGCCGATCGACATCGTCACCGACCAGACCAGCGCCCACGACCCGCTGAGCTACCTGCCGATCGGCGTCTCCTTCGACGACATGGCGACCTACGCGGCCGAGAAGCCCGCCGAGTTCACCCAGCGCTCGCGCGACTCGATGGCCAAGCACGTCGAGGCGATGGTCGGCTTCATGGACGCCGGCGCCGAGGTCTTCGACTACGGCAACTCGATCCGCGGCGAGGCCCAGCTGGCCGGCTACGACCGCGCCTTCGCCTTCCCCGGCTTCGTCCCGGCGTACATCCGGCCGCTGTTCTGCGAGGGCAAGGGCCCGTTCCGCTGGGCGGCGCTCTCCGGCGACCCGCAGGACATCGCCAAGACCGACAAGGCCGTGCTCGACCTCTTCCCGGAGAACGAGTCGCTGCACCGCTGGATCAAGATGGCCCAGGAGAAGGTGCACTTCCAGGGCCTGCCCGCGCGCATCTGCTGGCTCGGCTACGGCGAGCGGGACAAGGCCGGCGAGCGGTTCAACGACATGGTCGCCTCCGGTGAGCTGTCCGCCCCGATCGTCATCGGCCGCGACCACCTGGACTGCGGCTCGGTCGCCTCCCCGTACCGCGAGACCGAGGCGATGCTCGACGGCTCCGACGCGATCGCCGACTGGCCGCTGCTCAACGCCATGGTCAACGTCGCCTCGGGCGCGTCCTGGGTCTCCATCCACCACGGCGGCGGCGTCGGCATCGGCCGCTCGATCCACGCCGGCCAGGTCACGGTGGCCGACGGCACCGCGCTGGCCGGCGAGAAGATCCGCCGGGTGCTCACCAACGACCCGGGCATGGGCGTCATCCGGCACGTCGACGCCGGCTACGACCGGGCCGACGAGGTCGCCGCCGAGCGCGGGGTCCGCGTCCCGATGGGTGAGCTGTGAGCTCCGACAGTTTCGAGGAGATGTGGGCGGAGCTGCTCCCCGTGGGCCGCTCCGCCGCCTCCGGCGGCTACCGCCGCTTCGCCTGGAACTCCGCCGATGCCGAGTGCCGGGCCTGGTTCGAGGAGCAGGCCCGCAAGCGCGGCCTGACCTACGAGCTGGACCGCAACGGCAACCAGTGGGCCTGGCTGGGCGACCCGGCCGCCGGCGGCGCGGTCGTCACCGGCTCGCACCTGGACTCCGTCCCGGACGGCGGCGCCTACGACGGCCCGCTCGGCGTCGTCTCCTCCTTCGCCGCCCTGGACGACCTGCGCGGCAGGAAGGCGGACCTCACCCGGCCGCTGGCGATCGTCAACTTCGGCGACGAGGAGGGCGCCCGGTTCGGCGTGGCCTGCATCGGCTCCCGGCTCAGCGCCGGCGTGCTCGGCCGGGAGGCCGCGTACGAGCTGCGCGACGCCGACGGCGTCCGGCTGCCCGACGCGATGGAGAAGGCCGGCTACGACCCGGCGGCGATCGGCGCGGACGGCGACCGGCTGGCCCGGATCGGCGCCTTCGTCGAACTCCACGTCGAGCAGGGCCGCTCGCTGGCCGAGGACCAGCCGGTCGGTGTGGCCAGCGCGATCTGGCCGCACGGCCGCTGGCGGTTCGACTTCCACGGCGAGGCCAACCACGCCGGCACCACCCGGATCGAGGACCGCCGCGACCCGATGCTGACCTACGCCAACACCGTGCTCGCCGCGCGGAAGAAGGCGAAGCTGGCGGGCGCCCTGGCCACCTTCGGCAAGGTCGCCGTCGAGCCCAACGGCACCAACGCGATCGCCTCGCTGGTCCGCGGCTGGCTGGACTCCCGGGCCGGCGACGAGGTGACGCTCACCGCGCTGGTCGAGGAGATCGAGCGGGCCGCGTACGAGCGCGGCGAGCGCGACGGCGTCCGGGTCGAGCTGACCCGCGAGTCCTACACCCCGGTGGTGGACTTCGACGGGCCGCTGCGAGACCGGCTCGCCCGTCGTCTCAACAGGGACGGGGCCCCCGGCGGCGTGCCGATCCTGCCCACCGGCGCGGGACACGACGCCGGAATCCTGGCATCGGCGATCCCGACCGCCATGCTGTTCGTACGTAACCCGAGCGGCGTCTCGCACTCCCCGGCCGAACACGCCGAGACGGCCGACTGCCTGGCCGGAGTCGCCGCCCTCGCCGACGTACTGGAGGACCTGGCGTGTCAGTAGGCCGTGCCGGAGGCGCGCAAACGACGACTTTCTGGGCGCAGTACGCCTGGCTGCCGCACGTGAACGGGCCGGTGGTCGAGCAGGACGTGCTGATCGCCACCGGGCCCGGCGGCCGGATCGCCAAGGTGACGCCGGACAGCGGGCCGTGCCCGCCCGGCGCCGTCCGGCTGGAGGGGCTGCTGCTGCCCGGCCAGGCGAACGCCCACTCGCACGCCTTCCACCGGGCGCTGCGCGGCAACGTCCAGGTCGGCTCCGGCACCTTCTGGACGTGGCGCGACACCATGTACCGGTTCGCCACCGCGCTCGACCCGGACAGCTACCTGGCGCTGGCCACCGCCGTCTACGCCGAGATGGCACTCGCCGGGATCACCGCGGTGGGGGAGTTCCACTACCTGCACCACGCGCCCGGCGGCGTCCGCTACGACGACCCGAACGCGATGGGCGAGGCGCTGATCGAGGCCGCCGCCCGGGCCGGCATCCGGATCACCCTGCTGGACACCTGCTACCTCTCGTCCGGCTTCGGCGCGGAGCCGACCAAGCCGCAGCGCCGGTTCAGCGACGGTGACGCGGACGCCTGGGCGGAGCGCGCCGACGGGCTCAAGCCGCGCGAGCACGCCCGGATCGGCGCCGCCATCCACTCGGTGCGCGCGGTACCGGCCGAGCAGCTCGGCACCGTCGCGCACTGGTCGGCGATGCGCAAGGCCCCGCTGCACGTCCACCTCTCCGAGCAGACCGCCGAGAACGACGCCTGCCTCACCGCGCACGGCGTCACCCCGACCCGGCTGCTCGCCGACCACGGCGCACTCGGCCCGCGCACCTCCGCGGTGCACGCCACCCACCTCACCGACGAGGACATCAAGCTCCTCACCGACACCTCCACCAGCATCTGCATGTGTCCCACCACCGAACGGGACCTCGCGGACGGCATCGGCCCGGCCCGCCAGCTGGCCTCGGCCGGCTGCCCGGTCACCCTCGGCAGCGACAGCCACGCCGTCATCGACCCGTTCGAGGAGGCCCGCGCGCTGGAGCTGGACGAGCGGCTGCGCACCCGCACCCGCGGGCACTGGACGGCCAACGCGCTGCTGCGGGCCGGTACCGAGGACGGGCACGCCTCGCTCGGCTGGCCGGAGGCGGGGCGGATCGAGGCCGGTTCGCTGGCCGACTTCACCGTGATCGCGCTGGACTCGGTGCGCACCGCCGGACCGCCGCCCCGGCTCGGTGCCGAGATCGCGGTGTTCGCGGCCTCCGCCGCCGACGTGCGGCACGTGGTGGTCGGCGGCCGGCACGTCGTCAGGGACGGGGTGCACCAGCTGGTGCCGGACGTCCCGGGCGCGCTGCACTCCGCGATCGCCGCGCTGAGCTGCTGAGCCGTCGAGCGGCTGAGCGGCTGAAGTCCCCGTCACTCCCGGGGGCGGGGGGGGGGGGGGGCCCCCCCCCCCCCCCCCCCCATCCGTCCGTGAAAGGTCCCATGTGAGCACCCCGAGCAGCCCCCAGAGCCAGGGCATGCCGAGCACCTTGATCACCGGTGTCGGCAGCCTGGTCACCAACGACCCCGCGCACGGGACCGGGCCGCTCGGCCTGCTCACCGACGCGGCCGTGGTGGTGGACGGCGGCACGATCGCCTGGGTCGGCCCGGCGGCCGAGGCGCCCGCCGCCGACGAGCGGTTCGACGCGGCGGGCCGGGCGCTGCTGCCGGGCTTCGTCGACTCGCACGCCCACCTGGTCTTCGCGGGCGACCGCACCGCCGAGTTCAACGCCCGGATGTCCGGCCAGTCGTACTCCGCCGGCGGGATCCGCACCACGGTCGCCGCCACCCGGGCCGCGAGCGACGCCGAGCTGGACGCCAACCTGGCCCGCTTCGTCCGCGAGGCACTGCGGCAGGGCACCACCGCGATCGAGTGCAAGTCCGGCTACGGGCTGACGGTCGTGGACGAGGCCCGGGCGCTGCGGATCGCCTCCTCGTACACCCCCGAGACCACCTACCTCGGCGCCCACGTCGTCGCCCCCGAGTTCGCGGACGACCCGGCCGGCTACGTCGACCTCGTCACCGGCGACATGCTGGACGCCTGCGCGCCGTACGCCCGCTGGGTGGACGTGTTCTGCGAGAACGGCGCCTTCGACGGCGACCAGGCCCGGGCCGTCCTGACCGCCGGGATCGAGCGCGGCCTCACCCCCCGGGTGCACGCCAACCAGCTCTCCTACGGGCCGGGTGTGCAGCTCGCCGTCGAACTGGGGGCGGCCTCCGCGGACCACTGCACCCACCTGACGGACGAGGACGTGGCCGCGCTGGCCGGTTCGGCGACGGTGGCCACGCTGCTGCCCGGCGCGGAGTTCTCCACGCGCGCCGCCTACCCGGACGCGCGCCGGCTGCTCGATGCGGGCGCCGTGGTCGCGCTCTCCACCGACTGCAACCCGGGCTCCAGCTTCACCAGCTCGATGGCGTTCTGCATCGCGGTCGCGGTCCGGGAGATGGGGATGACGCCGGACGAGGCGGTCTGGGCCGCCACCGCAGGCGGCGCGCACGCGCTGCGGCGCACGGACGTCGGGACGGTGACGGTGGGTGCCCGGGCCGACCTCCAGCTGCTGGAGGCCCCCTCGCACGTCCACCTCGCCTACCGGCCCGGGGTGCCGCTGACGGCGGCGGTCTGGCGCGCGGGCGTGCGGGAGGTCTGACGCCGAGGGCCGGCCCCCCGCACCCCGGTCCGGGTGCGGGGGGCGTCCGTCACCGGCCCAGGCCCAGCGAGCGCCGGATGAAGTCGAGCTGGTGGTGGTGGAGGTTCTCCGCCACCGACTCGTCGGAGGGCGTGTGGGTGGTGCCGCTGAGCGGCAGGAGCTCGTGCGGGCGGCCGGCGGCCAGCAGGGCGCCGGAGAGGCGCAGGGCGTGGACGGGGAACACGTTGTCGTCGGCGAGGCCGTGGACGAGCAGCAGCGGGCGGCGCAGCCGGGGAGCGTCGCCGACCAGCGAGCAGGCGTCGTAGCGCTCGGGGTGCTCGTCGGGGTGGCCGAGGAAGCGCTCCTGCCAGTGGGTGTCGTAGAGCCGCTGGTCGGAGGGGGCCGCCCCGGCGACGGCGGCGTGGAAGACGTCCGGGCGCCGGAGGACGGCGAGCGCGGCGAGATAGCCGCCGTAGGACCAGCCGCGGATGGCGACCCGGTCGAGGTCGAGCAGCCCGGGCCGCAGGCGGGCGGTCTCGTGCAGGGCGTCGACCTGGTCCTCCAGGGCCGGTGTGGCCTTGTCCCCGAACACCTCCTTGTCCCAGCGGGGGCCGCGCCCGGGGGTGCCGCGGCCGTCGACGGTCAGCACGGCGAAGCCCTGGTCGGCGAACCACTGGGAGACGAGGTCCCACCAGGCGCCGGCGGTGGTGACCTTCTGCTGCGCCGGGCCGCCGTACGGGTCGAGGAGGACGGGCAGCGGGCCGTCCTCGGGGCGGTGGCCGGCGGGCAGGAAGAGTGCGGCGCGCAGGTCACGCGGGCCGAGGCGGAGCAGTTCGGGCCGCGCGGTCAGGACGGGCGGCTGCGCGTGGGAGGCCACGGGGAGCGGCGGGCGGCCGTCGCGCCGGACGCTGGTCCGGCCGGCGGGGGCTCCGGGCTCCCGGGTGGTGAGGACGAGCGTGCCGCCGCGCCGCACGCCGGTGTGGAGGCCCGGTCCGTCGCTCAGCCGCCGGAGGCCGACGACCGGTTCGTACAGCCAGAGGTGGGTCTCGGTGGGCTCGGTGGTGGCGGTGAACAGCACCTGCTCGCCGTCGGTCCCGGTCACCTCGCGCAGCTGGAGCCCTGCCGGGGTGACGGGCTCGCCGTCGACGGTGAGGTGCCGGGTGTCGCCGTGGTCGGCGGAGCCGACCAGCGCGCCCGCCGCGGTGCGGACCGGCAGACCGGGGACGAGCTCGACCCAGCGCTCGTCGCGCTGCTCGGCGAGGAGCCGGGTGGTGCCGTCGGCCGGGTCGACCGCCAGGGTCAGCACGGTGCGCTGGTCGCGGCTCTGCACGGCGGCGAACGGGCCGTGCCCGTCCCACCCGGCGGCGGCCAGGTACTCGTACGCCGTGCGGTCCCAGCGGACCTCGGTGCGGGCGCCGTCCAGGCCGAGCAGCCAGAGCGAGACGTCGGCGTTGGCGGTGCCGGCCAGCGGGTAGCGGATGACGCGCGGCTGCTGCTGCGGGTGGGCCGGGTCGGCGAGGTGGAGGCGGCTCAGCGGGCCGTTGTCGACACGGGTGGCCAGCAGCCGGGTGCCGTCCGGGGACCACCAGTGGGCCCGGGTGCGGAACATGGACTCGGCGGCGACGTGGTCGGCGACCCCGTACGTCACGTCCTCGTGCTCGGGTTCGGCGAGCGCCCGGTCGCCGCTGCCGTCGGCGTCGACCACGCGCAGCGCGCCGCCGCCGGCATAGGCGATCCGGCGCCCGGCCGGGTCGAGGCGCGGGTCGTACACCTCGGTGGCGGTGGGGACCGGCCGGACGGTGTTGGCGGTGGTGTCGGCGAGCCAGAGCGCGCCGCCGAGGGCGAAGGCGGCCAGCCGACCGGTGGCGTCGGTGGAGTACGCGGTGATGCCGGTGGTCAGGACCCGGGCCCGTTCGCGGCGGATGCGCTCGGCCTCGGGAAGTTCGTCACCGGGGCCGGCGAGCGTGGACGGATCGACGACCAGCCGTTCCCGGCCGGTGGCGGTGTCCAGCGCCCAGAGGCAGGAGAGCGGGTCGTCGCCGGCCCGGCTGCGCAGGAAGAGCACGGTGCCGCCGTCGGCGGAGACGGCCGGGTGGACGGGGGTGCCCAGGGTGAACCGCCGGGTGCGGGCGAGCTGGCGGGGGAGGCTGTCGGTCGGCATCCCGACACCCTCGCACGGCCGGGCGCGGGCGTGCGAGGGAAGTCGGCCGGGGCCTCGAACACGGCCGGGGTGGACACGGCCGGGGTGGACACGGCCGGGCGCGGGCGAGCCTGGACACACGGCCGGAGCCGCGGCCGGCCGGGGCGAACGCGGCCGGGGCCGGTGCGGATCTCAGGAATCCGCACCGGCCCCGGTGGCAGGTGTGCCGTCAGCGCGACGTCAGTGGACGTCGCCCATCAGCCGGACGACCTTCTTGCGGTACATCCACAGCGCCACGCCGGCGAGGATCGCCATCACGCCCTGGACCGCGAAGTACCCGGTGGAGCCGACCACCGTGTCGCCGAGGACCAGCTGGAAGATGGCCGCGACACAGTCACCCGCGGTGACCGCGAGGAACCAGACACCCATCATCTGGCTGGCGTACTTCGCCGGGGCCAGCTTGGTGGTGACGGAGAGGCCGACCGGCGAGAGGGTCAGCTCACCGACGGTCTGGACCAGGTAGACCATGGCCAGCCAGAGCGGGGTGACCTTGGTGCCGCCCGTGGCGGCGGCCATCGCCAGCATCATGACGAGGAAGGAGCCGCCGATCATCAGCAGACCGAAGGCGAACTTCACGGTGGTGCTGGGGTTCTTGGCCTTGCGGGCCAGGGCCACCCAGAGCCAGGCGAAGACCGGGGCCAGCGCCATGATGTAGAGCGGGTTCAGCGACTGGAACCAGGTCGACGGGAAGTTGAAGCCGAACAGCGTGGACGCGGTGTTCTCGTCCGCGAAGATGCTCAGCGTCGAGCCGGACTGGTCGTAGATCATCCAGAAGACGGCGGCGGCGACGAAGAACCAGATGTAGCCGCTCATCCGGGACTTCTCGGTCTCGTCGAGGTCCTTGTCGCGCTTCACCTTGGCGAAGACGAAGACCGGGATCGCGATGCCCGCGATCGACAGCGGCCAGATCGCCCAGTTGATGGTGAAGTGACCGGTCAGCGCGACGACCGCGTAGAAGACCACGGCCACGGCCAGCCAGAGGCCGGCCTTCTTGAAGATCGCGCTCTTCTCGGCCGCCGAGATCGGCGAGGTCACCACGTCGCTCTTGGCGCTCAGGTGGCGGGTGCCGAGCAGGAACTGGATCAGGCCGAGCGCCATGCCGATGCCGGCCAGGGCGAAGCCGAGGTGCCAGTTGACGCTCTGGCCGACGGTGCCGATGACCAGCGGAGCGGCGAAGGCACCGAGGTTGATGCCCATGTAGAAGATGGTGAAGCCACCGTCACGGCGCGGGTCGTTCGGCCCGTCGTAGAGGTGGCCGACCATCGTCGAGATGTTGGCCTTGAGAAGACCCGAGCCGACCGCGATGAACGCGAGGCCGACGAAGAACGACACGCTCGCCGGCACGGCCAGCAGGAAGTGGCCGATCATGATGATCGAGCCGCCGAGGGCGACGGTCTTGCGCGCGCCGAGGAAGCGGTCCGCGATCCAGCCGCCCGGCAGGGCGAGCAGGTAGACCATCGCCGTGTACACGCTGTAGACGGCGGCGGCGACGGCCGCCTTCATGCCGAGACCGCCCTCCGCGATGGAGGCCGTCATGTAGAGCACCAGCAGGGCACGCATGCCGTAGTAGCTGAAGCGCTCCCACATCTCGCTCATGAAGAGGGTGGCGAGGCCCCGGGGGTGCCCGAGGAAGGTCTTGCCGCTGGGAGAGGCCGACTGAACGCCGGGCTCCAGGGTCGTAGACGCCATGTGTAGTGGTTCCTTGCCTGACAGCGTCCGCCTAGGGGGGTGGCGGCGGACGTGGACCAAACCACTGTACGTGGCGACATTTGGCGCCATCAGCTGACAAAACACGCTAATCAGGTATGCCAATGGTAAAGCTCGCGACAGGCTAACTCGGCTGATCCATGGTTCTGCCGAGAGAATTCCTTCGGTTTGAAGCCCGGGGGGCAGAATCTTCGCCGAACAGGCGGTCCGCACATGTCCGTTGAGCGGTGATCACCCCCCGTATAACGATCACGCTCTGTGAACTAGCTCACAGGGGAAACGGTCATACCCCGGCGGACTACCATCACCACATGACCTGTGTGCTGCTCGCCGAGGACGATCCGGCGATCTCCGAACCGCTCGCCCGGGCCCTGCGACGCGAGGGCTATGAGGTGCTCGTCCGCGAGGACGGTCCGACCGCACTGGCCGCCGGACTCACCGAGGAGGTCGATCTCGTCGTCCTCGACCTCGGCCTGCCGGAGATGGACGGCCTCGAGGTCTGCCGCCGCCTGCGCGCCGACGGCAAGAGCTGCCCCGTCCTGGTGCTCACCGCCCGCGCCGACGAGGTGGACACCGTGGTCGGCCTGGACGCCGGAGCCGACGACTACGTCACCAAGCCCTTCCGCCTCGCCGAACTGCTGGCCCGCGTCCGCGCCCTGCTCCGGCGCGGCAACGTCGACCAGCTCACCACGGGCGCGCACGGGGTGAAGATCGACATCGAGTCGCACCGCGCCTGGCTCGGCGAGGAGGAGCTCACCCTCTCCGCCAAGGAGTTCGAGCTGCTGCGGGTGCTGGTCCGGGACGCGGGCCGGGTGGTCACCCGCGAGGAGATCATGCGCCAGGTCTGGGACACCACCTGGTGGACCTCCACCAAGACGCTGGACATGCACATCTCCTGGCTGCGCAAGAAGCTCGGCGACGACGCGGCCAACCCCCGCTACATCGCCACCGTGCGCGGGGTGGGCTTCCGCTTCGAGAAGAATTAGCCGCGAAACGATCCAGCCCCCGCGGGGGTACGTACCACCACGGGGAGCGGCAGCGTGAAACGCCGGATGATCAACTCGCTGCTGGGCGTCGTCCTGGTGGTGGTCGTGGTCTTCTGCGTCCCGCTCGCCCTGGTCGAGAAGCGCACCATCGTCAACTCGGCCCAGGACCGGGTGGACGCCGCCGCCGTCCGGGTCCTGGCCCTGGTGGAGAACCGGCTCGCCGCGGGCGAGCCGGTCACCGGCGACAAGTTCGCCAACCAGGTCACCGACGGCCAGTACGTCGAGGTGGACATCCCCGGCAAGGAGCCCGTCTCCAGCGGCGAGCGCCCGGCCGGGAACCACCTGTTGAAGGCGGTGGAGCAGGGCGCCAGCGGCGAGACCGTCACCGTCGAGCAGTCCCGGGAGGCGGTCGACCACGAGATCGCCAACATGCTGCTGCTGCTCGGCGTCGTCGCCCTGCTCGCCGTCCAGGCCGCCGTCGCCCTCGCCGTCTGGCAGGCCAAACGGCTCGCCCGCCCGCTCACCGACCTCGCCGAGACCGCCGAACGGCTCGGCTCAGGCGACCCCCGCCCGCGCGACCGCCGCTACGGGGTGCCCGAGCTCGACCGCGTCGCCGAGGTGCTGGACGTCAGTGCCGAGCGGATCGCCCGGATGCTCACCGCCGAACGCCGGCTCGCCGCCGACGCCTCCCACCAGCTCCGCACCCCGCTCACCGCGCTCTCCATGCGGTTGGAGGAGATCACCGCGCTCGCCGAGGAGCCGGAGACCGTCAAGGAGGAGGCGACCATCGCCCTCCAGCAGGTCGAGCGGCTCACCGACGTCGTCCAGCGGCTGCTCACCACCCAGCGCGACCCGCGCAGCCCCACCGCCGTCGCCTTCGACCTGGACGACGTGGTCAAGCAGCAGGTCGAGGAGTGGGGCCCGTCGCTGCGCGGCACCGGCCGGGTGCTCCAGCTGGAGGGCCTGCGCGGGGTCACCGCGGTCGGCACCCCGGGCACCGTGGCCCAGGTGCTGGCCACCCTGATCGAGAACTCGCTGATGCACGGCGCCGGGATGATCACCCTGCGGGTGCGGCCGTCCGGGACGTCGGTGGTGGTCGAGGTGCAGGACCAGGGCGCCGGGGTCCCACCGGAGCTCGGCAACCGGGTCTTCGAGCGCGCGGTCAGCGGCCGCAACTCGACCGGCATCGGCCTGGCCGTCGCCCGCGACCTCGCGGAGGCGGACGGCGGGCGGCTCGAACTGCTCTCGCTCCAGCCGCCGGTGTTCGCGCTCTTCCTGGGGCGGAGCCGCAGGGACGACTAGAGGGGTCTGGGGCGGAGCCGCAGGGACGACTAGCGGGGTCTGGGCCGGAGCCGCAGGGACGACTAGAGGGGTCTGGGGCGGAGCCGCAGGGACGACCAGCGGTGTCTGGGGCGGAGCCGCAGGGACGACCGGCGGGGCCGGGGGTGCCGCCCCAAGCGCGACCGGCGGCCCTTGGGGCGGAGCCGCAGGGCCCACCGGCCGGCGCGAGCGGTGGATCAGCTGGGCATCATCCCCAGCTGGCGCATCAGGCCCATGACGTCCCACTGCCACCAGCCTTCCGCGATCATTCCGTCCGCGAAGCGGAAGGTCGTCGTGCCGCGTCCGACGACCGACTTGCCGGTGGACGGTACGCCCATGAAGTCGGCCTTCTGCGTGGCGTGCCACGTCCACCGGGTGGCGACCTCGTCGCCCTCGGCGATCTGGCTGTCGATGGCGAAGGTGAAGTCGAAGGCTCCGACGTAGCCGGCGCAGCGCTCCTTGAACGCCGCCGGGCCGACCGCCTCCCCCTCACTGGCGAAGTCGTGGTCGCGGTAGTCGGCGGCCATGCACTCGTCGATCATGCCGAGGTTGCCCTTGGCGATCTCGTCCAGGAACCGGGTCGCGGTGTCCTTGTTGAACTGTTCGTCGCGGACCACGTCGAGGTCGGTGAAGGTCGGCGGCTCGTCGCAGAGCGCCACCATCTCCCGGAATATCCGGTCGGTCTCGGGCAGGTGGGAGTTCTTCATGGCCTCCTCGTACGAGGCGAACTCCACGATCTCCACGACGTGCTTGGTGTCGGAGCGGTCCGTGGCGACCACCGCGTGGCCGGCCGTCCGCCTGCCCTTGGTCTGCTCGGCCCAGCTGTCCATGAGCCGGTTGAGGTCGTCCAACTTGTCGGTCTTGCAGTCGATGATCTGGACGAACGCCATGGCGAGCCTCCTGGGTACCCCCCGGGCCTCGATCGTTCGCCGGCCGTGCTCGCCCTCGGTCCCCACTGTCCTCTTGCGGAGGCAGCTGCGGCAAGTGGGACGGGGAGGCCTACTCGGCCTTGGCGTACCGGATCTCCCGGGCGGCCAGCATCAGCTCGGCCTGCGCCGCCAGCTCGCTGCCGGGCTCCTCCGCGCTCTCCGGCTCGGGGGTCGTGGTGAACACCCAGGTCCGGTACGAGATGAAGCGGAACACCGTGGCCACCGCGAGGCCGACCACCTTGGCGCCCAGCTGCTCGAAGTTCGAGTCGAGGCCCAGCACGTACCTCGAGAAGCCGAGCACGCCGGTCTCGATCAGCATGCCGATGCCGCTGTAGACCAGGAAGAGCGTGATCTCCCGCTTGCGGGAGGCGGCGTCGCGGTCCCGGTACAGCCAGTAGCGGTAGCCGAGGTAGTTGGTCGCGATCGCGATGACCGTCGCCACGATGTTCGACCGCACCGAGGCGAGGCCCAGCCCGTTGATGCAGATCCAGAAGAGGGCGAAGTTGACCACCACGCCGCTCAGGCCGACGATGCCGAACTTCACGACTTCGCCCTTGAGCCCACGCAGTTTCTGCGCCAGCGAGGGGTTCGACGCTTCGGTCGTCGCCATACCGGGCTGCCTCCATGTACCAGCGGACGAGGGGGCTCGGAGCGGATGCTCGGTCGGCCCTTGAGCCCTGCGTGCACGCACATGATCGGACCACGCGTACCAGGACCTAGCGGCCCAGGCTACCCGCTTCCGCCGTTCGGCTCAGCCCCGAGGGTCCCGTGCATTCTGGGACGCCCCCCGGGGGCGGAGCGGTTCCACGGGCTCCCACCGGCCCGGATATCCTGGCGGGGTGACTTCCCCGGGCAATGCGAATTTTCCAGTGGTGGGCATGATCGGCGGCGGGCAGTTGGCCCGCATGGCACACCAGGCGGGCATCCCGCTCGGGGTCAGGTTCAAACTCCTCGCCGACACGCCCCAGGACTCCGCCGCGCAGGTGGTCTCCGATGCCGTTCTCGGTGACTACCGCGACCTCGACACGCTGCGCCGCTTCGCGGCCGGCTGTGACGTGATCACCTTCGACCACGAGCACGTGCCGACCGAGCACCTGCGGGCCCTGCAGGCCGACGGCGTCGCCGTCCGGCCGGGCCCGGAGGCGCTGGTCAACGCCCAGGACAAGGGCGTGATGCGGGCCAGGCTCGACTCCATCGGCGTGCCCTGCCCCCGCCACCGGATCGTCGCCGACCCGGCCGACGTCACCGCCTTCGCGCAGGAGGGCGCCGGCTACCCGGTCGTGCTGAAGACCGTCCGCGGCGGCTACGACGGCAAGGGCGTCTGGGTCGTCGGCGACGAGCGGGAGGCGCACGCGCCGTTCCTGGCCGGCGTCCCGGTGCTGGCCGAGGAGAAGGTCGACTTCGTCCGCGAGCTGGCCGCCAACGTGGTCCGCTCGCCCAGCGGCCAGGCCGTCGCCTACCCGGTGGTGGAGAGCCTCCAGGAGAACGGAGTCTGCGCCGAGGTCACCGCCCCGGCGCCGGACCTCGACCCGGCCCTGTCCGACGAGGCCCAGCAGCTGGCCCTGCGGATCGCCGGCGAGCTGGACATCACCGGCCACCTCGCGGTCGAGCTGTTCCAGACCAGGGACGGCCGGATCCTGGTCAACGAGCTGGCCATGCGCCCCCACAACTCCGGGCACTGGACCCAGGACGGCGCCGCCACCTCGCAGTTCGAGAACCACCTGCGGGCCGTGCTGGACCTGCCGCTCGGCGACCCCCGGCCGCGCGCCAAGTGGACCGTCATGGTCAACGTCCTCGGCGGCGACTACCCGGACATGTACCACGCCTTCCTGCACTGCATGGCCCGCGACCCGGGCCTGAAGATCCACATGTACGGGAAGGACGTGAAGCCCGGCCGCAAGGTCGGCCACGTCAACGTCTTCGGGGACGACCTCGACGACGTCCGCGAGCGCGCCCGCCACGCGGCCGCCTACCTGCGAGGAACGATCACCGAATGACCCACCCGTCGCCCGGCCAGCACCCCTACTCGAGCGCTGACGCGCGCACCCCCCTCGTCGGCATCGTGATGGGCTCGGACTCCGACTGGCCCGTGATGGAGGCCGCCGCCCAGGCCCTCGACGAGTTCGAGATCCCCTACGAGGTGGACGTCGTCTCCGCGCACCGGATGCCGCGCGAGATGGTCGCGTACGGCGAGAACGCCCACACCCGCGGGCTGAAGGCGATCATCGCCGGCGCCGGCGGCGCGGCCCACCTGCCGGGCATGCTCGCCTCGGTCACCCCGCTGCCGGTCATCGGCGTGCCGGTGCCGCTGCGCTACCTGGACGGCATGGACAGCCTGCTGTCGATCGTCCAGATGCCGGCCGGCGTGCCGGTGGCCACCGTCTCGGTGGCGGGCGCGCGCAACGCGGGCCTGCTGGCGGTGCGGATGCTGGCCGCGTTCGACCCGGAGCTGACCGAGCGGATGACCGACTTCCAGGCCGAGCTGAACAGCCAGGCCACCGAGAAGGGGAAGAAGCTGCGGGCCAAGGTGGCGGGTTCCTCCTCCTTCGGCTTTGGAAAGTAGTCAAATCGGATACAACAGCTCGTATGACATCTGAGCTGTTGGACTCCTCCACCCCGTCGGACTCCACCGCCCTGCTGGAGCGTGCCCGAGCCGTCCTCCGCGACACCCCCGTGGTGGACGGGCACAACGACCTCCCCTGGGCGATGCGCGAGCAGGCCGGATACGACCTCGACGCGGTCGACCTGGCCGCCGACCAGTGCGACCGCCTGCACACCGACCTCGCCCGCCTCACCGCGGGCGGGGTCGGCGCGCAGTTCTGGTCCGTCTACGTCCCCTCCCGGCTGGCCGGCGACCACGCGGTCAGCGCCACCCTGGAGCAGATCGACTTCGTCCGGGCCCTCGCCGCGCGCTTCCCCGACCGGCTCCGGCTCGCCACCACCGCCGCGGACATGGAGGCCGCCCGCGCCGAGGGCCGGATCGCCTCCCTGATGGGCGCCGAGGGCGGCCACTCCATCGACTGCTCGCTCGCCACCCTGCGCGCCCTGTACGCGCTCGGCGTCCGGTACCTGACGCTCACCCACAACGACAACACCCCGTGGGCCGACTCCGCCACCGACAAGCCCGCCGCCGGCGGCCTGACCCGGTTCGGCGAGGAGGTCGTCCGGGAGATGAACCGGCTCGGCATGCTGGTCGACCTCTCGCACGTCTCCGCCGGCACCATGCGTGACGCGCTGCGGGTCAGCGAGGCGCCGGTGCTCTTCTCGCACTCCTCCGCGCGCGCCGTCTGCGACCACCCGCGCAACATCCCGGACGACGTGCTCGCCCAGCTGCCCGCCAACGGCGGCGTCGCGATGGCCACCTTCGTGCCCAAGTTCATCCTGCCGGCCGCCATCGAGTGGACCGCCGCCGCCGACGAGAACATGCGCGCCCAGGGCTTCGACCACCTCGACACCACGCCGGCCGCCATGGCCTGCCAGCGCGCCTTCGAGGAGGCCGACCCGCGCCCGGTCGCCACCCCCGCCACCGTGGCCGACCACCTGGACCACATGCGCGAGGTGGCCGGCATCGACCACATCGGCATCGGCGGCGACTTCGACGGCACCGCCTTCCTCCCGGACGGGCTGGACGACGTGGCCGGCTACCCCAACCTGATCGCCGAACTGCTCCGCCGTGGCTGGTCGGAGACCGACCTCGGGAAGCTCACCTGGCACAACGCCGTGCGCGTGCTGCGCGACGCCGAGGCCGTCGCGCGCGACCTCCGGTCCACCCGCGGCCCGTCCATCGCCACCATCGCGCAGCTGGACGGCGCCGAGCCCCGGGAGTCCTGACCCGGTCGCGGGATCCGGACGGCCGGGCGCGCCGACCCGCGCGGGCCTGCGCCGACCTGCGCCGCCGTCGGCCGGGAATGGCCGGGGCCGCGGTGGCGCTGGGTCGGGTGGGTTCTCGGCTGCGAGGAGGCAGGACATGTACGGCGACCCGGAGACGGTCCGGAAGATCCTTACCGAGCTCGGTGACACCTGGGCCGTCGTGGGCCTCTCGTCCAACCGGCGGCGGGCGGCCCACGGTGTCGCCGAGGTGCTGCAGCGCTTCGGCAAGCGGATCGTGCCCGTGCACCCGAAGGCGGAGACGGTGCACGGCGAGAAGGGGTACGCCTCCCTCGCGGACATCCCGTTCGAGGTCGACGTGGTGGACGTCTTCGTCCGGCCGGAACTCGCCGGCGGGGTCGCGGACGAGGCGGCCGCGATCGGGGCCGCGGCCGTCTGGTTCCAGCTCGGCGTGGTCGACGAGGCCGCGTACGAGCGGACGCGGGCCGCGGGGCTCTCGATGGTGATGGACAGGTGCCCCGCCATCGAGATCCCGCGCCTCGGCCTGGCCGGCCGGTTCGGTCAGGGCCCGTCCGGGACGGCTCCGGGGCGAGGATGAGTCATCCGGCCGCCCCCGCGATCGGCGGCGGGGCTCCCGTCAGCTGGGGCGGCCGAGCGCGCGGTACGTCCAGCCGGCCTCGCGCCAGGCGTCGGCGTCGAGGACGTTGCGGCCGTCCAGCAGGCGGCGCTCGGCGACCACCGCACCCAGCTCGGCCGGGTCGAGGGCGCGGAACTCCTGCCACTCGGTGAGGTGCAGCACCACGTGCGCGCCCTCGGCGGCCTCCAGCGGGGAGTCGGCGTAGGCCAGGCCCGGGAACATCTTGCGGGCGTTGTCCATCGCCTTCGGGTCGTACACCGTGACCTGGGCGCCCTGGAGCTGGATCTGGGCGGCGACGTTGAGCGCGGGCGAGTCCCGGATGTCGTCCGAGTTCGGCTTGAAGGCGGCGCCGAGGACGGCGACCCGGCGGCCGAGGAAGCCGCCGCCGCACTGCTCGCGGGCCAGCTCCACCATCCGCGAGCGGCGGCGCATGTTGATCGAGTCGACCTCGCGCAGGAAGGTCAGCGCCTGGTCGGCGCCCAGCTCCCCGGCCCGGGCCATGAACGCGCGGATGTCCTTGGGCAGGCAGCCGCCGCCGAAGCCGAGGCCGGAGTTGAGGAACTTGCCGCCGATCCGCTCGTCGTAGGAGAGCGCGGTGCTCAGCTGGGTCACGTCGGCGCCGGCCGCCTCGCAGACCTCCGCCATCGCGTTGATGAAGGAGATCTTGGTGGCCAGGAAGGAGTTGGCGGCGGCCTTGACCAGCTCGGCGGTCGCGTAGTCGGTGACCACGAACGGGACCCCGGCCGCGATCGGGTCCGCGTACACCTCGCGCAGCAGCTGCTCGGCGCGCTCGCTGCGGGTGCCGACCACGATCCGGTCCGGGCGCAGGGTGTCCTGGACGGCGAAGCCCTCGCGCAGGAACTCCGGGTTCCAGGCGAGTTCGGCGCCCTCGCCGACCGGTGCCAGTGAGGCCAGCCGCTCGGCCAGCCGGCCCGCCGAGCCGACCGGGACGGTCGACTTGCCGACCACCAGCACCGGGCGGGTCAGGTGCGGGGCGAGCGCGTCGATCGCGGCGTCCACGTACGACATGTCGGCGGCGAACTCGCCCTTGCGCTGCGGGGTGTTGACGCAGACGAAGTGCACGTCGCCGAAGTCGGCGGCCTCCTGGGCGGAGGTGGTGAAGCGCAGCCGGCCGGTCGATCCCTCGTGGCCCGCCACGTGCTTGAGCAGCAGCTCGGACAGGCCCGGCTCGTACATCGGGACCCGGCCGGCGGTCAGCGTGGCGATCTTCTCCGGGTCGACGTCCAGCCCCAGCACCTCGAAGCCGAACTCCGCCATGGCGGCGGCGTGGGTGGCACCGAGATAGCCGGTGCCGATCACGGAGATACGGAGGGCCACGGGTTCCCCTTATGTGGAATCTCGACCTGGGCGGGTGCGGGCGGACATGACGTGCGAGGACCGATGCTATCCGGCTGCACGGGTGCCGCCCAGGCCGTCCCGGCGGCACCGGGTTTTCGGCCGCGGGGGCGCGGTTTCCGGGCAGGGCACGGGGCCCGGCACGGACCGGGGGTGCGATCTCGGCGGAACCCCCGCGCCGGAGATGTGACCGGCGGCACAATGCGCGCATGGATCCGAAGCCCGAGCGCACGGACGAACCCGAGAACACCGACGAGACGGCCGGGCTCAGCCTCTTCGAGCCGCGCGAGGGCGGCGGGGGAGCGCCCGGGCCCGACGCCGACCGCGAGCCGCCGGGCCGGCGCCGCCGCACCCGCCGCGTCCTGCTCTGGACCCTCTCCGTGCTGCTGGTGCTGGCCGTCGGCGCCGGCGGCGCGCTCTACTGGACGGCCGAGCACTACGCCTCGTCCGTCACCCGGATCCCGAACGCCTTCCCCACCGCGCCGGACTCCGCCCAGCCGAGGCCCGTCCCGTCGAGCGGCCTCAATCTGCTGCTGGTCGGCCTGGACGCCCGCTCGGACGTCCCGACCACCGGCAGCAGGGCCGAGGCCCCGGCCTGGCAGGCGGGCGCGGCCCGCAGCGACACCATGATGCTGCTGCACCTCTCCGACGACCGCCGCAGCGCCTCGCTGGTCTCGCTGGCCCGCGACACCTGGGTCTCCGTCCCCGGCCACGGCCAGGCCAAGCTCAACGCCGCGTACTCCTGGGGCGGCCCGGCGCTGATGACCGAGACCGTGCAGGACCTCACCGGCATCCGGATCGACCACCTCGCCGTCATCGACTGGAACGGCTTCCGCGAGCTCACCGACGCCGTCGGCGGGGTGGACATCACCATCGCGCGCACCATCGAGGCGGCCGGCGAGGCCCGCGCCTGGGAGGCCGGCACTCATCACATGGACGGCGCGCAGGCGCTGCTCTACGTCCGCGAGCGCTACGGCCTGCCCGGCGGCGACCTCGACCGCACCAAGCGGCAGCAGAACTTCCTGCGCGCGCTGATGCTGCGGATCATGGACTCGGGCACGCTGACCAGCCCGTCCAGGCTCGGCGGCCTGCTGCAGTCGGTCGGCGAGGTGGTCAGCGTGGACGACCGGCTCTCCAACGGCGACCTCTTCCAACTCGCCTGGAGCCTGCGCTCGCTGCGGCCGGACGACGTCCGCTTCATGAACGCGCCGTTCGGCGGCTTCGACACGCGGGAGGGCCAGAGCGTCGTCCTGCTGGCCGAGCGCCCGGCCGCCCAGCTCTGGGAGGCGATGCGCAACGACCGGATGCCGCAGTACTTCCAGGAGCACCGGGCCGGCGACACCCTGGGGGCGGACGTCGACTGAACCTAGGCAGCCGCAGGTCGGAGCCCTAGGATCTGTCTACTGAACGGTAGTTAACTCACTTCACTCCTTCATCACACGAACGAGGCGGGAATCATGGCGGGCAGCGCAGGGGCGGACTTCGATCTCTTCCGGATCTCCGAGGAGCACGAGATGCTCCGTGAGGCGGTGCGTTCGCTGGCCGAGGCGAAGATCGCTCCGTTCGCGGCGG